>JAMWZG010000004.1 GCA_024304855.1 Paracoccaceae bacterium
ACCCTGGTCGATGCCACCCGCCTGATCCAGCGCCTCGACCCAGATGGGGCTTTCGCGCAGGTCGGTGATATGGCTGGCGGCGCGGAATGTGGGCGCGAAAAGGTCGCTGGCCACGGCCATTTCGGGCAGGCCCGCGTCAGCAGGCACCAGCGCGGCCACGGCCCCTGCCCTGCGCCACATGGTCGCCACACCGGCGGGGGCACCCGTGGCATAGCGGAACGCCTCGGGCGACAGCAGGATCAGCGCGTCGATCCCGGCCTCGGCCATCAGGGTTTGCGCGCGGGCACGGTCCAGAAAGGCGGGCATGGGCGTTCTCCTTACAATGAGACGAGGCTGGGCAGCCAGGTGACGCTGCCGGGAAAGGCCACGATCAAGGCAATCAGCAGCAAGAGCGCCAGCCAATAGGGCAAGGCCGCCACCGCCGCCTGCCCCAGTTTGACCTGCCCGTTGGTCATGCCGGTCAGGACATAGAGGTTCATGCCGACAGGCGGGGTCAGCATCCCGATCTCGATCAGCAGGGTGATCAGCACGCCCAGCCAGACCGGATCATAGCCAAGACCCACCAGCAGCGGGAACACGATGGGCAGGGTCATGATCATCATCGACAGCCCGTCGAAGATGGTGCCCATCACGATATAGAGCAGCACGACAAGGCCAAGGATGCCCAAGGGGCCGATCCCCAACCCTTCGACACCGCGCAGAAGTTCCTGCGGCAGGCCCAGCACGCTGATGGATTGGGCCAGGATCACGGCCCCCATGAAGACCATGCCGATCACGCAGAAGGTGGTCAGCGTGTTCATCAGGGCTTGCAGGATGCCGCGCAGGGTCAGGTCGCCGGCCAGAAAGCCGATGACAATGGCGCCAAGGACACCCACACCGGCCGATTCCGTGGGGGTGGCCAGCCCCGCGAACAGGCTTCCCAGAACGGCCCCGATCAGGGCCAGCAGCGGCCAGATATGCACCAGACCCAGCAGGGCGCGGCCAAGGCCGATCTCGGGTTTGGGTTCGGGGGTCAGCGCCGGGTTGCGCCATGACGCGACGGCGATCCAGAGCATGAACAGCAGGGCTGCCAGAGCGCCAGGGATGAGCCCTGCCAGAAACAGCTTGCCGATCGAGGTTTCGGTGAAAGCGCCATAGATCAGCAGGCTGAGGCTGGGCGGGATCAGCAGGCCCAGCGTGCCGCCCCCTGCAAGGCTGCCCACGACCGTGGCCTTGTCATAGCCGCGGCGGGTCAGTTCGGGGTAAGCCACCGATCCCACGGCGGCGGCCACGGCCATGGACGATCCGCTGACGGCACCAAACAGGCCGCAGACCGCAATATTCGTGTGCAGCAAGCCGCCCGGCAGGCGGGCAAAGACAGGCGACATGGCGCGGTAGACGCCGCGCGCCAGGCCCGAGGCCACGAGGAGTTCGCCCAGCAGGATGAACAGCGGGATCGCCGTCAGGGTGAAACTGTTGAACGTGTTCCAGACCGCCTGCACGCCAAGGCTGGTGGCCCCGCCTGACCAGACATGCAGGATGACGAACCCGGTCAGGCCCAATGATGCGCCCAGAATCGCCCCGGTCAGCACCGTGCCCAGAAGCGTGCCGCCCATCGCCAGCCAGATCATGCGTCAAAGCCTTTCTCGGGCATGTCGGGGGCCGCCATCCCTGCGGGAGGCGGGCGCAGCATCTGCCATGCGGCCACCAGTGCCGCCAGTGCCACACCGACCGCCATCATCCCCACGAAAGGGGCAAGCGGTATCCGCGCCACCTCGGTCTTGAGGTTGAGCATCAGGGTCAGGTTCAGATCGGCCAGCGCATCGCGGAAAAACACGGCGGCAAAGGCCAGAAACACCAGTTGCCCCAGCAGGAACAGTGCGCGTCGCGCGCCAGCCCGGCTGCGATCATAGAGCAGGTTCACACGGATATGGGCATGGGTGGCCAGCGCATAGGGCATTCCCAGAAACACGGCACTGACCAGCATCAGCCCGGCCAGATCCTCGGTAAAGGCGAAGGGTGCGCCAAAGGCATAGCGCATCACCACGGCCAGCACGGTCAGCGCAGCCATGCCCGCAATACAGGCCGCACCCAGCGCCCCAAGGGCACGGGTGATCCACAGGATCACCCGGTCGATCCGTTCCGGCAAGGTCACTGACCCCGGCCTTACTGGTTGATCAGCGCGAGGATCTTTTCGCGGTAAGCCACGGCGGCCGCGCCGCCTTCCTCGGACAGTTTCAGCCATGTGGCCGATGCCGCCTCGCGGATGGCGGCCACGTCAGCCTCGCTGAAATCGTCATACCAGGTCACACCCGCCGCTGTCAGATCGGCACGGGCGGCGGTTTCCGCAGCCGCGTCACCGTCGAACTGGAACGAATCCTCCTTGAGCGTGACCAGCGCCTTGTCCAGGGCTTCGCGGTTCTCGGCGCTCAGCCCCTCCAGCGTGGCCTTGTGGGCGACGATGGCATAGGGCGCGGGCGGGAAGGGAAAGCCGGTATAGACCGCGTGTTTCGCCACCTCTTGCAGCGAGATCGACTTGGCAAAGCGCGCGGCATAAAGCGCGCAATCCACCACGCCGGTTTGCAGCGCGGCATAGAGTTCGTTCTGCGGCACGATCTGTGCAGCCACGCCCAGCGCGGTGAAGGTTTCCACCTGCTCGCGCGAGCCGACGCGCAGCTTGCGGGTCTTCAGCTCGTCCAGCGTCTGCACGGGTTCGCGGCAGAAGAGCGAGGCGTCGATCATCGGCAGGGCCATGAAGCCCACCACGGGGATGTTGCGCTCGGCAAAGCCGGTCGTCAGCGCCTCTTCGACGGCGGGCAGGGCGCGCAGATGTTCCTCGGCGGTCGAGACCGAGCCGTAGACGTAAAGGCTGGCCAGATCGGGCGCGTCACGGCCGATGAAAGTGGGCCAGATGAACGCGATTTCCGGCGTGCCCGTCTGCATCCAGCGCAGGGCATCCGCATCCTTGAGGTTCATGCCGCCGCCTTCGATCACGTTGATCGTGAAATTGCCGCCGGAATTGGCCGCGACATTCTCGGCGAAGGTGCGGATATGGGCGGATTCGGGACGGGTCGGCGCGTAGTTGTTGTTGAAGCGCCAGGTCACGGTCTCGGCGGCGGCGATGGTTGAAGTCAGGCCTAGGGTGATGGCCGTGGCGGCAGAGAGGATGCGCGTGGTCGGGAACAGTGCGGGCATGGGAAAGCTCCTGTTGATTTCGCGGGAAAGTTGTTTGTGATTAAACAACGTCTTGTGCCATTTGTGATCCCTGTTGCGGCGGCAATCAAGGCCCGGAGCGAGAGGCGGATGAAAAAGATGACCTCCTCTGCTCCGGTCGCGGATGGGTCAGCGGCAGGTGGTCATTGCCCGATCAAGGATGCGGCAGATCATGGATGCAGATCTGTCCAGCCCTCGCGCAAAGCAACGGGATCAATGCCGAAACGCGCCTTGATCATGCTGTCGATCTGGCTTTCTGATGCGCGGATCACGTCCTTGGTCTTGACGATCTTCTCTACCCCACTGACGTTGTGGCTGTGGACGGATCGCAGATACATCATCTCTTGTGGCAGGCTGATATAGAGGTTCTTCTGCCACATCCGGTAATGGTGATATTTGATCGCACTTTTCGAGGATTGCGGCCGCAGGAAGATGATCTGCCCACAGGACAGATGCGCCTTGACGAGGCGCCGGATCACAATGCCGTCGTCCAGAAAATAGACGAAGGCGCCGGCGGGGAAATCGACACCGGCCACGCCACGCTCGATGATCGGCACGCGGAAATCCTGCCCGGCCTGTCGTGACCGCGCGACGAAATCCAGCGCGACGGCGTCATCATCGTCCAGACGGAACTCTCCGACCAGATCGGTGCCGGGCCGCCGCATACGGCGGAAGATGCGGGTGCACAGATCCTTGGGGTCCTGGCCTTCCGGCTCGATCACAAGCTGCACGCCCGGCACGGCATCCGTCAGGACGCGAAGCTGGTTCAGAAAGGCGAGCGGCATCCGATCGCCCACCAGAACCGAGACGGCAAAATCCGGGTCGGTCTGCTGCCGCAACGGCGGCAGGAAGATGTTGGCGAAGATGAAGATCCGTTCCCGCAGCCGTGCTTCGGCATAAAGAGAGGCGCGCAGATCCTCCATCGTCTTGTGGGTGCCATCGAAAGCCCCCAGCGCGAAAGGATAGGAGAAGCGACACAAGCCATTGATGTCAATTCTGAATTCTTTGTCCACCCGACCACAACCACGCATTACCGATACACAAGACAGCAGACATGGCCGCCCATGGGGACCATGTCTGCGAAGCTGTGCTATTCCGGTGCGGGTTGCAAGCCTGTCGTGGTCAGACGGTCACGCAGGCATGGCCTTGGGGGAAAAGATCGCGCGGCGCGGATCGCATTCGTACAGCGTCACAAGACCGCTGGCGCGGTCGGCCAGATCACAGAGGCTGTCCAGAATGAAATCCACCTTGCTGTCGGTCATCAGCACACTCAGGTTCAGGCGGGTGAAACCGGGTTTCGCCACCTCCTGCCCCGACAGGATCGCGTCGCGCAGAGTGTCGGAAGTCGCGGCGTCGATCCCCAGAAGGTCATGCACATAGGGTCCGGCGCAGGCGCATCCGCCGCGCGCCTGAATGCCGTAGTGATCGCTGAGCATCCGGGTGACAAGTTGCTGATGGATATGCCCGCCCTGCCCGTCACGGATACGGAAGGACAGGATCGGCAGGCGGTCGGGCAGGTTCGGCCCCAACAGGTCGATCCGGGGATGGTGGCGCCAGCGCGCCTCGGCTTTGGCGACAAGTGCGTGGTTGCGGGCGGTGATCGTGTCGGTGCCGATCGCATCCTTGACGGCAAAGGCCAGTGCGGCGCGGATATCGCCGATGACATCGGGGGTGCCCGCCTCCTCGCGCGCTTCAAGGCTGCTGCTGTAATCGTGGCTGCTGGGCGAGACGAAGCGGACCGTGCCACCGCCCGGCCATGTCGGCGTCCGGCTGCGCACCGCATCGCGGCGCAGGATCATCACGCCTGATGCGGCCGGCCCGCCGGTGAATTTATGCGGCGATGTCACGATGGCGTCGATGGGCGCATCGGGGGCAGGGGTCATGTGGATCGGCAGGTAGGGCCCGCCGCCCGCGTAATCCCAGACCATGATCGCGCCTGCCGCCTTGACCTGACGGGTCAGGCTTTCGACATCGGCCACGATCCCGGTGATGTTGGACGCGGCGGAAAAGGCGCAGATCACGCGGCCGGGGGCGCTGGCCAGTGCATCGGCCAGTGCAGCCCGGTCAGGGCCACCTGCGGGGGCTTCGGGCAGGGTCACAACCTCGGCCCCGCTGTCGCGCCATGGCAGGATGTTGGAGTGATGCTCGTAGGGGCCAAGGATCACGCGGACAGGTGTGGTGCGGTCATCCGCCCCCAGAAGCGCCACCAGACGGTTGATCCCCGCCGTGGCCCCTGCCCCGCAGAAGATCACCGCATGATCCGGCCCCGCGCCGCAGACCTGCGCGATGGTCGCGCGCGCTTCGGCCCGCATCCGGGTCATGGCACCGCCGCAAAAGGACGCCTCGGTATGGCTGTTGGCGTAGAAGGGCAGCACCTGCTCCATCACGAAGCGTTCCACCTGCATCAGGGCGCGCCCGGATGCGGTGTAATCGGCATAGACCAGCGGTTTTTGCCCGCAGGGACCGTCGATCATGACGCCTTCACCGATCAGGCCCGCGCGCAGGTCGGCCAGATGGTCCCGGGTCATCAGGGATGCCCGGAAGCCTTCGATGGGTGATGTGGTGATGCCTGTCAGATCGCGCATGATCCCTCCTGTTCGCTAGAGGGAGGATAACGCAGCCGGGCGCAGGAATTTACCCAAATATTTGGCTGTTCACCTGAATTATTGTGTCATATGATCTGATTTATGGAGCAGTTAGATAGTTTTGATCTGAAAATACTGACCAGCCTGCAAGACGACGCGTCGCTGTCGCAGCGGGAGTTGGCGGATCGCGTGGGCCTGTCGCAGAATGCCTGCTGGCGGCGGTTGCAGCGGCTGCAAGCCTCGGGGCTTGTCAGCAATGCGCGGGTGACGGTGGATCTGTCGCGGCTGGGCATGGATCTGACTGTCTTTGTGATGATCCGCACCAGCCACCATTCGAAAGACTGGGCCGAGGTTTTCGCCCGCCACGTCAAAAGCCTGCCGGAGGTGGTAGATTTCTACCGGATCGGCGGGGATTGGGATTACATGCTCAAGGTCGTGTGCCGGGGGATGCGCGGCTATGACCAGTTCTATCAACGCCTGATCACGGGGTTCGATTTCACCACCGTGACGGGGCTCTTCTCGATGGAAGGTATCCTGGAGAACCGCCCGCGCGACCTCTATCTTTAGGGGCGGTCCGCCAAGGGGCGCTGCATCAGGGCGGCCAAAGCCGCCAGACGCAATGTATCCCTGAAACGTCTAGCATCAACGAACAGGTGCAAAAGTCAGATCCTCCCTTTCGCTCTTAATCCCAACTTTCCATGGGTATGTTCCCTCTGCATCCGGCATTCGGACCGGAAGTGATCATGATGTCATGCGTTGCAAAGCCCGCATCTGTGATGATTGCAGTTGTTCCACTTGGGACGATGCAAGAAAGTAGCTTGGCCACCAAACCAGGGTTGGTTTTATGAACATTTCCCTGGATCAAGCTCATTGCCTCGCTTTGCGCATCCTTGGACTTCCAGACAAACACTTGATCGGTGCCGCCAAGTCCAACCACACGACCATCAAGCGCAAGCGCGGGTGATGCGCACCCTATTGCAACACTGGCGGCGATTAGCATTTTCCTCACGAGTCGCTCCTTTTCAAATCAGTTTAAAATTTCTCATTAACTAGCACTCAAAGGTTAACCGTTTTTTAATTGAGGTTTCGGCCGTCGGTCATTTTAATGGATGCCTGATCACGGGGTTCGATTTCACCACCGTGACGGGGCTCTTCTCGATGGAAGGTATCCTGGAGAACCGCCCGCGCGACCTCTGTCTTTAGGGGCGGTCCGCCAAGGGGCGCTGCATCAGGGCGGCCAGCGCGCCGATCAGCAGCAGGCCGGAGGCCGCCAGCAGGCTGATGCCGATATTGCCCGCCAGATCGCCTACCAGACCCGCGCCATAGGGGCCGGCGGTCTGTGCCACGGCAAAGACGACCGTGAACAGGCTGATGGTGCGGCCCCAGCTCTCAGGCGGCAGGTTCTGACGGGCGAAACTGGTGACGGCGCCGGGGGCCATGAAGACCGACAGGCCGAATACCACGGCGGAGATCAGCAGAACCGGGCCTTGCGGAAGCAGCACCGGCAGGGCCGATCCGATGGCGATCCCTGTCAGGATCATGGCCAGCGGCAGGCCCGAGGCAAAGCGCGCCAGAACCGGCCGCCAGACCAGTGGCGAAATGCAGATACTGCCGCCCAGCACCACCCAGACCAGCGCGATGAAGGGGGCGCTGGCTTGTTGTTCGGTCATCCAGGCCGACAGGAAGGTGAGGTAGACGATGTAACCCAGACCGAAGCCCGCGTATCCCATCAGTTCCGGCAGCATCCGGCGGACGGGCAGTGGCACGGGCTTGCCCTGTGTCTGAACGGGCGCGCGCAGTTGAAACGCGGCCCAGAGACCGAGGGGCACGAAGGACAGGCTCATCGCGCCGATCACGATCCAGCCATAGGGCCAGGAGGATGGCCCCCAGGCGTCAAGCATCAGGGGCAGCGCGGCACCTGCCAGCACGATCCCCAGACCGCCTCCCGATCCGAACAGGATCGCGATGGCCAGCGCGTTGCGGCGCGGATCGCCCTGAAACAGACCCGCCGCCAGCGCACCGGCGGTGGAAAAGGACATCGCCCCCACGACACCTGCGACGATGCGCCAGACCGTCTGCCACCAGAGCGCGGCGTAAAGCCCGGTGGCCAGCAGCGCCAGCGTCGTGGCGACCAGACCGATGGCGAACAGCCGCGTCGGCGGGATATGCCGGATCAGCGCCATGGTCAGCAGCGCCCCTGCGATATAGCCCATGGCATTGGCTGTGTTCAGCCAGCCCGCCTGCGCATAGGTCCAGCCCATTTCGGATTTCATCGCGGGCAGGATCAGGCCATAGGCGAAACGCGCGAACCCGTTGGTGACAGTCACCCCGAGGGCAAGGCCGGTCAGAACCAGCCAGGGACGGGCAAGCGTCGCGCTCATGCGGTTTGGCACCTTGGCCGGGCTGGTATCAGGGGGCGTGTCTGCATCATCGGGCCAGTATCCTCTGGCCCTCCCCCAACGGGATGCCGTTGCTGGCAAGCTGCCAAGCCGGGCGGGAAGGTGCAAGCCCCTGCTTGGCCGGCACTACCGCATCAGAACGACGGGCACCTTGCAGGAGCGGATCATGGCGGTCGTGGTCGAGCCGATGATCAGGCTGCGGATGCGGGAATGGCCGTAAGCGCCCATCACCAGCATGTCGAACTGCGCCTCTTCGACCAGCTTGCCCAGCGCGGTGTCGGGCTGGCCCGGCAAGATGGCCGTGTCCGCTTCAAGTCCGGCGGCGCGCAGAAGGGCCTGCGCCTCCTCCAACCCTTTCCTGACCTCGGGCGTGGCGGTGCCGACAGTGACGACATGCACCGTCAGCCCCTGAAACAACGGGCTGCGGGCGATGTGATCCACGGCCTTGATCGCCGAGGCGCCGCCGTCATAGGCGACCAGCACCTTCGAGATGGGCCGGAAGGCGCGAGAGGCGACGACAACCGGCTTGTGGCTGGCGCGCACGATGCGTTCAAGGTTCGAGCCCAGATGGCCCTTGGCGAAATCCGCCGCCTCGCCGCGTTTGCCGATCAGGATGACGCGGGCATCGCCCTCGACCTCGGCCACGGCTTCGACAAGGTCGCCATGGCGCAGCCGCGTGGTGGCCTCTGTCACGCCGGCGCTTTCCACAATGCTGCGGGCATCCTCGAGGATGGCGCGGCCCCGGTGGCTGATGAGCCTGGCCCGCTGCGCGTCGAGCGCGGCCAGTTCCTCCAGCAGAGCCGTGCGCGCGCCCAGCTTGATCGTGCCGGAATGGTCGTTGCTGGCGGGCAAGTCGCGGCGGCCAAGAACGTGGATCAATTCGACCGGCGCGCCCGTGCGCGCGGCGATCCATGCGGCGTGATCGCAGACCGATGCGGCATAGGCCGAGCCATCGACGAGGGCGACAATCTTGCGGGTGTCCTGTGTCATCCTCCGCTCCTCTCTCTCAATGCGCCATCAGCTTGTCGATGGCACCGGGTTTGTCATGGATGGCCAGCCTGTCCACGATGGTTTCCGTGGCTTCGTTCATGCCGACAATCTCGACCTCGGCCCCCTCACGGCGGAACTTGAGGACTGCCATGTCAAGCGCCTGCACCGAGGAGATGTCCCAGATATGGGCGCGGCTGACGTCGATGATGACCTTGTCCAGCGCCTCCCTGAAATCGAAGGCGTTCATGAAATCCTCGACCGAGCCGTAGAACATCTGCCCTTCGATCACATAGCTGCGCTGCCGCCCATCGGATGAGATGGTCGATGTGACCTTGAACAGCTGCGCAATCTTGGCGGCGAAGAAGATGCCCGACAGCAGAACGCCCACCAGCACGCCAATGGCAAGGTTATGGGTGTAGACCACCGTCGCGACGGTTGCGATCATCACGATGGAGGAGGAACGCGGATGCGTGCGAAGCGCCTTGATCGAGGACCAGGAGAAAGTGCCGATCGAGACCATGATCATGATCGCCACCAGTGCGGGCATCGGGATCTGGCTGACCAGATCCCCCAGAAAGACCACGAGGATCAGCAGCACCACACCGGCGGTAAAGCAGGACAGCCGCCCGCGCCCGCCGGATTTGACGTTGATGATGGACTGGCCGATCATGGCACAGCCCGCCATGCCGCCGATGAACCCCGTGGCGGTATTGGCGATCCCCTGACCGATGCATTCCTGATTGCGGTCCGATTTCGTGTCCGTCAGATCATCGACGATGTTCTGTGTCATCAGGCTTTCCAGAAGGCCCACCACAGCGACGGCCACGGCATAGGGCAGGATGATCATCAGCGTCTCAAGCGTGAGCGGGATGTCAGGGATGAGGAAGACAGGCAACGCGTCGGGCAGCGCGCCCATGTCGCCCACGGTGCGCACGTCCCAGCCAAAGATCATGACGAGCGCTGTCAGAACGATGATCGTGACAAGCGGCGAGGGCACCGCCTTGGTCAGCAGCGGGAAAAGGTAGATGATCGCCAGCCCCGCCGCGACCAGCGCATAGGTCAGCCATGTGACACGACCGGGGTCCAGTTCGGGCAGTTGCGCCATGAAGATCAGGATCGCCAGCGCGTTCACAAAGCCGGTCATCACCGATTTCGAGACGTAGCGCATCACGAAGCCCAGTTTCAGCAGGCCCATCACGATCTGCAAAAGCCCGGCCAGCACCGTTGCGGCCAGCAGGTATTGCAGCCCGTGGTCCTTGACCAGCGTGACCATCAGCACCGCCGTCGCGGCGGTCGCGGCCGAGATCATGCCCGGTCGCCCGCCGGTGATCGCCACCAGCACAGCGATGGAGAAGCTGGCGTAAAGTCCCACTTTGGGATCAACGCCCGCGATGAGGGAGAAGGCTATCGCCTCGGGGATGAGGGCCAGCGCCACGACAAGCCCTGCGATCAGGTCGGCGCGGATATTGCCCGTCCATTGGCGGCGATACGTATCAATCGAGATCATCTGCAATCCGTTCATCTTCGACATGCGCCCAGCCGGGCCGTGTCGATGCCATCTGTCTGGCCTGTTCGGTTTGTCCGGCGGATCGGCGGCCGGAAGAGCCACTCGGGGATTGCACCCAAGTCCATGTTCGCTGCGTTGCGGCTTACCGCGCGCAGACCGGCTTGCCAACCCCGAAAGGGCGCTGCGTCATGTCGCCCGCTGCGGCAGAGGCTGCGCGCGGGGTGTTTCCATTCGCCGCGAAGGCATTACCTTGCGGTCAGAGGAACAGCCAAGGATCTGCGATGCTGCTTTGCCTGCGCGATGTGACCAAGACCTATGCGGGCACCGAAACCCCGGTGCTGCGCGGTGTGTCGCTGGATCTGGACCGGGGCGGGATGCTGGCGCTGACGGGTGAATCCGGGTCGGGCAAAAGCACGCTGCTGCATCTGATCGGCGGCCTGGATACGGCGGATCGCGGCGTGGTCGCGGTGGACGGGACGGACCTGACGCCGCTGGACGATGCGGGGCGCGCCGCTCTGCGGCGCGGGACGGTGGGGGTGATCTTTCAGCAGTTCAACCTGATCCCGTCACTGACGGTGGCGGCCAATATCGCCTTTCAGGCCCGGCTGGCAGGGCGGCAGGACGCAGCCCGTGACCGGATGCTGGCGGAACGGTTGGGCCTGTCGGATCATCTGCACAAATACCCCGAGCAATTGTCGGGCGGACAGCAACAGCGGGTCGCTATTGCACGCACCCTTGCCCCGCAGCCGGCGCTGGTTCTGGCGGATGAGCCGACCGGCAATCTGGACGAGGGCACGGCGGACACTGTGATGGCGCTGCTGCGTGATCTGGTGGCGGAAACCGGGGCGGGGCTGATCCTTGTCACCCATTCCGAGCGTCTGGCCGCAATGTTGCCAAGCCGCCTGCATCTGCGCGCAGGGGTCTTGGCGTGAGTATTGGCCTGAACGGGGCGATCCTGTCGGCGCTGGCCTCCCACTGGTGGCGCAACCCGATGCAACTGCTGACACTTCTGGCGGGGCTGGCGCTGGCCACGGCGTTGTGGTCCGGGGTGCAGGCGATCAATGCCGAGGCGCGGGCCAGCTATGACGCGGCGGCGGCCACATTGGGCGAGGGGCAGTTCGCCCAGATCACCGCGCGCGATGGCGGAGCGATTGCGCAGGAGACTTATGTCGCGCTCAGGCGGGCGGGTTGGGCCGTGTCGCCGGTTGTCGAGGGGCGGCTGGACGGGGTGCGCCTGATCGGGCTGGAACCGTTGACCGCCCCCGGTGGATTGGGGCCGGTGCGCGCGGACAGTGGCGCGGATCTGGGGGCCTTTCTGGCAGGCGCGGGCCAGATCTTCGCGCAGGCCGAGACGCTGGCGCGTCTGCCAGACACGGGCGCGCAGGGCGTGGCCAGCCCCGATGTGGCCCCGAATACCGCGCTGACGGACATCGGGCTGGCCCAGCGCCTGCTGGGGCGGGCGGGGCAGATCGACCGGCTGATCGTGGCCCCGCAGCAACCCCTGACACGGGTGCCGCTGGCAGAAGTGGCCCCCGACCTGATCCAGAGCGCCCCGCAGGACGGCGGCGACATCGCGCAGTTGACCGACAGTTTTCACCTGAACCTGACCGCCTTTGGTCTGCTGTCCTTTGCCGTGGGGCTGTTCATCGTGCATGGGGCCATCGGTCTGGCCTTTGAGCAGCGCCGCCCGATGGTGCGGACCCTGCGGGCGCTGGGTGCGCCGCTCTGGCGGCTGATCGCCTTGATGGCGGTGGAACTGGCGGTGCTGGCGCTGGTGGCAGGCCTGATCGGGGTGGGGTTGGGTTATGTCATCGCGGCGGCGCTGCTGCCGGATGTGGCGGCCACGTTGCGCGGGCTTTACGGGGCTGATGTCGCGGGGCAACTGAGCCTGCGTCCCGCGTGGTGGCTGTCGGGTCTGGCCATCGCAGTGGGAGGCACGGCCGTCGCGGCCTTCGGGGCGCTATGGTCGCTGGCACGGATGCCGCTGCTGAGCGGGCGGCAGGCGCGGGCGATGGGCATGGGACGCAGCCAGCGGGTGCAGTCTGTCGCGGCGCTGGTGCTGCTGATCCTCTCGGGCGGGCTTGCCCTTTGGGGGCAGGGGCTGGTGGCCGGGTTCGTGATGCTGGGCGCGCTGTTGATCGGGGGCGCGCTGGCGCTGCCGCCGCTTCTGGCGCGCGGTCTGATGCTGGCGGAGGCGCGCGCGCGCAGGCCGGTGGCGCAGTGGTTCTGGGCCGATACGCGCCAACAGGTGCCGGGTCTGTCACTGGCACTGATGGCCCTGATGCTGGCAATGGCGGCGAATGTGGGCGTATCCACGATGGTGTCATCCTTCCGGCTGACCTTTACCGGCTTTCTGGATCAACGTCTGGCGTCAGAGCTTTATGTCAGTGCCGCAGATCAGGCGCAGGCCGAGGCGATCATCGCGCTGGCCACGCAAGAGGCGCAGGCCATTCTGCCCCTGCTGTCCACGGATGCGACCGTCGCGGGGTTGCCGGTGCAAATCTATGGCGCGCGGGATCACGCGACCTATCGTGACAACTGGCAGTTCCTGCAAGCGGAACCCTCTGTCTGGGATGCGCTGGCGCGGGGCGAGGGTGTGCTGGTCAATGAACAGCTTTACCGCCGGGCCGGGTTGGATCTGGGGGCGATGGTGCCTGTCGGTGCGGGTGTGACGCTGCCGGTGCTTGGCATTTATGGCGATTACGGCAATCCCATCGGACAGGTCATCGTGACCGAGGATCTGTTCCGAGCGCAGTTCCCGGCGATCACCGCGCTGCGGTTCGGGCTGCGCACCGATCCTGCGCGGGTCGATCCCCTGCGCGCCGCGCTGCGCGAACGGGCGGGTGTGCCGGAGACGGCCATGGTCGATCAGGCGGCGATCAAGGCCATGTCGCTGGCGGTGTTCGAGCGGACCTTTACCGTCACCACCGCGCTGAACGTGCTGACCCTGGCCGTGGCGGGGTTTGCGATCCTGATGAGCCTGCTGACGCTGGCCGCGATGCGCCTGCCGCAGCTTGCCCCGGTCTGGGCTTTGGGCCTGACGCGGCGCAGGCTGGCGGGGCTGGACCTGATCCGCGCCGTGGTGCTGGCGGCGCTGACGGGGGCGCTGGCGCTGCCGCTGGGGCTGGCCCTCGCCTGGGCGCTGCTGGCCGTGGTGAATGTCGAGGCCTTCGGCTGGCGCTTGCCGATGTATCTGTTCCCGCTGGATTATCTGCGGCTGGGTCTGCTGGCGTTGCTGGCGGCCGCGCTGGCCGCACTCTGGCCCGCGTGGCGGTTGTCGCGCATTCCGCCCGCGCAATTGTTGGGAGTGTTTCGCCATGAACGTTAAGGCGCTGCTGCTGGCCCTTCTGCTGCCGATGCAGGCGGTGGCGCAGGGTTTTGCCGGGCTGGGGGCCGCGGTGGATGATTTCGCTGTCCCCCTGCCCGGCCGCGCGCTGGAGTTTCCGGCCGATCATGGCGCGCATCCGGCCTATCGGATCGAGTGGTGGTATCTGACGGCCAATATGACCGGGCCGGACGGCACACCTTATGGGTTGCAATGGACGCTGTTCCGCTCGGCCCTTGCCCCGCAGGATGGTGAGGGGTGGGAGACGCCGCAGCTTTGGATGGGCCATGCCGCCGTGACGACGCCCGAGGCGCATGTCGTGGCCGAACGGCTGGCGCGTGGGGGCATCGGACAGGCGGGTGTGGTGGCCGATCCTTTCGCGGCATGGATCGACGACTGGGCGATGGAGGGGCCGGATTTCGACAACCTGCGCCTGCGGGCCTCGGGTGCGGAGTTCGCCTATGATGTGGCCTTGACGGCGACGGGGCCGCTGATCCGGCACGGGCAGGACGGCTATTCGGTGAAATCGGCCGCCGGGCAGGCCAGTTACTACTATTCGCAGCCCTTTTTTGATCTGAAGGGCACTCTGACCCTGCCGGAGGGTGCGGTTCCGGTGACGGGGCGGGCCTGGCTGGACCGGGAATGGTCTTCGCAGCCCTTGGCGGCGGATCAGACCGGGTGGGACTGGTTTTCGCTGTCCTTTGACACGGGGGACAAGATGATGGGGTTTATCCTGCGCGGCGACACGGATTACACCGCCGCCACATGGATCAGCGCCGATGGGCAGGCGACGCCCTATCCTGACGGGGCTTTTGCCGCCGCGCCGCTGGCGTGGCATGAGGTGGCGGGGCGGCGGGTGCCGACAGGATGGCAGGTGCGCCTTCCCGACCGGGGCGTGGATGTGACAGTGACGGCACTGAACCCCGATGCCTGGATGGCGACCTCGGTGCCCTATTGGGAGGGGCCGGTGACAATCAGCGGCAGCCATGGCGGCGTGGGCTATCTGGAGATGACGGGCTATGACGACTGATCCCCACCCCTGGGCTGCCACGTTGGAGGGTTTGCGCGAACAGGTCTGGCTACGGCTGGTGCGCGGGGTGGCCGACCGCCGCGCGGCCGCGCGTCATCCGACCTTTGCCACTGTCTCGCCCGCAGGCTGGCCCGAGGCGCGAACGGTCGTGTTGCGCGGGGCCGATCCTGCCGCCGCAATGCTGGAGGTGCATACCGATCTGCATTCGGCCAAGGTCGCGGCACTGCGCGCGACGCCCCGCGCGGCGCTTCATGTGTGGGAAGCATCGGCCCATCTGCAAATCCGCCTGATGACCGAGGTGACGATCCTGACCGGCGCGGCTGTGGCCGAGGCATGGGCAAGGGTGCCTGATCCGTCGCGGCAAAGCTATGGCACAAGGCCCGCGCCCGGCACGCCGATTGCTGCGGCGCTGGAGTATGACAAGCCCGCTGATCCCGCCAGTTTCACCGTGCTGCGTTGCGCGGTGCAGGCGATGGACATCGTGCATCTGGGGCCGCAGCACCGGCGCGCGCGGTTTGATCGCGCGGATGGCTGGGCCGGGCAATGGCTGGCGCCATGAGGGGGGGGTTGAACCCCGGCGATTTTCCCCGCTGATCCTTCCCGGCCACTTGGCGCGGGGCGGCGCAGCGACTATCACGGCGGTTCCGAACCATCGAAGGATCTTGCCAGTGACCGACATCGCCGACCGTATCGCCCGCAGCATCGCCACTGAAATCAGCGCCAATCCCGCGCAGGTGGCGGCTGCCGTGACCCTGCTGGACGGGGGCGCGACCGTGCCCTTCATCGCGCGCTACCGCAAGGAGGTGACGGGGGGCCTGGACGACACGCAGCTGCGCAATCTGGCAGACCGGCTGTCATACCTGCGCGAGCTTGAGGCGCGCCGGGCGGTCATTCTGGGGTCGATCAAGGACCAGGGCAAGCTGACCGATGCGCTGGCCCGCTCCATCGCCGGGGCCGAGACCAAGGCCGCGCTGGAAGACATCTACCTGCCCTACAAGCCCAAGCGGCGCACCAAGGCGATGATCGCGCGGGAAAACGGGCTGGAGCCGCTGTTGCAGGCGATTCTGGCGGATCGCAGGACCGCGCCCGAGACGCTGGCGCAGGGGTATCTGTCCGAAGCGGTGCCCGGTGTGAAAGAGGCGCTGGAGGGTGCACGCGACATTCTGGCCGAGGGGTTGAGCGAGAACGCGACCCTGTTGGGCCGCCTGCGCGATTTCATGCGCGCCGAGGCGCTGATCACCGCCAAGGTCGTGCCCGGCAAGGAAGAGGCTGGGGCCAAATTCTCGGATTACTTCGATCACCGCGAGGGCTGGGGCAAGATCCCCTCGCACCGGGCGCTGGCGATCCTGCGCGCCGCCAAGGAGGAGGTGGTGACAGTGGACATCGCCCCCGATCCCGAGACGGGCGCGCCACGGGCGGTGAACATGGTGGCGGGTGCCATCGGCATCACCGGAGACGGGCCGGGCGATGACTGGCTGCGCAAGGCGGCCGGCTGGACATGGCGCGTCAAGCTGAGCCTGTCGATGTATGTGGATCTGATGGGCGAATTGCGCCAGCGCGCCCATGAGGAGGCGATTGCCGTCTTTGCCCGCAACCTCAAGGACTTGTTGCTGGCGGCCCCCGCCGGTCCGCGGCCCACGCTGGGCCTTGATCCCGGTATCCGCACCGGGGTGAAGGCGGCGGTGGTGGATGCCACGGGCAAGGTTCTGGACACGGCGACGCTTTACCCGTTCCAGCCGAAGAACGATCTGCGCGGGGCGCAGGTCGAGATTGTCAGACTGATCCGCAAACATGGGGTGGAGCTGGTGGCGATCGGCAATGGCACCGCCAGCCGGGAGACCGAACGGCTGGTGGCCGAAACGCTGAAGGCCTTGCCTGCGAGTGACAAGCGCCCGGCCAGCGTGATCGTGTCCGAGGCCGGGGCCTCGGTCTATTCCGCTTCGGAACTGGCGGCGAAGGAGTTTCCCGATCTTGACGTGTCCCTGCGCGGGGCGGTGTCAATTGCCCGCCGCCTGCAAGACCCGCTGGCGGAACTGGTCAAGATCACGCCGCAATCCATTGGCGTAGGCCAGTATCAGCATGATGTGGACCAGCGCCGCCTGACGCAGGCCCTGGATGCGGTGGTGGAAGATGCGGTGAACGCGGTGGGCGTGGATCTGAACATGGCCTCGGCCCCCTTGCTGGCGCGGGTGGCAGGGCTGGGCGCGTCTCTGGCGCAGGCCATCGTCAGTCACCGCGATGCCAATGGCCCCTTCCCCTCGCGCAAGGCGCTGCTGAAGGTGGCGGGGCTGGGGCCCAAGGCCTTCGAGCAGAGCGCGGGCTTTCTGCGGCTGCGCGACAGTGTCGAGCCGCTGGATGCCACATCCGTCCACCCCGAGGCTTATGGCGTGGCGCGCCGCATCGTGCAGGCCTGCGGACGCGACATCCGCGCCATCATGGGCGCGCCTGACGCGCTGCGGGGATTGCGCGCGGAACAGTTCGTGGATGATACTTTCGGCCTGCCCACCGTGCGCGACATTCTGGCCGAGCTGGAAAAACCAGGCCGCGACCCCCGGCCCAGTTTTGTCACCGCGCGCTTTGCCGATGGGGTGGATGACATCAAGGATCTGCGCCCCGGCATGATGCTGGAAGGGACCGTGACCAATGTGGCCGCCTTTGGGGCCTTTGTGGATATCGGCGTGCATCAGGACGGGCTGGTGCATGTCAGCCAGTTGGCCGACCGTTTTGTCAAAGACCCGCATGAGGTGGTCAAGGCCGGTGACGTGGTCAAGGTGCGCGTGACCGAGGTGGATGTCGCGCGCAAGCGCATCGGCCTGACCATGCGCAAGGATGGCGGGGCTGAGGAGGCATCCGATCGCGCGCGCCCGGGGGCTAAACAAGGGGCCAAACAGGGGTCCAAACCGGGGGCGGATCACCGGGGGCCGCGCAAGCCGGCGCAGGCTGGCAAACCGGGGCAGGCCAAGCCTGCCGGAGCACCCTCGGCTGATGCGAACAGCGCCTTGGGTGCGGCGCTTCTGCAAGCGATGCGCGGGAAAAACTGACCCTCGGACATGATCCCGCGCCGCCTGTCACGGGACAGCGGCGCGGGGTCCGGTTTCTGGATCCCGGATCAGTCGTTCTGCGTGGCCGGAGCCGTTTCGGTCGGGGCCGTCTGTGCTGGTGCCGTCTCGACCGGAGCCTCGGTCTGAGTGTCGGCTGCCGGGGCGTCAGCAGCGGGGGCGGGGGCGTCATTCGTCTCGACGCTGATCGACGTGTTGCCCCCTGCGGGTGCGGCGGCGTCCGAGGGGATTGTCCCGTCGCCGACCATCACATACCCGATGATCACCACCCCGACCACCAATGCGCCAAGTATGAACCAGATCGCGCCGCTGCCGCCTGAGGGTTGCGGGGTCGTGCGGTGGATGGTCGTCTGCGTCTCGGTCGGGGTGCGCTGCACATGTGTTTCGTCCATTGTCTCTCTCTCCTTCATCGCTGCCACTCTTGTCGATTGCCCGCCGTGGCAGGGTTTGACGACGGGGCTTTTCAGACCTGTGGTGCACCGTGCGGTTTTTCCCCTCGGTGCGTGGGATCAAAACGAGCGGATCACGCGGTCGGTTCCCGTAGCCATGCCACAAGAGGGTGCGACCGGCGGAAACCGGCCAGCCGCGCGATGACGACGAGGGCCGCGTCTTTCGGGCATCGGAAAGGGACGGAACTGAACCCTGCTTTGCGGCGTTGAGTGGTTGATCGCCGGGGGGCGAGGCGGCCAGAGCAATCGGGTCCGGCTTACTCTCATGCCGCCAGTCTTGCGGTGGCGGACATCACAGGGACGCAAGCTGCGTCCCACGTCACATAAAAGACCGATCAGCGGTCGAAACACGGAGTTGGGATCACATGAACCAGATCATTTATATTGTCGGCCTTGTCGTGATTGTCCTGTTTATCCTTGGGTTCCTGGGCCTGCGCTGAGGCGCGCCCGGCTTGGTTTTGCAAGCCTCTCATCTGACCGGACCTCCTCCCCTTCCGGTCTTTTCGCGGTGCCGCCACTCCTGAACGGGTTGGCGGCACCGCTTTTTCCAAGCTGGATCAGGCCGCCTGTTTGCGGCGCAGGGCATGTGCCGCAGCAATCATATCCGCCGCCTTTTCACCGATCATGATCGAGGCCGCGTTGGTATTGCCGCTGATGATGTCGGGCATGATGCTGGCATCGGCCACGCGCAGGTTGGCAATACCGCTGACACGCAGCGCGGCATCCACGACATCGCCCATCCGGCAGGTGGAACACAGGTGATACACGGTTGTCGAATAATGCAGCGCCATGTTTTCCAGCAGGGCGTCGCTGGGCCGTTCGCCGGGTTTGTAGCCGTGCTTCTTCGCCAGCGCGGGCGGCACGTTCAGGGGGCCTGGCTTCTTGTCGCCGGGCCAGTTTTCCGCAATCTCCAGCGCCTTGCGCATCACCGCCACCATTACCTTGAGGTCATGGGGATCGGTGAAATAGTTCATGCGGATGATCGGTGCATCGGCCGGGTTGGCACTTGCCAGCACGATCTCGCCCTTGCTGTGGGGCAGCACGGGGTTGGCCAGCAGGATCATGTTCTCCTGATCCGGGGCGAGGGTCTTTTCCGCATCCTCGAAAAAGGTCTTGAGGTCGATTCTGAGGCGGTCGCCCAAGAGACCCGCATCATAGCCGCAGGGGACATAGCCGATCTGCGCGTCATGGCTGTGGTGATCGCCCAGACCCGTCGAGAAGAAGGCCACCGCATCATAGAGCGAGGATGACACAAGGCTTTCGCCGGTTTCCATCCATTGCCCCAGACGCCGCTCGGCCTCGGCCTTCAGCCCGGCCAGTTCGGGGGGCAGGTTTGCGTCATCGGCGGGATCTGCGGGCAAGGGTCCGGCCGGGGCGCGCAGGGCATCCGGCCCGGCGGATACGCCCACTTCGGCAATCGGCACGCCGATACCGGGCGCCGGGAAGAACAGCGCGCAATGCAGATGGTCCTTGAGGTTCTTGCCCACGGCGGGCAGTTCGTGGCGACATTCCAGATCGACAGCCTCGATCTCGCGGCGCGGACCGATACCGGAGAGCATCAGGATCTGCGGCGAACCCACCGCCCCCGCGCTCAGGATCACTTCGCGGGTTGCGCTGATCTGGTGCAGATTGCCGTCCGCATCCTTGTATTCGATCCCCGTCGCGGTCAAATCGGCCTGACCGTCGGACAGCAGAACCCGCGTGACATGAGCATGGGTGATGATGGTCAAGTTCGCACGTTCCTCGGCCTCTCCGGCCAGAAAGGCGCGGTAGGTGCTGGAGCGCATCCCGTTGCGTGTCGTGGTCTGAAAGAGCGAGGCCACGCCGGACGGTCCGCCCCGGTCGCGCCCGTTGTAATCGCCGGTGGGAATACCGGCCGAGCCTGCCGCCTTGACGAAGTCGCGCGCGGCCGGAATCACCGGCGACCGGACCGACACGCCAAGCGGGCCGCCGGTGCCATGCGCGTCACGATCCACCACGATCTCGTTGCTGGGGGTCAGATCCTCGCTCTTGATGAAATAGGGCAGGACATCGTCATAGCTCCAGCCGGTTGCGCCACTCTCGGCCCAGGCGTTGAAATCACCCGGATGGCCGCGGACATAGGCCATGTAGTTCAGGCCCGAAGAGCCGCCCAGCATCTTGCCACGCGGGACCGGCATCACATTGCCGATCAGGCCCAGCCCTGCATTGCCGGGGTCGGCCGTATACATCCAGTCCACCGATGGGTCGAGTTGCAGGCTGCCCACGGCGGCGGGCATCATCTCATGCGCCGGGGGCGTGCCGCCCGCCTCGACCAGCGCGACGTGGCAAGACGGGTCTTCACTCAGCCGCGCGGCAATGACCGCGCCGGCCGAGCCACCACCGACGACGATGAAATCATAGATCTCTGACATAGGTTTTCTTCCTCCCAAACAGGTCCGGCATGACGCCGGTTCCTCCGCTTTACATTCCGATGTGGAACGCCTCCGCGTTCAGGTTGCGCGGGCTTTGATTTTCGATCAAGCCATTCTCCTGTGACCTTGGGTCACGTTTCCGGGGGAGGCGAAGGGGCGCAGGCGGGTTCGTCTTGTGCGGGTGTCTTCGTGCCGGCAATGCACCAGCGCGAGGTATAACCAACAGCTATGGCTTGTGACGCATAGATAGTATTCTGGAGGATGTCTCTGTCGTAACCCTGAGGGACGGAGTGGAGGCTCCGCCATAGGGAGGAACTGACATGATTTTGACCCGCCAGTGGGGCCATGCCGCGCTTTTTGCTGCAACAACCCTGATTTGCGCCGGACCGGCCTTTGCCGGACCGAAACTGACCATCACCCTCGACACACCGCCCAGCCATGTGCGCAACATCTATGTTGGCCGTTTTGCCGATGCGCTGACCGAGCGTTCCGGCGGCGAACTGACCGTCGAGATCTTCGATTCGGGCCAGCTTTATTCAAGCCGGGATTCCGGGCGCGCCGTGGCGCGTGGCGATGTCGGCATGGCCATCGAATCGACCGCACCGCTGAGCCGGATCGAGCAGAACCTCGTGGTTTTTGAGTTTCCGATGTTTTCGGGCCAGACACCCGAGAAGATGCACACGATCGTCGATGGTCCGTTGGGCCAGCGCCTGAGCGAGATGGTGGGCGAGAAGATGGATGTCGTGGCCCTGACCGGCTGGTATGTGCTGGGCGAGATCAACACCTATTCCACCAAGACCCCGCTCACCTCGCTGGAGAGCCTGCGCGGGCTTCAGGTCCGCCATCCCGGTGGCGTCGGAGCCGTTGCCTATCTGGAAGAGGCCGGGGCAAATCCGGTGTCCATGCCCTTCACCGACGTGCCTTTGGCCCTGCAACAGGGGACGGTGGATGCGATCATGTCCTCCAACGCGTCGATCGTTTCGGCCAAGCTGAACGAATCCGGTCTGAGCCACGCCTATGTGAACCGGATGCTGGTCGGGTATTACATGCCTATCGTCAGCAAAACCTATTGGAGCGAGCTGTCGGATGACCAAAAGCAGCTGTTCCGCGACACCTGGGCCGAGTTTGTCGGTCCCCAGCGCGAAGCGGCCGCTCAGCAGCAGGCCGATGCGCGTGCGACGCTGGAAGCTGCGGGGATGACCTTTGTGGAACAACCGGCCGAGGAAGCCGCCGCAATGCGCGACAAGCTGCAACCCCGGCAGGACAAGCTGATCGCCGAGCTGGGTATCGCGCCCGAGATCCTGGAGCTGGCCAAGGCCGCCCTGCAATGAAACGGGTGCTGGACGCCGTCGATGCCTGCGTTGCGGGCATCGTCGCGGCCCTGTTCGTGACGGCACTGGCCTTGTCGATCCTTGGCGTGGCGGGGCGCTATGTCTCCTCCGGGCTGCAACTGGACTGGATCGGTGAGGTGGTGATCTTCCTCGTGATCTGGGCCGTGCTTCTGGGGGCGGCGCGCGTCGCCCGCAGGGGAAGCCACATCCGTGTGGATTTCCTGTTCGACAAGCTGCCTGCGCGCGGGCGGCTGGCGGCGGACCTGATGTCCCTGGGCCTGGCGCTGGCGCTTGGTGCCTTTCTCGTCTGGTCCGGCTGGCTGGTCGTCGAGGAGGCGCATCGCTGGGACGAAAGATCCATCAGCACGATGCGCGTGCCGCTGTGGATCTACTATGCCGCGCTGCCCGTCAGTTTCGCACTTCAGTTCCTGTTCACCCTGGAACGGATCGGTGCGGTGCTGACAGGCCGCGACACGGCCCCAACACATGATCTGGCGGATTGACCCATGGCTGCTGACTTCCTGTTGATGGGCGGCCTTGTGGTCGTCGTTCTTCTGGCACTTGGCGTGCCGATCTATCTGGTGCTGACCGCCAGTGCGACCGCCTTCTTGCTGGCCGAGGGCAAATCCGTGGCCGGGATCGCGCAACATGTGCTGGATCACCTGAACTCTCCTGCGCTTGTCTCGGTGCCGTTCTTCCTGCTGGCCGCTGTTCTGATGCGCGGCGGTGGTGTGGCGCGCGCGCTGTTCGAGGCGGCGATTACATGGATCGGCTGGCTGCCGGGTGGTCTCGCGCTGGCGGGGATTGCGGCGACCGCCCTTTTTGCCGCCATCAACGGATCGTCCGTGGCGACCGCGATGGCGATGGGTTCGCTGCTGGTGCCGATGATGATCGAGAAGGGCTACAAGCCCGGATTCGCGATGGGCCTGACGGCGGCGGCGGCCACTCTGGGCATCCTGATCCCGCCCAGCCTGCCGATGATCCTGATCGGATTGATCGCCGAGGTGTCGATCCCGCGTCTGTTTCTGGCCGGTGTGGTGCCGGGTTTGTTGCAGGCGCTGATGTTTGCGGCCTTCGCCTTCCTGATGGCCGGTCGCGTCGGAGGGGCGCCGATGCCCCTGCCCTCGCGCGAGGTGTTTCTGCGTGCCAACCTGCGCGCCCTGCCCGCGCTGACGATCCCCATTGTCATCCTTGGCGGGCTTTACGGCGGGTTCGTGACACTGACCGAGGCGGCGGTGCTGGGTGCGCTGATCTCGCTTGTGGTGGTGCTGCTGTTCTTTGGCCCGCGCCGCCCGCGCCTGATCGGCGGGTTCTTTGTCGAGGCCATTGACCGCACAGCCGTCGTGGTGGTGATCGTGATCGGGGCCTCGCTGCTGTCGGCCTGGATCATCCGCACGGGTCTGCCGCAGGATCTGGCGCGTCTGGTCATCGAAAGCGGGCTGGAGCCGTGGCAATTCCTGCTGATCATGAACGTGATCCTGCTGGTCATGGGCATGTTTCTGGAAGGCGTAGCGATCATCCTGATCATCGTGCCGGTGGTGGCCCCGGTGATCCGCGAAATCGGTATCGCGCCGGAACATTTCGCCGTCGTTCTGGTGATCAATATCGAGCTTGCGCTGCTGTCGCCGCCGATCGGGCTGAACCTGTTCGTCATGTCGAACGTGACCGGCCGGCCGGTGTCCGAGGTGCTGCGGGGCACCCTGCCCTTCTTCCTGCTGATGCTGGGGTTGTTGATGCTGGTCACTCTGGTGCCCGCGCTATCGACATGGCTGCCCTCGGTGATGATGCCGCGCCCCTGACCTGATCTGATCTGATCTGACTTTCGGAGATGTTGAATGCTGGACGACCGTTCCTTTCTTGATCCGCATGGCACCCGCGCCGAGATTGCCGCCCTGTTCACACCGCAGGCGGTGCTGGCCCGGATCGTGCAGCTGGAAACCGCGCTGGCCGAGGTGCAGGCCGAGGCCGGGCTGATCCCGCCTGCCGCCGCTGCGGCCATCGTGCACGGCGGCGCAAGCTGGCGGCCGGATCTGGATGCGGTGCAACGTCACCGCCTTCAGGTCGGGCATCCGATGGTGGCCATCCTCAATGCTTTCAGCGAAGCGGTGGCACCGGAGGGGCAGGAATGGCTGCATTTCGGCACGACAACGGCGGATGTGTTCCGCACCGTGCAGATGCTGATGCTGCATGATGCGGCACAGGTGCTGCATCGCGCGATGACGCGGATCGGCGCGCAACTGGCAGAGCTGGCCAGAGCGCATCGCGGCACACCGATGATCGGGCGCACCCTTGGCCGTCACGCCCTGCCCATCACCTTTGGCTACAAGGCGGCGGTCTGGCTGGCGCAAATGCACCGTGACCGCGACCGGCTTGCCGGGTGGGGTCAGCAATTCACCAGCGGCGTCCTCAGCGGGGCTGTGGGCACGCACGCGGCCATGGGGCGTGCAGGACCGGACGTGGAGCGCGCGGTGATGCAGCGGCTGGGTCTTGGCGCGCCTGATCCGGTGGACAGCAAGGGGGCGCAGGATGTCTTTGCCGCCTTCGGTTCCGTTCTGGCGATTGCGGCGCGCGGCTGTCACCGACTGGCGCAGGAGGTGTTTCTGTTGCAGGGCGATGATATTGCCGAGCTGTCGGTGACGACAACTGCGGTGGGATCATCGACCATGCCGCACAAGGTGAACCCGACCCTGTGCATCGAGGTCATGTCCCGCGCGCCCGAAGTATCGGCCACACTCCCGGTGCTGCTGGACTGGATCGTGACGATTCATGAACGCGACTCGGCGATGCATATGGGCGTCCTCGAACAGATGTGCATCGACATGGGGCAAGTCCTGTCTTGCACCGAGGCGCTGCTGGATCATCTGGTCGTTCATCCGGCGGTCATGCGCGCCAATATCGACCGGACGAAAGGCGCCGTGATGACCGAGCATGTCACGATGCTGCTGGCCGACCGTATGGGACGGCGCAGCGCCCATCACCTGATGCGGGAGGTTTCGGAACGGATGCGCAGCGAGGGTCTGAGCCTTGCCGCCGCCCTCGCCGCCCTTCCGGAATGCGCCGATTTCACGGTGCCCGATCCCGCCGCACTTGTGGGTGAAGCCCCGGCGCTGGTCGATGCCTGCCTGTCCCGTCTGGGCTATGACGGCTGAGGACAGTCAGGGGCGGCGGGCGGTGCTGCGGATCAGGAAATCGGCAAAGCGTTCCAGCGCCGTGCCGGGGGCCTGCTGCGGCCGCAACAGCCCCAGCGGCAGAAGATCGCCGCCCAGCGGATAGGTGACGGTGGCCAATGTGCCGGCCTGTATCTCGGTGCGGAAAATGCTGACGGGGGCCAGCGACAAAAGCCCCAGTTCAAGGATCGCGGCACGGTTCAGGGTGCGCGAGCGCGTGGCTATCCCGGCCATGCGCGGCGGCGTCCTGCCTGCAAAGAGTGCGGTCAGCACGGCATCGGCGGGAATGCCCGCAGGGGGTGTCTGCCATGTCGCGGCGTGAAGGTCGTCCAGCGTGACATCGTCGCGGCCGACCAGCGGATGATCCGGCCCGGCGATGATCCCGTGCCTGTCCGCGCTGAGCGGGACAAACCCCCATCCCTCCGGTGCCGTGTCCGGCGTGCGGCAAATGAACATGTCAAACTCGTCCCGCGCGGCAAGGCTGAGGATCTGTCGCCCGTCGATCTCGTCGATCTTGAGGTGAACGTCCGGGTTGGCCGCACAGAACGGTGCCACATGCCGCGCCAGGATACCGCTGATCCCCGCCGCGACCGAGGCGACCCGCAGGACCGAAGCTCCGAAGTTGCGATGCAGATTGACCGCCTCCGAGAACTCCTCGGTCGCGGCCAGGATACGTTCAAGCAGGGGCAACACATGCCGACCAGAGCGGGTCAGGCGGATGCCACGGGCATGGCGTTCAAATAGGGCCAGGCCCAGCTCTGTCTCAAGCTCGGCCACGACCTTGGTGATGGCCGGCTGTGACACGGACAGACGGCGCGCAGCCTGCTGCATACTGCCGCTTTGCGCCACGACGACAACCATCTGAAGCTGCCGGATGCGGCCCTTCATCAGAAGGCGCTGGAAAAGTTGACCGTCCTTCACCGTGCAGGCTCCTGTCTCGCAAAGATCCGCTGCAAGTGGGGCATAGCATGTTTTCCCGCTGCGCGACCATTCGGATGGTGGTCCATTGCGACAGCCCAGATCCGGGCGCGGCAGACCTCAACACAAGAGAAAGGGGTCAGCGCGCCTCAAGGTAATCGGCCGAAACATAGCCCTTGATCCCCGGCGCATCGGCCAATGAGACACGACACCAGAGCTGCCCCACCTCGGTCACGCAGCCAAGCCGGTTGAGCGTTGTTCCGTCAGGCAGGCCAAGAATGACGCGATATCCCAGGCCCGGACCGGCGCGGAGTTTCAACATCTCGTCCGGCCCTGTGCCCTTGACCACGGTTGTCCCCATGACGGCGCCCGTGCAGGCGGCAAGGCAAAGGGCGGCGATGAAGAGCGGGGTAAAGCTGCGTCGCATGATCTGACCTCAATCCTTTTCCCCGACACTAGCCGCAGCGCATGGCAGATCCCAGCGCAACCTGACGGCACAGGGCCGCGTATCAGCGCAGAGGGGTAGATCTGTCAGGGAATGCTTGGTAGCGGAGGAGGGACTCGAACCCCCGACACGCGGATTATGATTTTCCCTGTTTCCATTGAGAGACTCCAGACGGGAACTGACTGAGACACTTCTCTGAGCACGGTGAACACAAACAGTTAAAGACAGTCGTCTGCAGCCCAAGTGGATTACATACCGTCCACGTCTGGATTGTAATTTCGAGGCATTCCGAACTGTCATTTGATCGGAGCAAAGGAGCTTCCGAGCTCAGATAGAATGTCAGACTGCTCCAACGGCGCACATTACACAGGGATAATCAGATAGATCTGAAAACGTCCAAAAACATAAATTGGAGCAGAACGAGGCTCAATCAATAGATGCCAGCCGTTTATCAGTGCAATTCTGATAAAGGATAGTCGAAGAAGTGCAACGATCGTAACAATTATTCTATGTCAGCAGCCAAAGCTTGCTCCACGCTGCTAGACTTGACTGAAGATTAAGCCAAGCAAGTCACAACTATTATTATTCTACCAGTATTGCTGTCCCATCAATTAGAATTGCTGGAAAGAGTAGAAGAAGGACTCCCGCAAGAATCATCAAGACAACGTAGGGCGTTACGGCACGATACAGCTCGAGAATGGAGGTGTCAGGGCTCAGGGACTTGAGATAGAATATATTGTAGCCAAAAGGTGGTGTGATATAGCCGATACACAGATTCAACTGAAATATCACGCAAAACCAAAGCGGATCGAATCCAAGCGCAATGACAACTGGATAAAAGATTGGCAGCACCAAAAGTATGATCCCCAATGGGTCGAGGAACATTCCTAGAATCAAGGTGATCAACTGCATCAGCACTATCATCATCCAAGGCGGCATTTCAGAAGCCAACAGCAACCCACGCATAAAAGTGATACCGCCACCAGCAGAATATACTGAAACAAAAGCCGTAGCGCCGAATACAATCCAAATTACCATTCCGGTTGTGATTGCTGTTTCGTAGCTTACTTGGCGGATAAACCGGAGGTCTACCTCACCTCTCAAGGCAACAGCTAAAAAGACCGCCAGCGCGCCGACCGCTGCGGCCTCGGTTGGCGTGGCAAGTCCCGAGAATATTGTCAGCAGAACGCTTAGCATGATCACGAGAGGTACAATTACAGAGCGAAGTGAGCGAAGTTTCTCTGAGAAGTGGACCGGTCTACCTACTGCGGGAGCCATTGAAGGCTCAACGTAGGATCGGATCGCGATGTAAGCCATGATCATGGCAAGCACCAAGAGTCCTGCGATCAACCCGCCCATAAATAGCTTGCCAACCGACAGTCCAGTGGTCATTCCAATAACGATTAGTGTTACGGAAGGCGGAATGAGAATGCCAAGCGTGCCAGCAGCTCCGATAGTGCCAAGAGCAAAGAGCTTGTCATAGCCATGCTTCTCCATTGCCGGCAAACCTACTTTTCCGGTAGTCAATGTGGAAGCAGCGCAGCTACCTGTCATGGCGGAAAGCGCAGCAGCAAAACCTGCCGTCCCCAGAAGTAGGCCACCATTTACACGACCAGACCAAAGATAGAAGGCTTCATAAAGGTTCTCGGATATGCGTGACCGTGCAAGTCCTACTCCCATGAAGACGAAGAAAGGTACCGCCGTTAGCAATATCGACCACATACTTCCAAAAACCGCGGATATCATCGGAAACAATCCGCTCGTCCCTGACAAAATGAGTGTGAAGATGACAGCAACACCACCCAGAGCGAAGGACAATGAAACGCCCCCGATTATCATCACCAAGAGAGTCCCGAACATGCCGATTGTTAGAAGTTCGGGCGTCATGACTGTCTCCTCGCCTCGGGTCGACATAGCGTTATCCCGGCACGTGCTATTTCAGCTACTCCTTGCAGAGCCATAAGCAAAACGCCTACAAGAAGCGCCAACTTGACCGGCCAGATCACATGGCCAAGCGCGCTATCGTCAAGTTCACCGAACCGCCAAGCATCGTTAAAATAGAACCAGCCCTCATAGGCAAGTGCGCCCGTCCACAGCAGCAAAATCGCGTAATTGAAGATGTCAAGAATTGCGTTCCAACGCGCAGACCTTCTGTTCAGTAACAAATCAACACGCACATGACCGCGCTCAATTAAGGTGTAGGCTCCGATCAGAATGAAGTAGCATGCGAAAATGCGTTGCGTGTAACCTTGGGCCCAAGCAGTTGGCGCGTTGAAGGCATAGCGCATCACAACCTCATAAACGACGACGGCCATTCCGATCCAAATCGCATAACTGACCAACTTTCCGACAAAGCTGTTCAGTCGGTTAATAGCTTCTAGAATGAGCATGATGGCCCTTTTTCTTGGTTGAAACTGTGTGTCGACAACAATTTCCGACACACAGATATCTCTGGCGAAGGGTGGTGCGCTTCTAGGCTTTTCCAGTAAAACGCATGAACTCATGCAGCATTGTAGCGATCCGACCACTGTAGCGCGGATCTTGTTCCGAGATCTCATTGATCACTTTCATCGAAGCAGCCCGCATCTCATTTAACACGGCCTCTTCCATCATTACCACTTCACCTCCGTGATCATTCACGAAAGTATTCGTGCCACTAATATCTTCGTGCAGGATCTTGGACGTGTAGATGCCAGTAGTGGCGCGCACTGCGTCGTGCACTACTCTTTTGTGATCTTCTCCCAACGCATTCCAGCGATCCATGTTGACGAACACTTCAAGATTTGTCGGATAAACTAGATCAGGTTGCATGATATAGGACGTGACTTCTTGGAAGTTCATACTGATCCCTCCAGACACGCTTCCCCAGTGAGCAGCGTCCACAACCCCAGTCTGGAGAGCTTGGTATAGCTCACCACCTGCGACCGATACTGGTGCAGCACCAAGCTTCTCCAAAACTCGCGCGGCGGTACCTGTGGTACGAATCTTATACCCGCGAATGTCTTGCAGGGTCCGAATTGGTCTTTTACCAAACAAAGTGACACCGCCTCCCGCGATTGGGCCGACAACATAAACTCCGCGTTCAGCATAGGCTTCGCGAACAATGTCGAGCGCTCCCATCTCGAAGAAGAAGTACTCCATCTCTTGAGTAGACGAAAACGTCCCTAGGTTTCCGTTCAAATGACCCGCCGCAGGAACCTGTCCCACCCAATAGGCAGGGAAAGTAAAAGCGGCATCCAAAGTTCCGCGCCCTGCTGCGATAAGCTTGTCGCCGGTCCCCACAATAGAACCAGGCGCGTGCGTTTCGATCACCAGTTCACCATTTGTTGCAGCAGTAATACGGTCAGCCAGATCTTGAAAGACATCGGTATAATACCACGTACCGCTTGGAAAATGCGTCTGCATTCGCCAAACAACTGGAGAGTTCGCGGAAGCGATAGTTGCAGGAGCTGCGAGAGCTCCAGCGCCAGCTGCTACAGTTGCTCCACGCGCCAGAAAATGGCGCCTCGAAAGTCGGTTGTTCTTCATTGTCATGTTGCGTTCTCCTCCGCTGTTTGTCCGAGCCGAATGGATCGGAACTTTTGCCGTCACGTCACCGCTCCTCTTCGGTGCGTGCCCCACCCCTGCCCTAGTCTCCGCGAGCCACTACAAAACTGACGACGGTTGTGGCACTTCCCCCTAGGTTAAGCGTTCCAAACCGTTTGGCTCCGGCAACCTGGCAATCACCAGCACGGCCTGTAACCTGCCGCGCTGCATCATGCAGCATCCGTACTCCTGTCGCTCCAACTGGATGTCCAACTCCAATTAAACCTCCACTCGGATTAACAGGAATCCGCCCTTCGAGTCGGATATCGCCCGCTTCGATGGCCCGCCAGCTTTCACCGGGAGGAGTAATGCCGAAATGGTCGATCGCCATATATTCAGTTGGTGTGAAACAATCATGAGTCTCGATCCCTTGTAGATCGAACACGTTCCGGACACCGGCACGTGAGAATGCATCTTGAATAGCTTCGCTCACATGTGGGAACACCAGTGGATGGTTCAGGCTTTTCTTAAGCTTTTCATCCAATCGGAGATGTGCTGTGCGGTGACCCCACCCTGCGATCCGAGGCACCTGATCAAGCGACACCCCACGAGTCTCTGCCCAGTCTTTCGCAAAGCTCTCCGAAGCGAGGATAATTGCAGAAGCACCATCGGTTACCTGTGCGCAATCTTGGCGCCGAACAATGCCTTCAATCACTGGGTTTGCCGCATCGTCCTGAGTAAAACTATCGGGCGTAAACTTCCAGTCCCTGGTTTGAGCGAGAGGATTTCGTTGAGCATTAGCGATATTGATCTCAGCAATTGCTGCGAGATGCTCATACTTCAGGCCATAACGCCGTTCGTATTCAGCCGCGACCCGATCAAACATGCTTGGCCATGGATACGTCGCTTCCTGCCCCTCGGCTCCGACCCACATTGCGGCCCCCAGATATTGCGCCGCCTCTTTGCCAGATACGTTTCGTTCAAGCTCGACTCCTGTTACCAGAACACAGTCATAGCGGCCCGCTTCGATTTCAGCAGTGGCGGCAAGTAACGCGATACTGCCCGAAGCGCAGGCTGCTTCGTGCCTTCCAGCAGGTTTACCGTAGAGGGCAGGGTCAATAGCCGCGAACATACCGCCGAGCTGTCCTTGTCCAATGAAAAGCTCGCCCGTGAAATTACCCACATGGCAAGCGTCCACTTGGTGTGCCTCAATTTTCGCATCAGCAAAGGCAGATTGCACAGCATCGCGCATCAGCTCGAATAAACCATCTCCTTCACGCACCGCGTGGCGGGCAAAATCAGTCTGGCTTCCGCCAAGAATGTATACCGGTTTCACGATCTCAAACTCCTTTTATGAGCGCTAATGCGCTCCCTTTCGCTCGGCTTGTTCACGAGCTGCAGCCTTGAGCGGCTCCTTGGATAGTTTCCCATTTAAATTGCGAGGCAATGGCTCCGCACTGATAGTGACAAAATCTGGAACCTTGTAATCTGCGAGCCTGGCTCTGCAGAATTCCTGTAGTGCTACTGTGTCCAAAGGGCATTGTGCGTGGATAAAGACATGCACCCTCTCACCCAATACTGGACATGGGCTGGCTACCGCAGCAACTTCAATTACGCCCGAGAACTCGTGGATAACGTTCTCCAGTTCGACGCAGAATACTTTGTAGCCGCCGCGGTTGATCATGTCTTTGATCCGGTCAAATACACGCAGATATCCTGCTTCATCGACTGATCCAATATCGCCACTGCGCCAGTAGCCGCCCACGAAGGATGTACGGGTAGCCTCTGGGTTGTTCCAGTAACCGATAGCGTTGCCAGGCCCCCGTATCCAAAGCTCTCCCGCCTTCCCGGCCTCAACCTCTCGCCCTTCAGGATCCAAAACACGGATATCGATACATGGCAGGAGTTTTCCTACCGATTCCAGTGGATCATTTGGGCCTAAAGGACCCGTCAACGTAACCGCTGAAAGTGTCTCCGTACTTCCAAACCCATTATACATTGTCAGTCTGGGCATCGCCTCAGCTAGTTTACGGATCGTAACCTCTGCCATAGCAGCACCGCCAAAATGACCAATTCGCCAAGAAGACAAGTTCCGCTCAGTGAGTGTTGGTTCCAAAAGCAGGAGGTTATACATTGCAGGAACCATCACTGCGGCGCTGACCCGCTCTTCTTCTATCGTGGTCAACACATCATTGGCTTTGAAGCTTCGGCGGCAAATAATGCATCCGCCTGTTTGTAGTGTCACCAACACTGTAGCCAACAGGCCAGAGATGTGTGTGGCTGGTATCACAAGCAGCATTCGGTCCTCAGACGTATACCCGAACTGAAGCTCGTAATTGCGTGCTGTGTGGTAGAAGCCCAAGTGCGACAGCATAGCCCCTTTGGGCCTACCAGTCGTGCCTGAGGTATACATGATGCAAGCCACGTCCTGAGCGCTTGTCGGCGGAGGTGCCAATAACGGCTCATGGAGCGAACCAAGCCCTTCGAGCTCTAACGAACCTTCAGGCAAGTCGTCGCCAAGCTCTTTAGTGCCATCGTCAATCACCACGTAGAGCTTAACTGAGGGGGTTGCATCTTGTTGCGGCAACCTGTCAGCAAGACCACGGTCGAGGATGACTGCGGCAGCCCCACACTGGTTCAACATATAAGTCAATTCTGCCGCAGTCTGGCGGTTTCCGATGGGTACTGCAATCGCCCCAAGTCGCCAAATACCCAATAATGCGGCAATGAAGCCAAAACTATTTCCTGCAAATAGCGCCACCCGATCGCCAGCGGATAGACCACGGTCAGCCAAACCTGCGGCGATCGCACCAGCTTTATCTATTAGTTCAGCATAGCTTATTTCTGTCCCGGCATCCGAAACGGCAGGCCGTTCGCCCTGTTTGGCCGCAATCTCGACAAGCATGCGGTCAAGATTCTCAGGACAGTCGTCGTAGCAAGGAACCAAACGGTCACCGTACAATGCCCTATATCGAATTTCGCGGCGCCGACTCATGCGACCCCCACCGGCTCGCGCATCCTCACCGCCCCGTCAATACGAACGACTGCGCCATTCAGCATTTGATTGCCGACAATTTCCATCACCAAGCTGGCAAACTCGCTCGGCCTGCCTGCTCGGCGCGGAAATGGAACATCATCAAGTAGTTGCTTTTGCGTCTGCGGCGGAACCCTCTCAAATACTCCTGTTTCAAATGACCCGGGAGCCACAGCCACTACACGAATTCCGAACCGAGCCAGTTCCCGTGCCAAAGGCAAAGTCATCGCGGCCACACCAGCCTTGGATGCTCCATAACCCGCCTGACCCGACAAAGCCTCGTAAGCAGCAACCGATGACGTATTGATTATTACGCCGCGGTCTGCCCCATCATCGCCAGTTTCATCTGACAACCCGGCCGCAAAGAGCCGAATTGTGTTGAAAGTTCCTGTCAGATTTACATCGATCACACGACGCAAGTCAGTCATGTTGCGAGGTTTGGCGAATCCCGTTTCACGATCAATCTTGAACACCCGCGCCGGGGCCAAGATACCTGCGCAATTTACTAAAATGCGCGGCCTGCCATGACGATTGCTTATGTCATCAAAAGCCGACTCCATCATTGGGCCATCGGTGACATCCACAGGGACGGTAAACACGCGTTCGCTCGCTAGAGAAGCCAACTCAGTACTTGGCAGATCAATTGCTGCCACTCTAGCGGCACGGGCCGCCAGCGCATTTACGACTGCGCGCCCCAACCCAGAAGCCGCCCCCGTTACAACTGCCGAAACCCCTGATACATCCATTTTTGCCAACCTCACAACTTAGAGGGCATCCGCAGCCCGCCATCCAACCGGATCGTATCCCCGTTAAGCATCGGATTCCGAATGATGCTCAACGCAAGCTCTGCGAATTCTTCTGCCTTCCCCGGTCGTTTCGGGAAGGGCGGGACAGCCGAGAACACGATTTCGCGCGATTTCTGGGGAAGAGACTCAGTCATTGGCGTCAAGAACACACCCGGTGCTATGCCCATAACCCGAACACCAAGATCCCCCAGTTCGCGCGCTAGTGGCAGCACCATACCTGCCACCGCACCCTTTGATGCGCTGTATGCGGCCTGTCCAATCTGACCGTCAAATGCCGCAATCGACGACGTCAGAACGATAACGCCTGCCTCAACACTTTCAGACTTTCTATTGTTAATCATTTGCGGCACAGCACAACGAATACAGTTAAGTGTTCCGAACATGTTCACATTGACTACTTGAATGAATTCCTCGAGGGGCATAGGCGATCCGCTGCGAACTACTGATCCAGGGTTTGCGATACCTGCACAGCAAATCAGGATTGAAACTGGCCCCACTTCACGTTCAATCTGCGCAAAAATGGCTTCCATTGCGTCATCATCAGCGACATTCACTGTGTACCCAAATACCGCACTAAGCTTCTCGCTGATGCTAGCGATCGCTTGTACATCGGAATCCAAAACAACAACCCGCGCTCCAGCCGCATGCAACGCCATCGTTGTCGCAGCTCCGAGACCCGATGCTCCCCCAGAAACAACGGCGATACGGTCGCGAAGCCACTCTTCTCTTACCGACATGTCGTAATTTCCCAGCAATGCCCTCGACCCTTCTGCCCTCCCAGTATTTCTTGTGCTTCAAGAACACGAATACTTGAGCAATGTTACTGGCCAGTAACACCGCACGGTAACCAGCACAAATTTACGTGTCAATGAGCTTTTTCGGCCTGTTTTTGGAGAGTACTTGGATAGGATTGTGTGCTCGTGAGGAAAAGTTAAGATTGAGACCTTGCCAGACAGAACCCCTATCACAGAGAAACTCCAACAGACCTTACGGCGACATGGAAGAGATAGAGAAGATGAGCGATATAGGATCTTCGGTCAGCGATGACCCCGCCAGCGCATGGCACGCCGCGCCCGAAGAACGCTCAGATCGTCATGACATACGCCGACTGTCACTTATCCGAGCAGCTGGACGTGCTTTTGGCCGAAAAGGATTTCATCGGACGACATTGGACGAAATCGCAACTGAGTTGGCTGTCACAAAGCCAATGCTCTATCGCTATGTTAAGAATAAGCAAGAAATCCTGTACGAATGCCACCGTATGGCGATCAGCATGGCTGAAGACGCCTTTGATGAAGCAAAGGTTCGCGGCGCCTCACCTTTGGAGCAGATTTCTTTCTTTACAGAAGGTTACATCGCTCGAACAACTACGGCACTGGGCACTTGTGTTGTATTGACCGAGTACTATTCAATGACTGCGGAAGACACAAACCGCATTCAGGAAAGAAGAAGGAAGTTGGACACAAAACTGCGCAACTTGCTAAAGCAAGCAATGGATCAGGACGAAATTGCGAACTGCGACCCAAAGCTTGCTGTGTTCTTCTTCATGGGCGCCATTAATGGTATCAGCCGGTGGTTCTCGGAAGGCGGCGAGCAGGATGGACATGAGATCGCCAGAGCTTTCACGAAACACATAGTAGCAAGTCTCTCACCTACAAAGCCCATGAGTTGATGATCTGGCAGCACAAGCATCAAGCGTCCGCTATGCAAGCTCGAACGCCGGGCGCTCTGATCTCGCGATACGCGTACAAACTTAATGTTCAATCTCTCTGTTGCTTGAGATCAGTTTCTGCTGCCACAATTGCTCGGGACGAGGTTAAGGCTTGCCAATCTTTGGGAGTTTCCAGTCTGTGCCCAAGCCTACGGTACTACTTCCTCGCACAGGCACGAATTGGATGCGTCACCCAAGTTCCTTGGAGAAGATGATCCACAAAATCTCGCTTTCACCGCCGTGGGTGTTACGAAAAGAATGCGGAACCGAGCTATCAAACTGAAATGCGTCACCTTCATTTACATGATAATTGGCAGCGCCAATTGTAAGCTCAAAGCTTCCTTTCAGAACCATGCCACACTTCTCGCCAATGCGGCGCCACGGCTCTTCGCCTGAGTGGCCACCAGGCTCTAGGCGCAGAAGCATCATTTCAAGTTGAGTTCCGCGTACGGGCGACAACAACTCCTTTACCAAGCCAGTGGCGTCAAAGCGCAGCAGTGGCCGCTCACCACGGCGAGACACAACAGACACGTCTGGTTCTGCTTTGCTCTCCGACAAGTCGTCGAAAAACGCCCCGAAAGGCACGTCTAGAGCCAATCTGATTCGGTCTAGCACTTTAATCGACGGAGTGGATCGGCTGCGTTCTACATGACTTAACATTGCCACCGACACCTGGCTGGCACTCGACAGATCTTGCAGAGTCATATTTCTCTGTGCACGCAGAGCCCGGATCCGATCCCCAAGACCGACCAAAACCGAGTCCGGTTCAGAGTCCAAGTTTTCTATATTCATGACATATCCCGTGGGCGTTACACTTGAGTACCTGCGTTATAAATGCAAAGCCTCAATTATCATATAGTATATTTATCCTTGCAAAAGTATCGTGTGGCGATAATCTCATCTTGTGACTCGTGCGGGGTCTGGGGCTCAAGCTTGCCGTGAGGCCATGCGCTTAACAATCACAGGACAGGGAGACATCGATATGAACCCAATAAGACAGCTACTGTGTGCCAGCACCTTGGCGCTTGGCGTCGCCTTCACGGGTTGGAGCGCTCAAGCCCAGCAACAAGGCGGGACGGTGGTAATCACCACAACGCCTGAACCTTCGCTTATTACCAATGCACTTAGCTCGGCCCCAACCACCGCCGAAGTTGCAACCAAGATATTCGACGGCCTGCTCGAATACGACATGGATCTGAACCCAAAGCCATCGCTCGCCGAAAGTTGGGAAGTCAGCGAAGACGGAAAAACGGTGACGTTCAAGCTTCGTCCAGGTGTTAAGTGGCACGATGGCGTCTCTTTCACCTCTGCCGACGTGCAGTTCTCGTTGATGGAAGTGGTCAAGAGCTACCATCCCCGAGGCAAGGGCAATCTCGGCCCAGTCAATAGCATTTCAACCCCTGACGATCTGACTGTAGTGATGCATCTTGACCATCCCTATGTCCCTTTGATCCGTGGTATGTCGAGCTTGGAAACGCCAATCATTCCCAAGCACATTTACGAGGGCACCGATTTTCGAAACAATCCGGCGGTCAATGCTCCCATTGGAACTGGACCCTATCGGTTTGTTGAATGGGAAAAGGGTAGCCACATCACACTTGAGCGGAATCCCGATTATTGGCGAGATGGTCAGCCCTACCTCGACCAGCTAATCTTCCGATTCATCGCTGACGCAGCGACCCGTGCGGCGGGTATAGAAAGCGGTGAAATTGATGTTGCAACCTTTGGAACAATTAACCCAGTGGAGATGCGCCGTCTTGAAAAGGTGGATGGTATTTCTATCGCCTTCGGAGGATATGAGGCCATCGCGCCTGTGATGCTTCTTGAGTTGAACACGGCGCGTCCGCCATTTGACAAGAAGGAAGTACGACAGGCTGTTGCCTATGCACTGGATCGTCAGCGCATCATCGACACCGTGTGGTATGGCTTTGGGAAGCCGGCCGTCGGTCCGATCTCTTCCTTTGTTAAGGGCGCGGGCGCTTGGACCGATGAAGGGGTGCGTGATTTCACCGTACCTGATCGTTTGGAGATCGCTGGAAAACTTCTGGACGAAGCCGGCTATCCGATGAAGGATGGCAAGCGTTTTACATTTATTCACGACGCGGCAGCGTTCGGCGAAGATTGGCGCCGGATGGGTGAAGTGATCAAGCAGCAGTTGGGCAAGATCGGTATCGAGGTCGAATTGCGCAATCGCGACTACCCAACGTTCGTGCGCGCGGTTCACAATGAGTATGACTTTGATATGACCTCGTCTTGGTACATCGGCATGGCCGACCCAACGCTCGGCGTTCAGCGCAATACTTGGTCAAAGATGATCAATAAGGACGTCCCCTTCGGTAACTCCTCTCAGTACAGCAACCCTGAAGTCGACGCCCTGTGGGAAGCAGCTCAAACTGAAGCCGATCCTGCAAAACGAAACGATTACTTCCATCAACTCCAGCGGATTTTGGTAGAAGACAGCCCGCTCATCTGGATCATGGATATGGATCTAGTGGCCGTGCAGAGGGACCGTGTGAAAGATCTGATCACCTCGCCGTTCGGCGTCCGTGGCGGCCTGTACGACGTTTGGGTTCAAGACTGACTCAAAGGGGTCGGGTTTCTTTCCCGACCCCCACTTTAGTAAGGCAATAAGGGTCAGCATCAATGTTGTTTACAAACGCTAAATACGTACTCAATCGGATATTGCACGGGATTCCTATAATCCTCGCAATCGTAGTCGTTAACTTCTTTCTGATCCGCCTGGCACCTGGTGACGCCGCACAGGTTCTAGCAGGTGAATCTGGAGCCGCGACTGCTGAGTATATGGATCAAATTCGCAAACAGTTCGGACTCGACCAGCCACTTTGGATTCAATTCCTGAACTATATGAAGAACCTCTTGGTCTTCGATCTCGGTTATTCTTTTCGCCACGGGCGCACCATAGCGTCGCTTATCATCGAGCGCCTTGGAGCTACGGCGATCCTTATGGGTGCGTCGATGGTGTTGTCGATCGGATTGGGCGTGATCTTAGGTGCTATTGCAGCCGTTCGCGACCGAACCTTTCTCAGCCATGTCATCGTCATTCTGGCTATCGTGACCTATGCAACGCCGCTGTTCTGGGTTGGCCTAATGTTGATCATTGTTTTCGCGCTAAACCTAGGCTGGTTCCCGACGAGCGGCTACGAGACCATTGGCGCCACATTGACTAGTTTCGACCACATGCTCGACGTCCTGCACCATTTAGTGCTGCCTGCTATCTCGCTTTCGTTTTTCTACATGGCACTTTACACACGCTTAATGCGAGCTTCAATGCTCGAGACGCTTGGGCAAGACTATATCAAAACCGCCCGCGCGAAAGGATTGAGCGGTAGCCGTATCGTTATGGCGCATGCTTTGCGCAATGCCATTATCCCCGTCCTAACAATGGCTGGTGTTCAAGTATCTGCCATGCTGGGTGGCTCTGTGATTATCGAGTCCGTCTTCGGATGGCCCGGCCTCGGCTTGCTGGCCTATGAGGCTCTTTTCTCCCGCGACCTGAATCTTCTGCTCGGAATCTTCTTTCTAAGTTCAATCCTAGTGGTTGTGACCAATGCGGTTGTGGATGTGATTTACACGCTAGTTGACCCTCGGATCCGCCTAAATGGAGGCCGTCATGAGTGATCGTCCAATGCGCTTCAATTTAATCGGAAAACTGGTGCGCAACCCCTCCGGTCTTATCGGCCTCGTGTTGCTTGCTGCAGTGGTTTTTCTTGCCATCTTTGCAGCCGTACTTTTCCCTGAAGACCCATTCGAAATGGTTGGTATGCCCTTTATGCCGCCCCTCCAAGGCGAGTTCTTGTTGGGCACCGACATGCTAGGCCGCGATATAGCTTCCGGCATCGCTTATGGCGCTCGTATTTCGCTGCTAGTTGGCGTAGTGGCCACATTCGTGATCGTCCTGATGGGAACGATCGTCGGTGGATTGGCTGGCTACTATGGAGGCTGGATCGACACTGCCGCAATGCGTGTGACTGAGTTTTTCCAGACTATTCCTACTTTCATCGGCGCTATAGTAATCGTTGCCGTTGCTGGAGCAACGCTACCAAACGTTATTGGCGCTATCGCCATCGTAAGCTGGGCGCCGCTAGCGCGACTTGTGCGCGCCGAGGTGCGCAGTATCAAGAGCCGCGAGTTCGTCGAAGCCTGCGTTGCCCTTGGAATGAGCGACATGCGCATTTTGATTGTGCAGATTATGCCCAACGTGCTTTCGATTATAGTTGTAGCAGGCTCACTCATGGTCGCCACCGCAATCCTCTTCGAGGCTGGCTTGTCATTCCTAGGGCTTGGCGATCCCAACATTATGACCTGGGGCTACATGATCGGTGCAGGCCGTTCTGCCATTCGTACTGCGTGGTGGATGGTAACTATTCCTGGGATAGCCGTCTTGTTGACCGTACTGGCCATTAACCTGGTTGGGGACGCCTTGAATGAAGCCTTGAACCCGAGGGCTAAGAGATGAAAAGTGCCGTTCCAATCCTTCAGGTCGAGGGTCTTCGGACCGAGTTCCGCAACAAGCGGAATGGCTGGTTCCCTGTAGTAGACAAGGTTAACTTTCACCTTTCTGCCGGTGAAACCTTGGCCATCGTCGGTGAGTCCGGCTGTGGTAAAAGCATGCTAGCTCACTCGCTGATGCAACTTTTACCAAGTCGCATTTCGCGGTTGGCTGGCGGGATAATCCGTCTGGGCGATCACGATCTAGCAAAACTCTCTGACACGGAGATGCGCCAAGTACGCGGCAAGGAGATTTCAATGGTCTTCCAAGAGCCGATGACTTCGCTGAATCCCCTAATGAAGGTTGGCCGTCAGATTGAGGAGAGCATCCTTGAACATGACCACTGTAGTGCCAAAGAGGCTCGGAAACGTAGTATCGAACTACTCGACATGGTTGGTATTCCAGAACCCATGGCGCGTGCAGATCAGTATCCCTTTCAGCTTTCAGGAGGGATGCGGCAGCGCATCGTCATTGCTATCGCACTAGCTTGTCGGCCCAAGGTGCTAATCGCAGACGAACCGACAACGGCGTTAGATGTTACAATTCAGGCGCAGGTGCTCGAACTGATAGACCGTCTGAAATCTGAAATCGACATGGGTGTCATCCTGATCACCCACGACTTAGGTGTCGTCGCTGAGTGGGCACAGCGAGTGATGGTTATGTATGCCGGGCGCAAAGTCGAGGAGGCGGAAGTTGAAACCTTCTTCTCGGGTCCGAGCCATCCTTACAGTCAAGCACTGCTGTCCTCCGTACCGCGACCTGACGCGCTGATCGGCGAAGCAAAGATGAGCCAGTTAACAGAAATCCCGGGCACCGTCCCTCCGATGGATCAGCTTGGGCCGGGCTGCGCTTTTGCTCATCGATGTTCGCGGCGGACAGAGGGTTGCCTCGCCGTCATACCCCCGCTGCTGACCTTGCCATCGGGAACCAGCGTCGCTTGTATTCATGCTGAAGAGTTTGCTCATGACCGTCACTGAACCAATCCTGCAAATTCGTGATCTTGTAAAGTATCACGACACGAAAGGCGGCCGTGTTCACGCGGTTGACCACATTGATCTAGACCTATTTCCAGGCGAAACGCTCGGTCTGGTTGGAGAATCCGGCTGTGGTAAGTCAACACTCGGACGGACGATTATACGTTTGCACGAGCCAACTTCGGGGCAAATACTCTATCGCGGCCAAGACATTGCGCATCTGTCGCGCAACGACTTACGCCCGGTGCGACGTGACCTACAGATCGTTTTTCAGGATCCTTTTGCTTCATTGAATCCCCGTCGAACCGTCCGGCAGATATTGTCTGAGCCTTTTTCTGTCCATGGAGTTGGCACGAAGGCTGAACGAAGCGAACAAGTCAATGACCTCATAGCGCAAGTTGGTCTGCATCCGAGTTTCGCCGAACGTTTCCCTCACGAACTATCCGGCGGACAGCGTCAGCGTATCGCGATTGCTCGAGCTATCGCGTTGGAGCCCTCGACTGTGGTTTGCGATGAACCAGTTTCGGCACTTGATGTTTCTGTGCAGGCGCAGATTATTAATCTGCTTGGTCAGTTGCAGGCAGACATGGGCGCTGCCTATGTATTTATTTCGCACGACCTTTCAGTAATTGGCTATCTCGCAGACAGGATCGCAGTGATGTATCTTGGTGAGATCGTCGAGATAGCACCAAAATGGGCGCTTTGGCGCCGTCCGCTGCATCCATACACGCAGGCGCTGTTTTCAGCTATCGCGATACCGGAGCCACCCAGCAAGGCGCGCAAACATCGCATCATCATTCAAGGCGATATTCCCAGCCCAATAGATCCTCCATCTGGCTGTAGATTCCGCACTCGGTGCCCTCATGCGATGCCCATCTGCTCAGAAAAGAGCCCTAAGTTAACAGAGGTAGGTGATGGAGCGAAGGTAGCTTGTCACCTCGTCAACGACGCTTAACCACAATATTTCACTTCAAAGGAACGACCATGAGTTACTTCACCGCCAGAATCCGCGCTCGAAAGATCTACATAGGTTACGATAAAGACGGCAATCGCATTTCACGCGACGCCAACAAAACCGATTTTGTGGAAAAGGTCATCCGAATTGACCGGATCCTGTCGTTCACGGACGACCATATGTTTGTCGCCTGCCCCCACGATACTGTGGAAGTTTGGGATTACGAAGGAGATCTAGCCGCGGTTAAGCAGCATCTTAAATCCCGGGACTTGCTCATAAATTGAGGTCCGCCATGCGCAAAGACAAAGTCCGCCAGCTCTGTCACTTTCCTTTGTCGCTAGTTGTGAACGGTCAACCTCTTTCAGTGATGATTGACCCGCGCGCTAGTCTGCTAGACGTTCTACGGGAAAGGCTGGGCCTCACGGGTACGAAGAAGGGCTGTGATCACGGTCAGTGCGGTGCCTGCACCGTTCACATTAATGGCGAACGTCGGCTATCTTGCCTTCAGTTTGCTGCCCAACTCGAGGGCCAGTCCGTTACCACTATAGAAGGGGTTTCGGGTCCGGATGGCGGCCTACACCCACTGCAAGCCGCATTCATCCGTCACGACGCGCTGCAATGCGGATATTGTACCCCGGGGCAGATAATGGCGGCGTTGGCCCTTTTATCCGAAGGCTGCCCCGCAGATCCCGCTGAAATCCAAGAAGCCATGAGCGGTAACATCTGCCGCTGTGGTGCGTATACTGGGATAATAGCCGCAATTCACGAGGTCGCCAATGGCCTCAAGTGAATGGCTGTTCCCAAGAACAACCAAGGCGGCGCTTGCCGAACTCGAAATTCCAGATACGACTGCTGTAGCCGGCGGCACTACTGTGCTTGATCTTCTTAAACTCGGGTTTTCTTCCAGCTCCCGGCTGGTGGATTTGTCGCGGCTAGACATGCGAGAAATCGCTGTAGTAGGACGAAACCTACACATCGGCGCGATGGTGACCAATTCAACCGTTGCCCGCTCTGATTTAGTTCTTCAGTCCCATCCTGCGCTGTCCGAAGCAATCTTGATGGGTGCTTCGGAACAGATCCGCAATGCCGCTAGCGTCGGAGGCAACCTGATGCAGGCCTGCCGCTGCAGCTACTTTCGTGCAACCGATTGGCCTTGTAACCGCCGCCAGCCTGGCTCAGGCTGTCCCGCGATCTCCAACCCAATGGCCGGACACGCCGTTCTTGGCACCAGCCCTCATTGTATCGCGACACACCCTTCGGACATGGCAGTCGCTATGCTGGCACTAGATGCCATGGTCACCTGGAAAGGACAGGACAATGAAGGCGTAATTTCGGTATCAGATTTCTACCGCCTTCCCGGAAAAGAGCCGCATCTTTTGAGCCATTTGCCTGAAGGTGCACTGATAACTGGTGTTGAGCTTCCGAGGACGCGAGCAGCGCGAAATTCCGGATATCTGAAGTTGCGAGGCCGCACCTCCTACGAATTTGCTTCTGCTTCAGTTGCGGCAGCACTCGAACTCGCCTGTGGCGAAGTTTGCTCCGTTGCTATCGCTTTCGGAGGTGTCGCGACGGTGCCTTGGCGCGACCATGAGGCAGAGGCGACACTGCTAGGCCGCCCGCTCTCAACGGAAGCCACCAATGAGTTTCTTGACCGCATAATGGTTAACGCCGATCTTCGATCAGAAACCATACACAAGATCGGCCTTGCGCGTGGTGCGCTTCATCACCTTTTAGAAAGGTTGGCGAGATCATGAGTGGTATTGAATCCCGACAGCCTCGTGTTGATGCGATAGATAAAGTGACGGGTCGGGCAGTTTATGCAGCCGATGTCCGCACATCAGATTGCTTGGTTGCTCTTGCACTTCGCTCGCCCTTGGCTCCGGCGAGGCTCAAACGTATCGATGTTGCCGTTGCGCGCGTGCTTCCCGGAGTGGTTGATGTTTTCACTCACCTTGACGCTCCACGCCTTGATTGGACGAGCTCATCAGAGATTGATGCACTTGGCGCCGAAGGCCTAGGTCGCGCTGCGATGGCCGATAGTGCTTCGGCCCAGCCGGCCTATCGTCCTTTGATTGACGATTTCATTCAATTTGCAGGACAATGGATCGCTGTGGTTGTCGCAGAAACCATCGAAGTTGCACGCGAGGCGCTCGGCCACATCGTGTTTGAGCTGGACCAACTGCCATTTGAGCCCGCCGCGGCTATACGTCCGGGCGCCTTTTTTGGGGCAGACATGCAATACGGCTTCGGCTCCGATGTCGAAACCGGCCCTACTTCAGTTTCGGTAAGCGCCAATTACTGCACGCCGATGCAACTGCATCAGCCAATGGAGCCAACTGCTACCACGGCCATTTGGAATGATGGTAGACTAACCATGTATGACTCTACCCAAGGTGTACATGCTACCCGTGCATACGTGGCGCGAAGCCTTGGCATTCCCGAGGATCGGGTACAGGTTCAAGCGCCCTTCGTTGGTGGAGGCTTTGGTGCCAAGAACCAGATTTGGCCGCATCAGGCTTTGGCGGCTCATCTTGCACGCGCCTTGGGACGCCCGGTACGGCTACAACTGACGCGCAATGATATGGCGGTTGCCTCAGGACATCGGTCGGGAACGCGTCAGCAAGTGCAGCTTGATGCTGACGCACAAGGTCACCTTACACGGCTGCGACACGATAGCCATGTATTCACTTCTCTACACGGCGGGTTCTTCGAGCCTTGTGGGCTCAGCTCCCTGATGCTTTATACCGCGCGCAGGATAGATGTTTCCCACCATGTGACAAGACTGCCCATCCCAACGCCAACACCCTTCCGTGCTCCCGGGGAGACACCAGGATCATTTGCGCTGGAAACGGCTTTAGACGAGTTAGCTCATGCAACCGGACTTGATCCAGTGGAGTTGCGTCTTCGCAATTTTGCTGAACGCGACCACTACCACGGGCGCGATTGGTCTTCAAACCACCTGAGAGATTGCTACCGAATAGGTGCTGAACGGATCGGCTGGGAGCGTCGGCAGGCCATACCGCGAAGCCTGCGGCGCGACGGGTGTCTCGTAGGCCTTGGGATGGCTACTACAGCCTATCCCGCCCCTGCCCTACCAGCTGGCGTGCGACTGGTGCTTCGGCACAACGGTAGCCTTCGGGTCGAGACCTCTGCGACTGATATAGGTACTGGCATGCGAACATTGCTCGCACAAAATGCCGCCAGCAACCTCGGCATTGAGATAAGCCAAATAAGCGTCCATCTGGGAGATTCAGACCTTCCTGAAGCTCCAACCGCAGGCCGTTCAAAGTCGACAGCCAGTGTTCTGCCAGCCTGCGCAGATGCATGTCGCAATTTGCAAAGCCTACTCGATGCTACCGTCGGTTCGGGCGGCACCCTGTTAGAACGCATGAACAAGTCGGGCTTGCCGGAACTTACTGTCGAGGGGCGAGCCAACGGTCTAAGTGCCGGAGAATCTCATAGTTTCTACTCCTTTGGCGCTCATTTTGCTGAGGTAGAGCTAGACGAAAAGATCGGTCGGCTGCGCGTTTCGCGGGTCGTGAGTGTGCTGGACTGTGGTACAATCCTGAACCCGCAACTGGCTGAAAGCCAGATCCGCGGCGGCGTGATTTTTGGTCTTGGTATGGCTTTAATGGAAGAGGCGACGCGACACCCGCAAACTCACCGTATTCTTAACGACAACCTGGCTGACTACGCTGTACCTGTCCACGCTGACATTCCGCCCATCGATGTGGTTTTCCTAAACAAACCCGATCCTATCATCAACGATTTCGGGGCCCGTGGGCTTGGAGAAATCGGTCTGCCCGGATTGGCGGCGGCGCTCGGCAATGCATTGTTTAATGCCACCAACCGCCGTGCACGCAGTGTGCCATTTCAGTTTGATATCCTACTAGGTTCGTAGGGCTCTGTTGCATAAATTGGGTGATTGGCAATCCTCCCCTTTCCCCAGACAGACTTATCCTACGGCCTCTGTGACAGGGATACCGAGCGCGGTGTAGCCGTTCAGGACGGCTATGCGGACTTGGAGTTCGGCGACCTGACGGTCGAAGTCCCGTGCCATGAGCCGCTGGCCCAGCAGTTTCACGCAGTGCATCTTCGTCTCGACGCGGCTCCGGCGGTGATATCCGCTCCATCGTCGCCAGAGCGTGCGGCCCAGATATTTCGCGATCCGCAAGGTTTCGTTTCGGGCTATGGCACCGGCAGTGATGGCCTTCCATGGCTTCCCGTTCTTGCGGGGCGGGATGACAGCATGTGCGCCCCGATCGGCAATGGCGTCATGGCATTTGCGTGTGTCGTAGGCACCGTCTGCCGTGACGCTGCCGATCTCTTGTTCCGCCGGGATTTGATTGAGGAGGTCGGGCAACACCGGTGCATCACCGATATGGCTCCCGGTGACCTCGACAGGGCGGATCTCCTGTGTTTCCTCATCAATTCCAAGATGGATCTTGCGCCAGACCCGTCCTTTCGGACCGCCATGTTTGCGGGCGTGCCATTCGCCTTCTCCCTCGACCTTGATCCCGGTGCTATCGATAAGAAGGTGCAACGGACCCTTGGAGCCGCGGTAGGGGATGTTGACGGCCAAGGTTTTCTGACGGCGCGACAGCGTGCTGAAGTCGGGCACCGTCCAGTCGAGGCCAGCCAGGCGCAACAGGCTTTCGACGAACCCTGTCGTCTGCCGTAGCGTCATGCCAAACAACACCTTCATAGTCAGGCAGGTCTGAATGGCAGTATCGCTGTAGGTCTGCTGGCGACCACGCTTGCCTGTCGGCGCGGCATCCCAGATCATCTCGGGATCAAACCAGATCGTTAGCGAGCCCCGGCGCTTGAGCGATTCATTGTAGGCTGGCCAGTTCCTGGTTTTGTAAGTCGGGGGTGTGTGTCTGCTCATGCGTCGCAGCTACCACGCTGGATTCACGAGATGAATCCCTCACAGGATTTGTGCAACAGAGCCCATTTAAGGTGAAGAACATAGGCAACTCCTGTTCGATCTTGGAACAGAGGGTAGTGAGCTGGCATCCTTTAGTCTTGAACGATCACGCCAATATCTAAGGGTCAAGTTATCGCATATGTGATGCATGAATGACTGCCTGTGGTTTTTGAAATTGACCCGTCTGCTGCGATACGGTCCGCTCAAAGCGACCGGTCAATTACAGGTAACTGTTCTGCATCTCAGCTTTCCCAAAGTGAACACCGGCACGGTTCCTTGCACTTTGCTGCAGCGAT
>JAMWZG010000040.1 GCA_024304855.1 Paracoccaceae bacterium
CGCCCGTCTTCCGGGTCTATCTTGAGAAGGAACGCAAAACCGCCGGAAACTGATGGTTAGCGTTCTTCCGCAAAAATGTCAGGAAAGCGTTTGACAGGCAAGGATTTTTTCAAATGGTAGGCCGGTAACCGATGAAATCATTTATTTACAATAACTTATCATATTTCGCGGCTCCATCGCATCAAGTGCTTGTGTCGCTGCCATCTCCTAATCCCAAGATGTATCCCATTCACATAGGCGGTTTTGCTTCCAAAGACCGAATCTGAGTCTCTTAAATCATTCCCAGCTTCTCGGCCCGCTCCAAGAGCATTTTCACCGAAGACGGCTGCCAGCTTGTCCGCCCACGGGGCGTGCGTTCGCGCATCGCCTCCAGCCGTGTCGCGTTTAGTTCCCGATTTCAATTGAAGCAGTAAGCTGAAACTGAAGCGCTGGAATTTCACCTTAGCGCTTCACCAACGCGTCAAGTTTCTTGAGCTTCACAGCCCTGCCGCTTTGGTCAGGTTCACCCGGAACCTGTCGCGCCTGCGCTGGTAGCGCCGGGTCATCTCGGCCGACGCATGTCCGAGTTGCTTTTGAACATAGCGCTCATCAACCTCTGCCGACGAGGCGAGTCCGGCGCGCAAGGAATGACCGGAGAACATTTCCAGCCGCTTGGCTTCCGGCAAATCGGATCTGACGCCGCTCTTCAGAACGGTTGCCTTGATCAGCCGTGCGACGTGCTTGTCGGAGAGGCGGGCTTCGAGCGCACGTTTGCCATCCCGCGATGTGCGTACGAAGACCGGGCCATAGTCGATCTTGGCAAAGTGTAGCCATTGCTCCAGCGCGTGGACGGGGCAGGTCTGGTCGCTTGAGCCGCGCCCGACCTCGACCTCGCGCCATCCGGTCTTGGCATTGAGGGTGAGCAGGGCGCCTCCATCGAAGATCTCGATCCAACCGCCGGAGTCCGGAGTATCGTCCTTATGCACATCGAGGCAGACCACCTCCGACCGGCGCAAGCCGCCTGCATAGCCCAAAAGCAAGATCGCCCGGTCTCGGAGCCCGCGGAGATCGTAGGGAAGGCTGGCCACCATGGCCTGGATGTCCTCAGGCAGGATCGCCTCTTTCTGAACCGGCGGGCGCGCATGCTTGCGTTTGATCCCGGCCAGAACCGTGGCGATGTGGCGGTTCTTGCGATCAAGAGTGAACCCGCGCTGCCTATAGTTCCAGGAAAGCCCCGAGAGACGACGCTCGATCGTGGAGACCGAAAGGGCAGGGGTCTTCCCGGTTGGTGCAGCCAGATCAGCCACATAAAGTCCAATCATCTCGGGTGAGGGGGGCAGAGGTTCCGTGCCTTTCAGTCGGCACCAGCGGGTGAAGTGTTTCCAGTCGGCCGCGTAGGCCTTGTTGGTGTTCCCGGCCGTCGAGGCCTCGGCGTAGTCTCGGGCGGTATCGATCAGCCGGTCGAGCGCGCCGGACCCCGCGACATGAGAGGGCAGGGCGATTGCATCGCGGTCTGAACGATCTCTCTCGTCGTGTTCGTCACCGTTCAGCGAGTCAAAGGACGCTGAGCTCGAAATCTCGGATTCTGCCCCGCCCGACCCCTCGATTTTGGTGCTGTTATTTGTGAGACGACCCATGTTCTTGAGTGTATCATTTTTACGTCCGATAACGCAAGGTTATCGGACGTTATGGCAAAAGATTGAGTGAGGCGTTTTCTGTGCTATTTTCTGGAGCAAAGCGCCGCGATGGTTTAGGCTTCAGTCATGACATTTGCCCGACCGGAACACTCCATCTACACAGACACTCTACCCCGGATGCCCGCATGGGTCACCTCGGCACGTCCTGAAGCCTTTGAAGATGTGGCGTTTTTGTCGGGCGCGGCGCTGAACCACCTGCATCTTGTGTTGGGACGCGAAGAGGTCCCCAAAGCCTTGTTGCGGGATCGGCTGGCGCTGCGAGCGGCCGAGGCATGTGTCGGGTTTTCTGGTCGTCCGGAAAGAGCCCCAGAGCTGCGCGACGCGATTCATCTTCTGCGCCCTGGCGATCTACCTGGTCCCGCGGGGGAAACTTACCTTGCCTGGCGTCGCGCGGTGGAACGGTCGGTGTCGGTCAAGGCTTTGAGCCGAGTTTTACCGACCTTCGAGTCATGCCAGATCGCCACGTGGCTGGATGCGGGACATGGGGCACCGGTGACCCGTGCCGTGGTGGTGCTAGATGCTGTCCTGACGGAGGCACCCCGTGCCGAAGTCCCGGCGTTGATCCTCGCGGACGCCGCCCTCGCCGAGGCGCTTGGTTGGGATCATGTCGTGCCGCTGCTGGCCGCGGGTTTGAAACGTGCCGACCTGCGCAAGCTGGGCCACGATTTGCGCCTAGCCTGTCATCGCGCTGTGACCGCATCCGCGGTTGAGGCCACGCGTCTGGCTGTCGACCTCGCGCGTCGGGCTGCGCTTTTGAAAGGGGTTGCACCAAAGCTTCGGGCCAAGGGGGCGGCCGACGCCGTCGAGATCTTCCTGGCACAGGACGCGGTGGCACCCGGTGCCTTGCCTTTGCCGGATCGCGCAGCGCGGCGGCTCTGCGACCGGCTGGTTGACCTTGGGGCGGTGCGCGAACTGACTGGCCGTGACACCTTCCGGCTCTACGGGGTCTGAGCGATGGTCAAGGATGGACCCGACACCGAGCTTGACCGCGAGTTGACCGACCTGCCGAAGGAGCTGCGCTGGCGCGAATGGATGCGGCGGATCGAGGCTGTGCTGTTTGCGTCCGCCTCGCCTGTACCGCGCGCGGATCTGGCGCGCATAGTGGGGCAGGGGGCCTCGGTTGATCTGCTGGTCGAGGATCTGGCCGCCGATCTGGACGGGCGGGCGTTCGAGATTGCCATGGTCGCAGGGGGGTGGATGTTCCGGACGCGGACCGCTTACGCGCCTGCGATCCGCGCCGCAGCGGATGTCGGGGACCAGTTGCTGGACCTGAACGACTTCGACGTGGCGATTTTGGCGGCCATCGCCTACCACCAGCCGATCACCCGCGACGGGCTGAAGGATATCTTTGGCAAAGAGATCAGCCGGGACCTGATCGGGCGGCTGCATGCACACGGTCTTATTGGAACTGGCCCACGCGCGCCGCGTCGTGGTGCCCCCTATACCTTTGTGACCACAGACGCGTTCCTTGCGGCCTTCGGGATGGAGAGCTTGCGCGACCTGCCAGACGCTGAACAGCTGAATGACGCCGGGCTGGCCGCGCGCCCCTGAAACCCGCCTCTGACCCTCAAAACGCTTGCCGCTTCTGATGGAGCCGCGCGGCCGCTTGAATGAGATCTGCCAAATACGGGCCAGCGGTGGTGGGGTAACGCGTGTGGATGACCGCGACTTCGACAAACGCTCGGTCGAAGTCGGTGTGCCCGCCCAGGGCATCGGCTGCCACTTGGCCGAGATCGACGGCTACTATGTCAGCGGTCTCGTCCCCGTCGACATCATCGAGCGGCTGCTGGAAACCCGTCCGGCGATAACGGGTATCACCTTGCCGGGAATGCCCGCGAACGCACCGGGCATGGCTGCGGTCAAGTCAGGCACGCTCAGGACCTACGCCTTTGGCCCGGAAGGAATCTCAATCTATGCCGATGAATAAGGGGCCGAAAGATCGATCGGCGAAGTGTACGGTCAGGCGGTCAGTGCACCTCGCTGCCCTAGTGTCCGCGCTCGCGACCACCGGCGTTGTGGTGCTGGCCCAATCGGAACCGGTTGACCCGCGTGTCGAGGGACTGACGTTTTTGGGAGAGCCCGTGCTTGCATCCCAGGTCATGGCAGGGCAACAGCTTTATGCGGACAACTGCGCCAGTTGCCATGGTGCCAGCCTCGAGGGTCAGCCCGATTGGCGTCGTCGTCTTGACACAGGAAGAATGCCGGCCCCGCCGCATGATGACTCAGGCCACACTTGGCACCATTCAGACCGCATGCTTTTTCAGATCACTAAAGGCGGGGTCGGGGCCGTCGTGCCGGGATACGAGAGCGACATGCCGGCCTTCGGAGAGGATCTGACAGACGCAGAGATCGCGGCTATCCTCGTCTACATCAAGAGCACCTGGCCTGAGCGACAACGTGAGTTCCAAGCCGAAGTTTCGGCCAATGACACGGGCGGGTGAAGATCGACAGGGTGTCAGGATAGTATCTTTCGACCAAAACCGATCCACCGGGGGACCAATTCGGCAAATCTGTCCTACTCCGCCCCCTGACTCCCGCTTTACCACGCTAATTCGGACCTGACCTGGTTGGCCGTTAACCCGCCCGCAAGGCAAGCATGTGCTACCAGGGTCGCGTGCATGCGTTCACGAAAATTTGCCCTTGAACCTCTAGCCACTAGAAGTCCTATCTATTCAAGGAGAACATATACCGTTCTTGCCATCAATCGTCGGCGGGAACCGAAAGGGTACGAAATGCTGACAAGACGACACTTCATTCAAACGACAACAGCGCTCTTTTCGGCGACTGTGGCCAACCCTGTGTTTGCCGATAGCTGGCCCACCGAAGCGCAGAAGGCTGAATGGGACGCGCAAGTCAGCCCGCCCGGCTTCGATCCGGCCACGTCAAACCCTTGGGGACTACACCCACGTTTCTTGCCTCAGCGTGTGGACGCGAAGGACGGCCTCGTGCCAGGAGACATCCATGTCGATGCGGTTGCGCGATATCTCTACCACATTGAGGAGGGTGGAACCGCGATGCGCTACGGCGTGGCGATCGCGCGGGGCAACCTCTACGAGCCAGGTGTTTATAACATCAAGCGCAAGGTCAGGTGGCCGCACTGGACGCCGACACAGAACATGATCGAGCGGGATCCTGAAAACGCAAGATGGGCCGACGGGATGGAACCCGGCCCTCAAAACGCCTTGGGATCGCGGGCGCTCTATCTCTATGTCGGAGATCGCGACACCTATCTTCGGATACACGGCACACCCTATCCGAGAAGCATCGGCGGTCGCGCGAGTTCGGGTTGCGTGCGGATGGTTATGGCACACATCAACGAGCTCTATCCGAACGTCGAGATTGGATCGACAGCACATCTTTATTCGGCTGAGGACAGTGTTACCGCGAGAAGTTGAATGAGGTAATTAGCTTTGAGCGAAATGATGTGACGTGCGGGTCGTCGTCACGCTTCCCGCGCGACGCAGATCGGATTGCCGTTCACCGTGCGCAGCGGCAACAAGGTCGTTTCAACGGGGCCGCTGTGTTCGTACCAGTAGCACCCGTCTTCCGGCACCAAGCGCGCGGTTGCAACATCCTGATCCGGGGCAGCCATTGCAACCACAGCTTCGGGAACGTTGCCCGTCTGGTCTGCCGAGTCGCCCGATCCAGTCGGCTGGATTGCGCACCCGGCCGTAAGCGACAGCGCCACTGCAAACATTATTTTTTGCTTCAGCATCAAAACCCGCATCAAGCTTCCTTTCGTGTCTGTTTTTCTTTGCATCGGCTTTTCATGCCTCAAGGCGTGATGGAGCCGGTCGCCGCATCCTCTAGCAATAAAACAAACTGAAATACCACCGTATTTTGCTCTTGAAGCTCTAGCTACTGTAGGGGCTATGTCATGACAAAGCACCCGAATCCAGAGGTCCGTTCATGCCGTCCGACACCCATCGTCACGACCACGATCACGCCGAAGATGCCCAGAAAAGCGGCGGCAGCTGCTGCGGGAGCGCCGGAACGTGCGGCGACATCGTTCCGGCGATCCCCGCGCCAGCGTGCGGGCGCAGTTTTCAGGTGTCCGGCCTCGATTGCGCCGAGGAGGTAGCAATCCTGAACAAGGTGGTCGGCCCGAAGATCGGCGGGGCCGAGCATCTCGCGTTCGACGTGATCAATGGACGGATGACTATTCTCGACAGCGCCAAGAGTGTATCGGACGGCGAAATTGCAGAACTGGTCGCAAGCACCGGCATGACCGCCAAGCCTTGGGATGCCGAGAACGCGTCGGTCGACCAGGCGGCCCATCTTGCAAGACAGCGGCTGTTTACGGCGCTCAGTGGAGGCTTCTGGGCCGCAGGATTTCTGTGGCACATCATCGAGACCGGCATGGGCGGGGCGCTCGGCCTCTTCGCGGGGCACGGCGAAGCGCCGATGCCACTGGTCGAGGCAGGGCTGTTCGCGGTTGCGATCCTGTTCGGTGTCTGGCTCGTGGCACCCAAGGCATGGTCGTCCGCTCGGCGGCTGTCGCCCGACATGAACCTGCTCATGGTGGTCGCCGTGGCCGGTGCCATCGGGCTTGGCGAATTTTTCGAGGCGGCGACAGTCGCGTTCTTCTTTTCGCTCTCGCTCTACCTCGAAAGCTGGAGCGTCGGGCGTGCGAGGAATGCGGTTTCAGCTCTGCTCGACCTCGCGCCGCCGACGGCAAGAGTTCTTCATGATGACGGCTCGGAAGCGGACGTTCCGGCTTCTGCGGTTGCTATCAACGCACGTTTCGTCGTGCGCGGCGGAGACCGCATCCCATTGGATGGTGAGGTTGTCGATGGGGCAGGGGCCGTCGATCAGGCGCCAATCACCGGAGAGAGTGCGCTGGTCCCAAAGGAACGGGGCGACGAAGTCTATGCCGGTACGATCAACGGCGAAGGTACACTAACGGTGCGCGCCACGAAGGCCGCCTCGGATACCGTCTTGGCCAAGATCATCCGCATGGTCGGTGACGCCCATGCCCGCCGCGCGCCGGTGGAGCAGTGGGTGGCAAAGTTCGCCCGCATCTACACGCCTATCGTCATGGCTCTCGCCATCGCAATTGCCCTGCTGCCGCCGCTCATTTTCGGTGGGGCCTGGGATTATTGGTTCTACAATGCACTCGTGCTGCTGGTGATCGCTTGCCCATGCGCTCTGGTCATCTCGACACCGGTCTCCATCGTCGCCGCACTCACCGCCTCAGCGCGGGCCGGGGTGCTGATCAAGGGCGGTGCATATGTTGAGGCACCGGGCAAAACCACTGCACTGGCCATGGACAAGACCGGCACGATCACCATGGGCGAGCCCGAGGTGGCGGCGGTGCATCCGCTCGGTAAAGCATCGGCACAAGATCTGATGACCCTCGCCGCTGGGCTGGAGGCACGTTCCTCGCATCCCTTGGCGCGCGCCATTCTCGCGCGGGCAGAAGCCGACGGCATCAAGGTGTCCGCCGCGGAAGATACCCGAACCGTTCCGGGCAGGGGACTTGAAGGACGCACAGACGGCCGGTCGATCTGGTTAGGGTCGGACCGGTTTGCCGAGGAGAAGGGTTTCGGCGACGCCATTCCGAAGGATTTGCGCGACCGCATCGAAGGGGCCGGCAGCACCCTTGTTGCCGTGGGCGATGAAACCGGTGTGACGGGCATTCTGGAATTGCGCGACCGTATCCGCCCCGACGCCAAGGGCATCGTGGCACAGTTCCACGCGCAGGGCGTGAAGACCATCGTCATGCTGACGGGCGACAACGAGCGGACAGCGCGCGCTGTTGCAGCCGAGGTCGGCATCGACGAGGTCCGTGCCGAGCTTCTGCCCGAAGACAAGGTGACAGCCATCGAAGAACTGGTCGAAACGCATGACATGGTGGCCATGATCGGCGACGGGGTCAACGACGCCCCGGCCATGGCGCGCGCGCATTACGCCATCGCGATGGGTGCGGTTGGTTCTGACGCGGCAATCGAGACGGCGGACATTGCCCTCATGACCGACGACCTCGGCAAGGTGCCTTGGCTGATCGGTCATTCGCGCCGGACAATGTCGATTATCCATCAGAACATCGGTATTTCCTTGGCGACCAAGGGAGTTTTCGTTGTCGCTACCGCGTTCGGAATGGCATCGATGTGGGGCGCTATTGCAGCCGATGTAGGAGTGTCATTGCTGGTGGTGGCCAATGCCCTGCGCCTGCTTAACAGCCGAGAGGCCAAGGCGCCGCCGTCCGGCGGTGTACAGGTTGGTCCACAGATGGCAAAGGCCGCGCTTGCCCACGGACATTGATCACGCAGCATTTGCAAGGTAACATAATGTCCATATCAGACCTCACGAAAGAGGCATCGAGCAGTGAAAACCATCCGATTTCCCCGCCGCGCCGTCCTGTTGGGCGGGCTGGTAGCGTTTCTGTCCGGGTGTGCCAGCAAGTTCCGCAGCTATGACGGACCCGAAGTCACCCGTGTTCGGCTTTACAAGGGACAGCGCTTGCTTGTTCTCGACGGAGCCGATCGCGTCTTGCAAACCTATCCGGTCGGGCTGGGTTTCGCTCCTGAGGGTCACAAACAATTCGAGGGGGATGGCCGGACTCCGGAAGGAGTTTACACAATCGACAGGCGAAACCCCAACAGCACCTACCATCTTTCGATTGGCATCTCTTATCCGAACGAGGCCGACATCGCCTTTGCCGAAGCGCAGGGCCTTTCCCCCGGCGGCGACATCTTCATCCATGGTGGCCCACGCCCCGGCATCGACCCGACAAATGTCCGCGACTGGACAGCTGGCTGCATCGCGGTCACGGATCGGGAGATCGAGGACATCTATGCAATGGTGAAGGACGGGACACCTATCCACATCTTTGCATGACGGTCTTTCTCATGCGGCGGTAGTGAGCCGTCGCATTGGCGCCATTGCCCAGCTCCACGAAGCCAAGATGAGCGCCAACAGCATCCAGTCCCCGAAGCTCGCGTAGAGTGTCGGCGGTCGCGCGGAGGGCAGGCTAGCGTCGATGATGCCCGTTTCGCCGGTATCGAGCCGCGCAACGATCTCTCCGCTCGCGTCGATGACCGCAGAGATGCCCGTATTCGCGGCTCGGATGACAGGAAGGCCTTCCTCTACGGCGCGCATACGTGCGGAAGCCAGATGCTGCTCGGGTCCGATGCTGGTTCCAAACCAGGCATCGTTGGTCGCATTGAAAATCCAGTCCGGCCGGAACAGGTCGTCGACCACATGCCCTGGGAAAATGATCTCATAGCAGATCGCCACGGCGACCAGCGGCATACCCGGAAGCGCAAGCGTTCGCGGGCCCGGTCCGGGCGTAAAATCGCCCAGACCCGCCGTGAGCCGCTCGATGGGCAACCAGCCGCGGAATGGCACATATTCGCCAAAGGGCACGAGATGGTGTTTCGCGTATCCGGTCAGGATCTCGCCGGTCTCGCCAAAAGCCTGGACCGTGTTGAAATATCGCATGCCATCATCGCTCGGTACACGGTCCGGCACTCCGGTGAGCAGCACGCTGCCGTCCGGTAGCGCCGCGGCAATGCGGGCCCGCGCCTCCGTATCCTCATCGAGGAAACCCGGAAAGGCGGTTTCCGGCCAGAGAAGCACGTCGAAATCGCCGGGCCGGGTTGAAAGCTCAAGATAGAGCGCGAAGGTCGCCTCGCGGTTCTCGGGCGCCCATTTCTCCTCTTGTGGAATGTTGCCCTGGACGATGCGCAGGTCGACACCGGGTGGCTGTTGTGCATCCGACTGGAGGCGCAGCGTGCCGACAGCCCACATCGTCGCGATTCCGGCCAGCGCCATGAGCGAGATGGTCAATCGTTGCCGCCCGGACGCCATAGCAGCCGCGCCAGGGAGTACCGCGACGAACACGGTGAGAAAGCTTAGCCCATAGCTTCCGACCCAGGCGGCGGTCTGGCGAAGGGCGGCGTAGTCTACAAGTGCGTAACCGGCCAGGTTCCAGGGAAACCCTGTCAGAACGTGACCACGCAACCACTCGGCCACGGTCCAGGAGGTCGCGAACAGGAGACAGGCCAGGAGACTGCCCATGGCTCCGCGCCGCGCGATTTCGGCAAAAAGCGCAGCGGCAATGGCCGGGAAAATCGCGAGACCTGCGGACAATCCCGCGACGGCCGGGATCGCCATCGTCCCAAACCGCTCGGCCTCGACGTAGAAACTTTCCGCGATCCACGAAATCCCGAAACCGAACTGGCCGAGACCAAACGCCCAGCCGACGAGAAAAGCGCGCCCGAAGGAGAGATCTCGAAGACCGACAAACAACGCAGAATAGGCAACGGGAACAAGCAAGAGAAGCGAGAAAGGCGGGAAAGTTAGAACGGTCAGCGCCCCGGCGGCGAAACCAAGCGTCATCCGCGAAAGAAAAAGGTGGCGCAGAGCGATGCGGTTCAGAATTACCGGCTTCACGACTTGATCGGACGCCGCGCGCTGATCCATGGCGCGGCGAGCAAGAGCCCCACGCCACTGACGACAAATACATCGGCCAAGTTGAAGGCAGGCCAATGTGTTGTGCCAATGTAGAAATCGAGAAAGTCTGTTACAGCCCGATACCGCACACGATCAATGACATTGCCCAGGGCTCCGCCAATGATCGCACCGTAGGCAAGCGTTTCCACCGCATTGTCGGCGCGAAACAGCATAACCCCCAGCCAAACACAGATGGCAAGAGCGAGAGCGATGAGGCTCCACCACGGCGCGCCGCCCAACATCCCGAAAGTCACGCCGTCATTACGATAAAAGACGAGGATGAATCCCGGAAACACGGGAATTCCGGCGCTTAAAGTGACGGCATTCGCAACGACAATGGCTTTGGTGATCTGATCGATCGCGAACGCAGCAAGTGCTGCGAAGACGCCGATCATCGGAGATACCTTGTTTAGTGACATTGCCTCATCCCAACCAGACATCAAGGAACAGCATCAGAACGAGCCCGACTGCGAGACCGAGCGTCGCCCTGTTCTGATGGCCGCTGCGATGGGTTTCGGGGATGATTTCGTGGCTAATGACGTAGAGCATTGCGCCCGCGGCAAAGGCCAGACCCCATGGAAGCAGCGGTTCCGACAGTGTGATGATGCCCGCCCCGAGCAAACCGCCAATCGGCTCGACCATGCCCGTTAGCGCGGCGATGCCCCATGCGCGCAGCTTCGGATATCCCTCGCCCAGCAGAGATACAGCGACGGCCAATCCTTCGGGCGCATTCTGAAGCCCGATGCCGATAGCGAGTGGCAGACCGCCCTCCATACCTCCGGATCCGAAGCCGACCCCCACGGCAAGGCCTTCAGGGAAGTTGTGGATCGTGATCGCAATGATGAACAACCAGACCCGCCGTAAGGACGCCGCTTCGGGCCCTTCGCGTCCCGTCTTGAAGTGCTCGTGCGGCAGCTTTTCGTTCATCAGGGCGACAGCCCCCATGCCCAGAAGAATCGAAACGCAAACGATGGCCGCAGGCATCGCGCCGTTTTCGAACATCGGCTCCGCCGCATCCAATGCCGGGATGATCAGAGAAAAGAAAGAAGCGGCGAGCATCACACCGGCAGCGAAGCCGAGCGACAGATCGCGCGCGGCCCGGGACGGGATGCGCCCGAACAGCACGGGAACTGCTCCGACTGCTGTGAGCGATCCGGCGGCGAGACTTCCGAGAAAGCCGAGCATTATCGGAGACAGATTTTCCATGGGCGGGCCAGATTATCCTTCGGCGTAGCTCGAAAAGACTTCGGTCGACCCGTCCTCGCGGATGAGGAAGACATCATAGGCCTCGCGGTCGTCTTCTGGCCCCATGCCGGGCGAGCCATAGGGCATTCCCGGAACGGCGAGGCCGACGGCGTCCGGGCGCTCCTCGAGAAGGCGGCGGATGTCAGCGGCCGGGACATGGCCCTCGATCACGTAGCCATCAATGAGCGCGGTATGGCAGGAGACCATGCGCTGCGGCACGCCGTTGTCGAGCTTGAAACGAACCAGCAACCCGCCGAACATGTCCTGGCCGGTCGGCGCAAAGCCATTCTCTTCGAGATGGTTCATCCACGAGAGGCAGCAGCCGCAACCGTTGGTCTTGCGGACGTCGATCGCCGTTGCCTCTGCGAGGGCCTGGGCCGCCGGGAACAGGGCGAGCGTGATGGCAAGAGCTTGGGTCATGCGTTTCATGGGTCAGAGCCTTTCGGTTGTCGTTTCGGCAATCTCGCTGCCGAGGTTTTCATTCAGAAGCGCGCGCGCCTCGGCCAGACGCGAGAGCGCGGCGGTATCATCCGCTTCGCTCTCGGCTGCTTCGGCGAGCCGGTCGTCAGCGAGGGGGTCAGTCGGGCGCCCATCTACGAGGACTTCGTAGTGCAGGTTGGGACCTGTCGCCGTACCAGTCGCGCCGACGCGGCCGATCACATCTCCCGCCGCAACGCGTTGGCCTTGTGCCAGGTCTTCTGGCACGGCGCTCAGATGCGCGTAGCGCGTCATGGTGTCGGAGCCGTGCGAGATTTCGACCACGCGACCATATCCGCCGCGCCAGCCGATGAAATTGACCCGCCCCGGTGCCGTCGCTTGAACCGGTGTCCCACGTGCCGCTGCGAAATCGACGCCGGTGTGCATCCGGACGTTGCCAAAGACCGGATGCGTACGGCGTCCGAACACCGAGCTGAGGCGCGCGCCCTCGACCGGCTGTGCAAAGACGCGAAGCACCTCGCCATCGACGTAGATCGTCGCCTGACCGCTGCCGTCGTTAGGCCATACGATCTCGTAGAGCGAACCGCCGATCTCCAATGCGGCGAAGGCGAGCTCGGGCTGTCCGATCCTATCCTCGCCCACACGCGCCTCACGCCAGAGAAGCCTCAATGTCTCGCCACCAGCCATCTCGCGGCGGAAATCCACGGTCCCACCCAGCATCTGCGCAAGGTCCACGGAAAAACGGGCGGGTATGCCGGCTTCGTCGAGTGCCGCGAAGATCGAGGTGTCGATCACGGCTTCGCCGGCGAGGGTTACGATCTCCGGATCCGGAGCCACGACCTGTGTGGACAACTGCTCGCCGAAAACCACCTCGATCCGAACCCCGTCCTCGACGGCGAGTGAAACGGTGCGGGGGCTGCCGTCCATGGTCGAAGCAACAGTGACCGAGTGCCCCGGCCGCAGCCGTCGCAGATCGTATTCCGCGCCAAGCGCGAGGGCAACTTCGGCTCTGTCAGGTGCCGCAAGTCCAGCTTCGGACAGCAAAAAATCGAGCGTCTCGCCAGGTGCAACGTCGCGCAACCACGTCGACAGCGGTGGCTCGATCGCCCGTACCGGCACGTCGGGAAACGCGACCTGCAGAAGGGGCAGCGGGCCGAGGTCGGGTGCATCTTCTGCCCATGCCGTCACGGGCAGCGTCACGGGAATGTCAACGTTCTGGGGGACTTCAGGACGTTGGGGCATCCAGCTACCTGCCTGGGCAAGTTCCGGCGGCACGGGTTCTTTCGACATGAAATCAGAGATGGCGATAGCCGCTCCCGAAACCGTCCCCGCAATTGCGACACAAGCCGCCAAAGTTCTGAGTCTCATGTGGCCCCCTCCGTTTCTTCTTCCAGCGCGCGGCGAATTTTCGGCACCGCGAATTCTCTGGGTTCGTGATAGTCGATCATGGTGACGAACCGTCCAGAGGCTGCGAACAGGAAGACGCTCGCGCTGTGGTTCATCGTGTAATCGCCGCTCTCCGTCGGCACCCTTTCGTAGGTGGCGTGGAAGCCGTCCGCGACGCGCGCTATCTGCTCCTCCGGCCCCGTCCAGCCGCGAATCGCCGGATGGAAGTAGCCGACATATTCGGCCATCGTTTCGACAGTGTCGCGCTCGGGATCGACCGTGATGAAAACCACGTTCATCTCGTCGGCCTCGTCTCCCAGATCGTCGAGCCATCCCGAAATGTCCGAGAGCGTGGTCGGGCAGACATCGGGACAGTAGGTGAAGCCGAAGAACGCCATCGTCGGTCGCCCGATCAGGGTTTCCGGCCCGACCGCGTTGCCCTCATGATCCGTCAGACGGAAATCCATCGCGGTCAGAGCCACTGGCCGCTGCCCGATAGGCTCAGGTCCACCGGGTCCGTCGACCCGCCACCAACCGACGAAGAGCATCAGGGCGACCGCCCCGGCACCAGCCGCGCCGTACCCCAGGATCGCCCGTCGCTGCATCAGTCCTCTGGCCCCCGCGCGGCGATGCTGAGGATCGGAACCTCGACCGTCACTTCGCTCCCGTCGTCGAAAAGCAGTGTCAGCGGAAAGGTGTCCCCTTCCGTCATTGGTTCTTGCAGCCGCATCAGCATTGCGTGAAGGCCCCCCGGTTCGAGCGCGATGCTCTCGCCCGGGGCGATCACGATCTCCCCCGCCGGGCTCATGGAGCTCACACCTTCGGCATTGGTCTTCGTCTCGTGAATTTCGGGCATCATCGCGAGCGGTGTTGCAAGGCCGATCAGCGTCACCGGCTCGTCGCCGGTGTTGCTTATCGTCATGTATGCGGCCCCGGGGCGGTTCATCCCGATAGAGGCGCGGGACCACGCGTTCTCGACGACGACATCCACGGGTCCGGCCAGCGCGGGCACTGAGAGCCCTCCTAGGGTCAAAAGCGCAGTCAATGTGCCGGTCAAAATATGCTTTTTCATCGTTTTGATCCTGCCCTTTCCATTCATTTTTGCGCGGAAGCGACTTCGGCAGCCACCAATCGCCGCAGTTCTGCCTCCCCGAACGGATCGAGCGACTTGCCGTTCACGAAGAATGTGGGCGTCTGGCGAATTCCCACGGTCTCTACATCGGCACGATCCTGATTCAGGATCGCCACTACACCCGGTGCCAGCATTTGGCTGCGCGCGGCCTCGGCATCGAGCCCGGCCGTGGCGGCGACCTGTAGGATTAGGCCGGGCGCCGGGGCACCGTGCGACGCCCATCTCGGCTGTTCCCGCAGAACGGCCTCGAGCACCGGCACGTAAACGTCCTGCATGCGCGCCGCCTCGAGCACGCGGATGGCTTCCTCGGATGCCGCGCCGTGGAAGGGCGTGTAGCGGATCACGACGCGGACAGCTTCCCCATGCTCGGCCATGATGTCCTTCACGATGGGATGAAATGCGCGACAGGCCTCGCAGGCCGGATCGAAGAATTCGACGATCGTGACGGGCGCATCCGCAGGCCCGAGGATGGGCGAGTAGGGGCGGATCATCGCCTCCGCAAGTTCCGGAGCAACGGGCTCCGCTTCGGCCACTGGGCCGGGGCGGTTTGCAAACCAGATGGCTCCGCCGAAACCGGCGGCGCCGAGGGCAAGAACGGACAGGATCAGGCCGCGTCGATTCATGTTCGTGTGTCCTTTAATGAAAGGGCCGACAGCGCCCCGATCAGCGCGAAGGCGGCGAGCGCCATCAGCGGGATAGGGATGCCGAAGACCAGTTGGTTGTCATCGGTGCAAGAGGGGCCGGTGGCCGTGCAGGGCAGGACGCGTTCGGGAACAAGACCGACGTACAGCCCCATGTGCCAGAGGGCGATTGCGCCGCCGCCAAGCGCCAATGCGATGCCGTAGCGCCCCACGCGGCCGTCCCGCCACCAAAGGCCGAGCCCGAGGACAATGGCCAAGGGGAACATGAAGGCGCGCTGGAACCAGCACAGCACACAGGGCGTCTGCCCCAGCACCTCGCCGATGAAAAGCACGGCAAGCGAGGCGACGAGCGCGATGATCCACGCCAGCCCGAGGGCTGTTTCTCCGGACATACGGTTCATGTCGGTCAGATCCTCTCTTCCAGATCGGCGAGGATCTCTTCGGCGGAGGCGCCGTAGGGCCACGAGTCGGCGAAGCCCGCGTCGGGATCGAAGAGGAACAGATGCGACGTGTGGCCCATCGTGTAACCATCCGGCGCCGCAGCCTCTTCGACGCGTTCGAAGAAGATCGGAAAGGTCTCGGATGTGGCGGCGATCTGTTCCGGCGTGCCGGTCAGCCCGATGAAGCCCGCATCGAACAGCGGGACGTATTCGGCGAGTGCTGCGGGCGTGTCTCGTTCAGGGTCGATTGTTATGAAAATCGGCTGGACCTTGGCGGCATCGTCGCCCAGACCGTCCATCACCGCCGCGACCTCGGATAGGGTCGTCGGGCAGACGTCGGGGCAGTTGGTAAAGCCGAAAAAAACCAGCATCCAGCGCCCCGCAAAGTCCTCCTCGGTTCGAACCATACCCTGGTGGTCCGTCAGTTCGAACTCAGCGAAAAAAGGCGGTTCGGCGTCGGTTCGGGCGCTATCGGCACGATAATCGGACCAGAGCAAAAGCCATACGAAAGCAAGCGCTGCCACGCCTGCCAAAACCCAAAGAAACTTCTGTGCCGATGTAAGGGACAATCCTGTTCGCCTGATTTTGATTCTTATTGCCTGTGCGGATACATCCTCTAGCTGCTAGAGGTTCAAGCACGAAATCATGGTATAGCTTGAACTCACGCGTCTGTGAATCCGACACTTGTTTATTCCGACGGCAAAACCTACACAAACTGTATCTTTTTCATGGAGGCGAAAATGCTCACGATCGGTACTCTGTCAAAGAAGACTGGCACAAAGGTGCAGACCATCCGGTACTACGAACAGATTGGGCTCATGCCCGAACCTGGCAGGACCGAAGGCGGACAGAGGCGCTACGACAATGCACAGCTCGACCGACTGTCCTTCATCCGCCATTCGCGGCAACTCGGTTTCTCGCTCGATGCGATCCGCGAGCTGCTCGACCTCAGCGACCATCCCAACCGGCCCTGCGACGAGGCAGATGCCATCGCGCGTCGCCAGCTCAAACAGGTGGAGCAGCGCATGGCCCGCCTGAAGGCGCTGCGCACGGAACTGAAACGCATGGTTCACGAATGCAGCGGCGGGCGGACGGGAGATTGCAAGGTGCTTGAGGTGTTGCGGGACCATTCGGAATGCTTGACCGAGCACGAGGAAATCGGGGCCTGAAGGAATTCAGCCAACATTCCGGCTGGAACGCATACCAGCCGCAAAAGTTAATGTGTCCTACAACACAAGCTGGAACCACAAAATGGCCGCTAGACAAGATTCAATGGAGAGACGGACGCTTTGGATCGTTCTGGCGCTCAATATCGGTTTGGCCGTGGCCTTTTTCGCAACAGGCGCCTTCGGCGACTCAAGTGCCCTGATCGCCAACGGGCTCGATAACCTCTCCGACAGCTTCGTCTACGCGATCAGCCTTTTCGCTTTGTCCCGATCCGCCAAATGGAAACGCGGGGCGGCGAACGTTTCCGGCGGGCTGCTGATCCTGTTCGCTGCAGGCATCCTCTACGATGCGTGGCGCCGCTACATAGGTGGGTCAGATCCGCTCGGGACGATCATGATTGCAATGGCCCTGATCGCGGCGGCTATCAACGCAGTCTGCGTTTGGCTGCTCGCTAAGCTCAAAAATCCAAACGTCAATATCCGCGCGGCCAACACCTTCAGTTACAACGATTTCGCCGCGAACCTCGGGATCGTCGTGGCCGGTGGCCTCGTCGCTTGGCTAGGAACCAACTGGCCGGACCTTGTCGTCGGTGTGATTATCGCCGGGATCGCGGCCTGGGGCGGTATCGACATCCTGCGCGACGCACACGGCGAACACCACAAAGCGGTTCACACGGACAAATAGTTGCGGGAGATTCTTTCTGAAAGAAAGGATTGAAGCTATAGTGACTATAGCAATTAGTCTTGTTCCAAGACGATTCGAGGAGCGACTCCGTTGCAGATAACCAACCCCCTACTTGCACCCACCAAACTACTGGATTTTGATGCCGCGCCTCTTGCGCATCTAATAGAGAGCCGCAGCTGGCGCGACTTATCCGAATACGATCGGATCGGAGCTGCCTATGATTTCGTTCGAAATGAAATCGCGTTCGGATACAATCGAGCTGACGACATCCCCGCATCCGAAGTGCTTTCCGACGGCTACGGGCAGTGCAATACCAAAGGCACGCTCTTAATGGCGCTGCTGCGTGGTGTTGGCGTTCGTTGCCGGTTGCATGGCTTCACGATCCACAAAGGCTTGCAGCGCGGTGTTGTCCCAGAGCTGGTGTATCCGCTTGCTCCGCAGGAAATTCTCCACTCATGGGTCGAGATCGAATTTCAAGGTGCCTGGATCAACCTCGAAGGCTTCATCCTGGATGACGCTTTCTTCGAAGTCCTGCAAACGTCATTCTCGAACACAGAAAGTCTCTGCGGTTATGGCGCGGGCACGGATTGCCTTGGCGCGCCTCCCGTCGCCT
>JAMWZG010000400.1 GCA_024304855.1 Paracoccaceae bacterium
CGGAGAGGGTGGGATTCGAACCCACGTTACATCTCTGTAAACTCGATTTCAAGTCGAGCGCGTTCGACCACTCTGCCACCTCTCCGTGGGGGTCTGGTGGGTGCGTTTAATCCCTCGCGCTGCGGGTGGCAAGGGGGCTTTTGGGGAAAATTCCGCCCCCGCAGGGCTGTGTGCGCAGGCCTGTGCCCGGCAAGGCTGCCCCGCGCGCGGATGATCACCCGCTTTTGCATTGCCCGTGGGGACAAATGGCTTAGGCTTGTCCGCAACGGTCATGATGGCCATATGCCTTGGCAGGCAGATCTATCACAGGTTAGGGGCGTGTCCTCGACCCCGGCAAGGAGCATGTTTCATGTTGTCAAAGGTATCGGACCTGTCCGGCCCGTTTCCCGTCGCTTCGGTGATGTTGCAGGGCCTGCGGGCCATGGCGGCTGTGCTGGCTGTGGCCGTGCTGATGATCGCGCCGGTCAGGGCGCAGGGCGGGGACCGGCTGGAGGCGTTTCTGACCGTCACGGGTTTCGATGCGGCGCTGGAGTCCATTGCCCTGTCCGCCGGGGATGCGCCTTTGATGCTGGGGCGGACGCCGACGGAGTTCGGGGCCGATTGGACGCGCACCGTGGCCGAGGTGTTTGATCAGGATGTCATGCATGGCATGGCGCTGGAGATTCTGGACAAGGCCCTGACGGATGATCTTCTGGCTCATGCGGTGGAGTTCTACGCCTCGGATCTGGGCCAGCGGCTTGTCGCGGTCGAGAATGCGGCACATCTTTCCGAGGATGCCGACACTCCCCGCGCCGAGGGAGCGCGGATCATCGCGGATCTGCTGCGGCAGGGCGCGCCGCGTCTGGCGATCCTGCAACGGATGGGCCCGGCGATCGACCCGCAGGACAGCGCCGTGCGCGCGGTCGAGGAGATCCAGATCCGTTTCCTGCTCAGCGCTTCGGCGGCCGGTGTGGTGGCGATGGAACTGGACGAGGCGACGCTGCGCAGTCTGATGGAGGATCAGCGCGCCACGTTGCAGCAGGAGATGCGCGAAGCCTCGCTGGCGCAGGCGGCCTATGTCTATCGTGACTTCAGCGATGCCGATCTGGAGGCCTATGTGACTGCGCTGGAACATCCCGACATGCAGCGCGTCTATGAGTTGATGAACGCCATTCAATACGAGATCATGGCCAACCGCTTCGAGGTTCTGGCCGGGCGGATGGCGGATCTGCATCCGGGCGAGGAACTGTGAGATGCAGCTGATGCCGGCGGCTGTCACAATGCCACGGATCGTGGCGCTGCTTCTGGCGCTGCTGCTCTGGCCGGTCTGGGTCAGGGCCGAGGATGCCGGCGCGGATCAAGGCGCGCGTATCGAGGCCCTGATGCAGGTGATGGGGCTGGACGAGATCATCGCCATCATGCGTGAGGAGGGGCTGGCCTATGGGGCAGAACTGGACCGCGACATGCTCTCTGGCGCGGGCGGGCCGACATGGGACAGGCTGGTGGACACGCTCTATGACACCGACAGGATGTCGGATGTGGTGCGTCAGCGTTTCATCGCCTCTTTCGGTGCGGCCGATACCGCCCCTTTGGTGGATTTCTTCGAGGGCGAGACAGGCCGTCAGATCGTGTCGCTGGAGATTGCGGCGCGGCGCGCCTTCATGGACGCGGATGTGGAGGAGGCGGCGCGCGCCGCCTTTCAGCGGGTGGCCCCGGATCTGGATGGCCCCAGCCCCCGCCATATCGACCCGCATCTGTCAGCCATCGAGGCCTATATCGAGGCGAATGACCTGATCGGTTTCAACGTGATGGGGGCGCTGAACGCCAATATGCTGTTCTATCGCGGTCTGATCGACGGTGGCGCGATGCAGATGTCCGAGGCCGAGATTGTCGCCGATGTCTGGTCCCAGGAGGAGGAGACGCGCGCCGAGACACGGGAATGGATCTATGCCTTTCTGATGCTGGCCTATGAGCCGCTGGACCCGGCGCAGATCAATGCCTATGCGGATCTGTCGAAAACCCCCTCGGGCCGGGCGATGAACCGTGCGCTGTTCGAGGCATTTGACCAGATGTATGGCGATCTGTCGCGGGCATTGGGGGCGGCTGTCGCCGGTCAGATGCTGGGCGAGGAGTTATAGCTGCGGCGCCTCAAACGGGCGTGTTTTCTGCCATATCGCGCTTGACTTCCGGGTGGATGCGCCGCATAAGCCCGCATCTCGGAAAGGGCGACATGCTCTTGCCGTGCTATTTATTCATCATCGTCCGCAAGGGCGCGCTGTTCGAGGTGGCAGGGATCGTGACCGCAAGGTGACATGGACCCCGCCGAAACACCCTGACGGGGACCACAGGACGCGGCAACAAAGGGAAAGACATATGTTCGCGGTTCTGAAAACCGGCGGCAAACAGTACAAGGT
>JAMWZG010000401.1 GCA_024304855.1 Paracoccaceae bacterium
CCATTGGGGCCGAGCAGGCCGAGCGCCTGCCCGGCGGGCAGGTCGATGTCGATCCGCGTCACGGCCTGCACCGGGCCGAAGCGTTTGGCGAGGTTGCGGGCCTGGAGGGCGAGGGTCTGCGGGGGCTGGGTCATCTGCGATCCTTGGGCTTGCAATGTCATGGCCGCCACGTATTCATGAGGGCGTAAGTGCGACCAAGACAGGTTACGTCTCTGACATGAAAAACCCCGCGAAAGACGCAGCGATGTCGTTGGCGCTTCGCCAGGTGCAGCAGATGGCACGGGGGGCGGGCTTCTGGATCGTGGTCGGTGGCGCGGTGTTGGTCGCGGCTGTGGCGGGGCCCTATTACACGCTGGAGCGGATGAGCTTTCCCGAACGGCTGGTCTATTGGGGTGTGGTGATCGGGCTGTCTGCGGTGATCATGACATTTCTGTCGGTGCTGGCGCATCGGGTGACGGCGGCGCAGGGGTGGAACTGGGCGCTGGTGGCGGTGCTGGCCGGGATGGCCGGGGTGGTGCCGGTGCTGGGCGCGGTCTGGCTGGCCGATGGGCTGGCGACGGGGTTCGGATCGGGCGGGGCGGGGCTGCTGCGGCTGGCGGCCTATGTCGCGCCTTCGGTCATCGGGGTCACGCTGGCGGTGAATGCCTTTATCGAGGTGCAGGAGCGGCGTCTGGCCGAGGCCCGTCCGCTGCCTCAGGCCCCGCGCGGCGAGGTCGGGCTGCGCCTGTTGCAGGGCAAGCTGCCGCATCATCTGGGGCGCGAGATCGTGGCGCTGCGGGCGCAGGATCATTACCTGGAGGTGACGACGCCCAAGGGCCGTTGCATGGTGCTGATGCGGCTGGGCGATGCGGTGCGCGATCTGGAGGGGGAGCCGGGGATGCAGGTGCATCGGTCCTGGTGGATCAACCTGGGCCATGTCGCGCGGGTCGAGAAGCGGGCGAACGGGCCGGAGGTTGTTCTGACCACCGGGGAACGTGTGCCGGTGGGGCGCAGCTATCGTGCGGCGTTCCGCGCGGCGATGGCGGGCGGGAACGTGGCGCGGCGGGGCTGAGGGGTCAGAGGAGCCGTCCCCAGAGGTCGTAGTCGCCCGCCTCGTCCACCTCGACGCGGACGATGTCGCCGACGGTCAGTGCCGCGGTGCCTTCGTCGATGAAGAGGTTGCCGTCGATTTCCGGCGCATCCGCCCAGGTGCGGCAGGTGGCGATGCCGTCCTCGTCAATCTCGTCCACGATGACTTCGAGGGTGCGGCCCACTTTGGCGGCCAGTTTCGCCTCGGAGATGGCTTGCGCCTTTTCCATGAAGCGGTCCCAGCGGTCCTGCTTGACCTCATCGGGCACATGATCGGGCAGGGCGTTCGAACGCGCACCGGCGACGTTTTCGTATTGGAAGCAGCCGACGCGGTCCAGTTGCGCCTCATCCAGCCAGTCGAGGAGGGTCTGGAACTCGGCCTCGGTCTCGCCGGGATAGCCGACGATGAAGGTGGAGCGCAGGGTGATGTCGGGGCAGATGGCGCGCCATGCGGCGATTTCATCCAGCGTTTTCGCTGCCGCAGCGGGCCGCGCCATGCGGCGCAGCACATCCGGGTGCGCGTGCTGGAAGGGGATGTCGAGATAGGGCAGCACACCCGAGGCGGGATCGGCCATGAGCGGGATCAGGTCGCGCACATGCGGGTAGGGGTAGACGTAATGCAGCCGGACCCAGGCGCCCAAGCTGCCCAGATCGCGGGCGAGATCGGTGATATGGGCGCGGTGGCCATTGGCGGTCGCGTGTTTGAGGTCAAGGCCATAGGCGGAGGTGTCCTGCGAAATGACCAGCAGTTCCCTGACCCCGTTCTGCACCAGACGCTCGGCCTCACGCAGCACGGCATGGGCGGGGCGGCTGACAAGGCGGCCGCGCATGTCGGGGATGATGCAGAATTTGCATTTGTGGTTACAGCCCTCGGAAATCTTGAGATAGCTGTAATGGCGCGGCGTCAGGGAGACGGCGGAGGCGGGCAAAAGGTCGATGAAAGGATCGGGCGCGGGCGGCACGGCCTTGTGGACGGCGTCCAGCACCGCCTCGTATTGATGGGGGCCGGTGACGGCCAGCACGCGGGGGTGCGCGCCGGTGATGTAATCGGGTTCCGCCCCCAGACAGCCGGTGACAATGACGCGGCCGTTTTCGGCAAGCGCCTCGCCAATCGCATCGAGGCTTTCGGCCTTGGCGCTGTCGAGAAAACCGCAGGTGTTCACGATGACCGCATCGGCACCGGAATAATCGGGGCTGATGGCGTAACCTTCAGCACGCAGCCGCGTCAGGATCCGCTCGCTATCCACCAGCGCCTTGGGGCAGCCGAGGCTGACCATGCCGATGGTCGGCTGGCCGGGGCGGGGGGCATCCGTGATCAGCG
>JAMWZG010000402.1:0-1295 GCA_024304855.1 Paracoccaceae bacterium
GGGCGGTTTTGTCCCGCCGCATCAAGGACATGGGTGGGACGGACCCCACCAAACGAGACGGGATACAATCATGAAATTCACCCTCTCCTGGCTGAAGGAACATCTCGAGACCACCGCGTCGGTGGATGAGATCACCTATGCGCTGACCGATCTGGGGCTGGAGGTCGAAGGGGTGGAAAACCCTGCGGCGAAGCTGGCTGCCTTCACCATCGGCAAGGTGATCCATGCCGAAAAGCACCCCGATGCCGACAAGCTGCGCGTGTGCAAGGTTCTGACGGATGAGGGCGAGACGCAGATCATCTGCGGCGCCCCCAATGCGCGCGAAGGCATCACCGTGGTGGTGGCCAAGCCCGGCGTCTATGTGCCCGGCATCGACACGACCATCGGCGTGGGCAAGATCCGGGGCATCGAGAGTTTCGGGATGATGTGTTCCGAGCGCGAGATGGAACTGTCCGAGGAACATGACGGGATCATCGAACTGCCCAGCGGCGAGGTGGGCGAGCGCTTCATCGACTGGCTGGCGAAGAACGATCCGGCAAAGGTCGATCCGGTGATCGAGATTGCGATCACGCCGAACCGGCCCGATGCCCTGGGTGTGCGCGGGGTTGCGCGCGATCTGGCGGCGCGGGGGTTGGGCACGCTCAAGCCCGCGAAGGAGGCCGAGATCAAGGGAACCTTCCCCTGCCCCATCGGCGTCAGCATTGACGAGGATACGCAGGTTGGCGGCTGTGCGGTCTTTGCGGGCCGGTTGATCCGGGGTGTCAAGAACGGCCCCAGCCCCGCGTGGTTGCAGACGCGGCTGCGGGCGATCGGGCTGCGGCCCATCTCGGCGCTGGTGGATGTGACGAATTTCTTCACCTTCGACCGCAACCGCCCCCTGCATGTCTTCGATGCCGACAAGGTGCAGGGCAATCTGCGCATCCATCGCGCATCGGGCGGCGAGACGATGGTGGGTCTGGATGACAAGACCTATACGTTCGGCGCCGGGCAGGTGGTGATTTCGGATGATGCGGGCGTGGAAAGCATCGCGGGCATCATGGGCGGTCTGGCGACGGGCTGCACCCATGAGACGGTGAATGTGTTCCTTGAGGCGGCTGTCTGGGATACGGTGCAGATCGCGATGACGGGGCGCGCGCTCAAGATCAACTCGGATGCGCGCTATCGTAACGAGCGGGGGATTGATCCGGCGTTCAACATGGCGGCGGTCGATCTGGCGACGCAGATGATCCTTGATCTGTGCGGCGGCGAGGCGTCCGAGGTTGTGGTGGCGGGCAAGGTGCCCGATGTGAGCCGCG
>JAMWZG010000402.1:1305-2364 GCA_024304855.1 Paracoccaceae bacterium
CGCCAGACCCTGACGAAGCTGGGCTTCAAGCTGGAAGGGAATATGGCGCAGGTGCCAAGCTGGCGCCCCGATGTGCTGGGCGAGGCGGATCTGGTGGAAGAGGTGGCGCGGATCGCGTCCCTGACCAAGCTGGTGGGGCGGCCCCTGCCCCGCGCGGATGTGGGCGTGCCCAAGCCCATCCTGTCGCTGGGCCAGCGGCGCGAGCAGATCGCGCGGCGGACCGTGGCGGCGCTGGGGTATAATGAATGCGTCAGCTACAGCTTCATTGATCAGGCGGCGGCGGCGCTGTTCGGTGGCGGGACGGATGCGACGATGCTGGCCAATCCGATCTCGGCGGATATGTCCCATATGCGCCCCGATCTGCTGGCGGGTCTGTTGCAGGCGGCGGCGCGCAATCAGGCGCGCGGCTTTGCAGACCTCGCGCTGTTCGAGGTGGGCCATGCCTTCACGGGTGGCGAGCCGGGCGAGCAGGTGGTGCAGGTCGCAGGGCTGCTGGTGGGGCGCACGGGGCCGCGCGATCCGCATGGTGCCGCGCGCGCCGTGGATGTGTTCGATGCCAAGGCGGATGCCGAGGCGGTGCTGGCCGCCCTTGGTGCGCCCGAACGGGTGCAGATCCTGCGCAACGGGGCCGACTGGTTCCATCCGGGGCGACACGGCGTGATCAGCCTTGGCCCCAAGAACCCGCTGGCCGTGTTCGGCGAGGTGCATCCGAAAGTGCTGGCGGCGATGGATGTGAAGGGGCCTGCGGTCGCTTTCACGATCTGGCCCGCCGCCGTGCCCGCGCCGCGCAAGACCGGGGCCACGCGCCCCGCGCTGGTGATGCGCGATCTGCAAGCGGTCGAGCGTGACTTTGCCTTTGTCGTGGACAGCACCGTCGAGGCGCTGACGATCGTCAACGCCGCGCTGGGGGCCGACAAGGCGCTGATTGATCAGGTGCGTGTGTTCGACGAATTCACCGGCCCCAAGGCCGAGGCGCAGATGGGTGCGGGCAAGAAATCCGTGGCCATCACCGTGCGGTTGCAGCCCACGGAAAAGACCCTCAAGGAAGCCGAGATCGAG
>JAMWZG010000403.1 GCA_024304855.1 Paracoccaceae bacterium
TTCAGGTCAAATTGGGCAGCGCAGGGTGGGGCAGGTCGGGGGGAGGAGGCGGCGAAGGGTCATGACGCGCCGCCCAGCAGTTCTTCGGCCATCTGGGCGATGATCGGGCGGGCTTTGTCCAGCGTCATGCCGGGGGACAGGCGGGGATCGTAGAGCATTTTCAGCAGCAATTCATCATGCCGGGTCAGGAGGGCGAATTCGTCATCATCGTTGAAGATCGAGGGGCGGGCGCGGGGCGTGTCATTGGCCAGACCAAGACCCTGCGCCATTTCCTCGTGGATGCAGGACTGGCGCAGCAGGTCGGGATGTTCGTCACGGATCACCACGATGGCCTGCCGGTAGACGTTGGAGTCGATGCCGCCGCCCGAGAAGGCCATCACGAAGCAGTGGATCTGCCGGGGCAGGGTGCGAAAGACCGAGAGGGCGCCGCTGCTGATGCCGGGCACAAGCTGGCGCGCGCGCTGGGCAAGGCCTTCGGCATCATCCTCGCCATAAAAGAGGATATGCATGTTCGGGCGGCTGGCATCCAGGGAGATCGGGTGCTGGCTGGCGCGGGAGAGGCGCGCGGCATAGGCGCGGACGCTGCGTTCATCGGCCTGCCGGCGGTCGGGATCGACGGAGGGGCCGAATTCGACCGAGACGCGCACCGGCTCGGTCCAGCGGCGCATCGGCACGGGCCGGCCTGAGGAGGCGCGCAGTCCCGCCCCGCGTTCATATTCGTCGAAGAAGGCGATCAGTTCGAAATTGCGCGCAAGGTCACGCGCGCCGAAGGGCGTATCGTGCCCGCCTGCATCGGTGCGCAGCAAGCCCTGCGAGCGCAGGTCCGTCTCAAGCCGCTGATAGTAGACGGCCAGTGCCTGACTGGCCTCGGAGGGTTCGGTGTCGGGGGCCACGGCGGGGGGCTGCGGCGGGCGCGCCGCACCGCTCGGGCCGCTTGCTGGCGGCACGGTCGCGTCACAGGCCGCCAGCAGGAAAGCGCCAGCCAGCAAGCCCAGGTTTCTGCCTGCGTTCTGACGCATCCCGGCTTAGCCTCGCGGCACGGCGGTGCCCGCCGTATCGCCCAGGCCCGTCTTGCGGGCCTTGGCAGAGGCCAGCGTGTCGCGAAGCTCGGCTTCCATCTTTTTCAGCTCGGCCTCGGCGGCGGCGCGGCGGGATTTGCCCTCATCCGCGATCTGGAGGCTTTCGTTGATCGTGGCGATCAGGTCGGCATTGGCCTGCTTGACGGCTTCGATGTCGAAGACGCCACGCTCCATTTCCTCGCGGATGATCTTGTTGCTGTCGCGCAGGTTCTTGGCGTTGGAGGTGAGCAGTTCATTGGTCAGGTCATTGGCGTCGCGCACGGCGCGGGCGGCTTCGGCGCTGCGCTGGATCGTGACGGCCTGCGCCAGTTGCGTTTCCCACAGCGGCACTGTGTTCACCAGGGTCGAGTTGATCTTTGTGACAAGGCTTTTGTCATTCTCCTGCACCAGACGGATCGAGGGCAGGGATTGCATCGTCACCTGACGGGTCAGTTTGAGGTCATGCACCCGGCGTTCCAGATCGTCGCGGGCGGCGCGGATGTCGCGCAGTTCCTGTGCCTTCATCACCTGATCGTTTTCAGGCGCGGCATTTACCTCGGCCTCCTTGGCGGGGATGGTGATGCTGTCGAGTTCCTTGATCTTGGCCTCGCCCGCCGCGATGTAGAGGGCCAGTTCGTCATAGAAGGCCAGCGTCTTGTCGTAGAGCATGTCCAGCGACTTGATGTCCTTGAGCAGCTTGTGCTCGTGACCCAAGAGATCCTCTGTCACCTTGTCGATCTGGGCCTGCACCTTTTCGAAGCGCGCGGTGAATTGCGCGAAGGGGGCGGCGCGGCCCAGAAGGCGTTCCCACCAGCTGCGTTCGCGGCGCACATCCAGTTCCGAGACGGAAAAGCCGCGGATCGTCGAGACGATATTGCGCAAGCTGTCGCCCGCCGGGCCCACGTCCTTGTTGCGCACGTCGGTCAGCATGGCCTGGCTGATGGTCTGCAATTCGGCCTGCGCGCGCGATCCGAAGGAGACGATGGACTGGGTATTGCTCATGTCGAGTTCGGCCATGCGGCGGGTGATTTCGGCGCTGAGGCCGGGATCGGCCTGTTCCAGCGTCACGATGGCCGTGGCGGGACCGGGTTCGGGCAAGACCTTGGCGGTCACATCCTCGACCATGGCGAGGGTTTCCTGAGCTTTGCGGCGGGTGGTGTCAGACATGGCGGTTCCCTTTCAAGGAGGTTCCCCGTGGCGAAGGGGGATCAAAATCACTGTCCGGCCGGATCGGGCGGCCGGGTCTATTCTTTCGGGTGCACACCCTCGCGGTCGAGCCGTTCGCGCAGCACGTCGA
>JAMWZG010000404.1 GCA_024304855.1 Paracoccaceae bacterium
TCCTCAGAGATCTGGTAGCCAAGCTTGAATAACAAGTTCGACGCATCGCTATCAGCAATACCGCCTTGTGCGCCGACTGGGTCTGCGGGAATGCGGTCGCCGTCCGCATCGAAACTTCCGCCACGGCGGAGGAAGGACCCGCTGAACACGTAATCAAGCTGACCTGTCCTGCCTGACGCATTGATGCTTGTATTCCAGTTGAGGGAATCTTCCCCTCGCGTCGTGGAGAAGCTGAGGCCAGTGCCAACCTCCAGATTGAATTCGCCGTCTTCCGGCCTCTTTGTGATGATATTGACCAGACCGCCGGACGCGCCGAACCCGTATAGTGCGGTGCCGCCCCGGACGACCTCAATCTGCTCGATGGCCTCGGCTCCAATAGAGTTAAGAGAACGTCGGCCGTCTCGCAGGGGCGTGGACTGCGGCACCCCGTCGATCAGAGTCAGAAAGGTGCGTCCTCGCAGTGTCTGACCGAAATCTGTGTTTGCGCCGGTGCTTTGACTGAAACCAGGAACCTCATTCGACAAAATGTCACCGACGTTCCGGTCGACGCGTTTTTGATCCTGCACGGTATCACTGTCCACCACGGACACGGACCTGCTTGTCTCACTGACGGCCGTCTCGGTGCGAGTGGCAGATTCCAGTGTCAACGTCCCGAGAAAGACAGAATCCCCTTCACCCGTGGTCTGAGCACTAACCGGAAAGACCATTAACGCGGCAAGGCACACGCCGCAGGACAGTTTCACCTTCATCTGGTTCATATGGAATCCCCCGAGCCATTTCATTATTGGGAAAACGCACGTACCTGGCTGCGGCTGGGGATTGCGTCTCGGGCTGGGTAATAGAGTTGACTAAATTAGTCAACATAAGCTTTCCAACTGAACCAGCGCACGTTTTTTGTGTCAGTGGATGGCCAACGATCCTCATCACCGCGCCACGAGATCGCAGATTATCCACTACGGACACGTGCAGCTGGCCTAAAGCGTGTCGCGTTTAATCGGTTTTGTATCCGGCGGCTTTGAAGAAGTTGTAGCATTCTTCGTCGGTGAAGAGGTCGCAGACATGGCCGACGGCCTTCCAGAGTTCCTGATAGGTTCGGGCGGCGGCCTTTCGGATTAGCACCTTGAGCTTCGAGAATGCCATTTCGATTGATGGTGTGGATGGCTCCTGCTCCAACCGGCGTCGCGATGCGCCATAATGGGATGTCATTGTCCCAACAGGAGGAGCCATCCATGTTCGAAGTTAGCACAGTCGGCGTTGATCTCGCCAAGAACGTTATTCAGATCCATGGCGTCGACACCGACGACAAGACCGTATTGCGGCGCCAGCTCCGGCGGAACCAGTTTCTCTCGTTTTTCGACGGCCGCCCCAGATGTTTGATTGGCATTGAGGCCTGTTCCGGGGCGCATCACTGGGGGCGGCTGTTGCAGGAGATGCGCCGTGAGGTGCGGCTGATGCCGCCGTCCTACGTGAAGCCCTACGTCAAGCGCGGCAAGACCGATGCGGCCGATGCCGAAGCGATCTGCGAGGCGGTGACGCGACCATCGATGCGGTTCGTTCCTGTGAAGAGCGAAGCGGATTCCGCAGCGCTTGTTCTGCACCGGGCGCGCGACTTCCTCGTCGGGCAGGTTACTCAGACGAGCAATGCGATCCGGGCGCACATGGCCGAGTTTGGGATAGTGACGGCGAAGGGATCGAAGCGCGTTGCGGACCTTGCAGAGGAAGTGGTCTCCTTGCCGGAGGCGGCTCACCTGCCGCTACGGGCGCTGTTCGATCAACTCGCCGCAACGCAGGCACGTATCGACCAGCTGACCCGTGAGATCGAGGAGGTTCACCGGCAAAGCGAGGTAAGCCGACGACTGGCCTCGATCCCGGGGGTTGGTGTTCTGACCGCGACGGCCATCGCCGCGACGACGCCGGATGTCGGTAACTTTGGCTCTGCACAAGACTACGCCGCCTGCTCGGTCTCACGCCGAAGCAGCACTCAACCGGCGGCAAGCCGCGGAGTGGTGGTGTCTCGAAGATGGGCAACCGTTATATTCGACGCCTGCTCTATTTGGGGGCCATGGCGCAGATCATGGTCCGACGCAGAAGCCGCGCCGCGCCGCCACCCGGGAACCGACTGGCTGTCTCGGAAGCTGGCGACCAAGGAGACCAGGGTCGTCGCGATAGCATTGGCGAACCGCATGGCGCGAACGATCTATGCGCTTTTGCGTGATGGAACGAGCTACAGGCCACAGGTCGGAGTGATACCCGCCTGAGAAAGGCCTGAAGGAATGGTAAGGCGCAACGTGAGGTGATGGCGAACTGACGGAGAGGACAGAACGGGACACCCCGATGAACCCGAAGCGACTATG
>JAMWZG010000405.1:0-548 GCA_024304855.1 Paracoccaceae bacterium
GTCTGGGAATTCCCGATCCGCTACAGTTTCCATCGCATCGGGACGGATGGGCAGATCCTGATGCTGGGCCGCGACCTGCGTCTGATCGCGGAAACGCAGCAACACCTAGTTCAAGCACAGATGGCGCTGGAGCGCGGCTATGAAGCCCGGCGCGAATTTGACTCGCGTTATCGCCTGCTTCTGTCGACGACACGCGACGCCATTGTCTTTGTCTCGGTAGGCACCGGACGCATCAAGGATATCAACGACCCGGCAGCAAGCCTTCTGGGCGCGTCGCGGGATGACCTGACCGGCGCGACATTCGCGCAGGAGTTCAAGGACAAACGTAGCGGCGAATTCGTGGAATCACTGGTCAATCTGGCGATTTCGGAATCCGTTTCGGATCTCGAAGTGCAGACCAGACGCAGTCGCAAACGTGTGACCATCACGCCCACGGTGTTCCGTGCCGGCGGCGAACGTGTCCTGATCTGCCGCATGGACCCGGGTGAGGATGCCCGCGTCGTGGACGACCAACTTTCGGTGAACCTCTCCACGCTCTATCACAACGG
>JAMWZG010000405.1:558-2351 GCA_024304855.1 Paracoccaceae bacterium
GTCCCGGCAGAGCCTTTACGTGAAACTGCGTAAATACGGGCTTTTGAGCAAGGACGGCGAGGACTGAGGCGACCGCCTGTCCGCCTGTCACTCGCAAACACTCTGCGACATTTCCACATCGTGTCTGGTCGTTGTTTTTCTTGCGCCGACTCGAAATGTAATGTCATAGTTTACACATGACTGTAAACCAAGCCTTACACATTCGCACCTTGCCAGAGCCAGCCGCCATGCTGCGGCTGATCAAACCGATCACATGGTTCCCCCCTATGTGGGCCTATCTCTGCGGTGTGATTGCCTCTGGCGTATCCCCTTCGGGACAATGGGGCATGGTGCTTCTGGGTGTTATCCTGGCTGGCCCGATCGTCTGCGGCATGTCGCAGGCCGCGAATGACTGGTGTGATCGTCATGTCGACGCGATCAACGAACCCGACAGGCCAATTCCCTCGGGGCGTATTCCTGGTCGCTGGGGGCTGTGGATTGCACTTGCCATGACCGTGCTGTCGCTTGTGGTCGGCTGGCAGCTTGGACCTTGGGGTTTCGGCGCCACGGTCATTGGCGTGTTGGCGGCATGGGCCTATTCAGCCGAACCCGTGCGGATGAAACGCTCGGGTTTGTGGGGACCGGGGCTTGTCGGGCTCTCCTACGAAAGTCTTCCCTGGTTCACGGGGGCCGCCGTACTCAGCGCAGGGTCACCCTCGATAGCCGTAGTGATCATCGCGCTTCTCTACGGGATCGGCGCACATGGGATCATGACGCTGAATGATTTCAAGGCACTGGAGGGCGACCGTCAGATGGGGGTGAATTCGCTGCCTGTCACCATGGGGCCGGAACGTGCCGCACGCCTTGCCTGCTGGGTCATGGCCCTGCCACAGATCGTGGTGATCGGGCTTCTTGTGCTTTGGGACAGGCCGATCCATGCCGCAGCCATAACGGCTGTTCTGGTCCTGCAACTTTGGGCGATGCGAGTCTTGCTGACCGATCCCAAAGGACGCGCGCCTTGGTACAACGGAACCGGGGTCACGCTTTACGTCGGCGGCATGATGATTGCCGCCTTCGCCATCCGCACGCTGGAGGCCGCGCCGTGACACTGTCCTGGCTGTCAATTGTTCGACTGGGTCTGGTGCAGATGTGCATCGGCGCAGTGGTCGTATTGACCACATCCACACTGAACCGCTTGATGGTGGTGGAACTGGCGCTGCCTGCGCTTTTGCCGGGATTCCTTGTGGCACTCCATTACGGGATACAGATCACGCGGCCCAACTGGGGCTATCGCTCGGATACGTCGGGCAACCGCACGCGCTGGATCGTCGGGGGTATGGCAATTTTGTCTGCGGGCGCCTTTCTGGCAGCTCTGGCTATCCCTGTTCTTGAGACGCAGTTCAGAGCAGGGCTTGCCTTGTCAATTCTGGCCTATGCGTTGATCGGCCTTGGGGCAGGGGCCTCGGGCACTTCGCTTCTGGCTTTGCTTGCAACGGCCACGGCACCGCGCCGCCGCGCGGCGGCAGCCACGATTACCTGGCTGATGATGATCTTCGGCATCGCCGCCACGGCGGGCACGGTCGGAGCCAATCTTGATCCTTATAGCCACGCATTGCTGATGCGGATCGTGGCCATCGTCACCATCGGCGCGGTCGTCGTGACCACCCTGGCCATCTGGAGGGTGGAACGCGGCGTTGATGCGCAGCCGGAACCGGACAGGATGGCGTTCATGGACGGCCTGAGGGAAGTCTGGGACGAACCGAAAGCGCGGATGTTCACCCTTTTCGTTTTCCTGTCCATGACCTGTCTCTTAT
>JAMWZG010000406.1 GCA_024304855.1 Paracoccaceae bacterium
CCCGCGGTCTGGGTGGCATCGCCGCCCTTGAGGTGGTGCTGATTGCGGGCACATTCTTTGGCGGCACGGCGGTCTGGTCCGCATGGGCGCTGTTGCGAAAGGACGAGGAATGAACAAGATTTTCGAGGTTCCGCTCTATCCCTATACCCGCCATGCGGATCAGGATGCCGCCACGCCCGCCCATCACAAGGTGGTGGTCGTGGGGGCCGGGCCTGTCGGTCTGGCGGCGGCCATTGATCTGGCGCGGCAGGGCACGCAGGTGGTGGTGCTGGACGAGAATGACAAGGTCAGTTTCGGCAGCCGGGCCATCTGTTTCGCCAAGCGCACGCTGGAGATTGCGGATCGTCTGGGGATGGGCGCGCCTCTGGTGGACAAGGGTGTGCAATGGAACATCGGCAAGGTGTTCTTCGATGAGCGCAAGGTCTATGACTTCAACCTTCTGCCCGAGGATGGGCACAAGCGCCCGGCCTTCATCAATCTGCAACAGTATTACCTTGAGGAATATCTGGTGCAGCGGGCGCGCCAGATTGCCGAGGCGGGTGCGCCGATTGCGCTGCGGGGCGGGAACAAGGTGGCGGATGTCACCGATCACGGCGACCATGTGACGCTTAACATCGACACGGCGGACGGCCCCTATACGATCACGGCCGATTACGTCATCGCCTGCGATGGCGCGGCCAGTCCGATCCGGTCGATGATGGGGCTGGATTTCCTGGGCCGGGTGTTCGAGGACAATTTCCTGATCGCCGATGTGACCATGGAGGCGGATTTTCCCACCGAGCGCTGGTTCTGGTTCGACCCGCCCTTCAACCGCGGGCAATCCGCGCTGTTGCACAAGCAGCCTGACGGCGTCTGGCGGATCGACCTGCAACTGGGCTGGGATATCGACAAGGCCGAAGAGAAGAAGCCCGAGAAGGTCATCCCCCGTCTGAAGGCGATGCTGGGCGATAATGTGGAGTTCAGCCTGGAATGGGTGTCGATCTACACCTTCCAGTGCCGCCGGATGGAGAGGTTCCGCCATAACCGCGTGATCTTTGCGGGCGACAGCGCCCATCAGGTCAGCCCCTTCGGCGCGCGCGGGGCGAATTCCGGGGTGCAGGATGCCGACAATCTGGCGTGGAAACTGCATCTGGTGCTGGAGGGGCTGGCGCCCGATACCCTGCTGGACAGCTATGACGCGGAGCGTGTCCATGGGGCGGATGAGAATATCCTGAACTCCTCGCGGTCCACCGATTTCATCACGCCCAAATCCGCGATCAGCCGGATCTTCCGCGATGCGGTGCTGGATCTGAGCGAGCATCACGCCTTTGCGCGCCCTCTGGTCAATTCGGGGCGGTTGTCGATGCCCTGCACCTATGACGGCTCGCCCCTGAACAGCCCCGACGCGCTGCCGGGTGGACCCGCGCGGTCGCGCCCCGGTGCGCCCTGCCCCGATGTGGGCTTGGGCCACGGGTTCCTGCTGGGTGATCTGGGCGACCGCTTCACGCTTTTGACGATCAACGCAGAGGCGCCGGACAGCCTGACCGAAGGAGGGATCACCGCCACGCGGCTGGCGCTGACGGGCAAGGATGATGCCAGTGGCGCGCTGGCCGCGCGCTATCTGGGCGATGCGCCGGCTGCCGTCTATCTGATCCGGCCGGATCAGCATGTGGCGGCGCGCTGGCCCGCCTATGACGAAGGTGCCATCCGCGCAGCACTCCGCCGCGCCACCGGGCAGGAGGTTCACTGATGCCGACCGATCTGATCCTGACGCCGAACATGGACCGGCCCGATGACATCTATGCCGATCTGCTGGCCGCGCATGAGGGGCTGAGCAAAGACGAAAGCGACGCGCTGAATGCGCGGCTGATCCTGATCCTGATGAACCATATCGGAGAGCGCCGCGTTCTGGCGCAGGCCATGGCCGCCGCGCGCAGGCCTGCGGAGAGCTGACCCCTCCTTTCATCTTGCCAAAAATACTCACAATCCCCCGCTTGCCATGAAACGCGACGCGGGGGATTTTCGTTGCCAGAGCACGGCACGCGATATAGTTATCATGTTAAGCAAATAGGGAGGGGCAGGATGCGGTGGGATGCGTTTCCGAAATGGGGCCGCTGGGCGGCGGATTGGGCGGGGCGCTATCACGCGGGGCTGCGCGACAGGCCGGTGCGGGCGCAGACAAGGCCCGGTGACATTCTGGCCGCCCTGCCCGCGCATCCGCCGGAAGCCGCGCAGCCGATGGAAGACATCATCGCGGATTTCGAATCCATCGTGATGCCGGGGATCACCCATTGGCAGCATCCCCGGTTCTTTGCCTATTTCCCGTCCAATGCCTCGCCTGCGGCTGTGCTGGCGGATCATC
>JAMWZG010000407.1 GCA_024304855.1 Paracoccaceae bacterium
CTTGGCAAGACGGTCACCACGGAATGCGCCTTCATGCATCCGGGCAAGACACGCAATCCCCACAACAGCGCCCACACGCCCGGCGGGTCGTCGCAGGGATCTGCCGCGGCTGTCGCTGCCGGTATGGTGCCCCTGTCCATCGGCACGCAAACGGGGGGCTCAGTGATCAGGCCCGCGTCTTTCTGTGGCATTGTCGGTCTCAAACCAAGTTTCGGGTTGATCCCGCGCACGGGTATCCTGCCGCAATCGCCCTTTCTGGATACCGTTGGCGTCTTTGCCCGCAGCGTTGAAGATTGCGCCTTGCTGGCAGACGTTCTTGTGGGCCATGATCCGGCCGACCGCGCGACAGCACCGATCCCGATGCCGCGCATGCTAAGCGTGGCGCAGTCCAAGGCCCCGGTCACCCCGGTCTTCGCCTTTGCCAGACCACCGGGTTGGGATCAGGCCGATCCTCAGATGACCGCCGCAGTCGAAGAACTCGCGGCACTGCTGGGGGATCAGTGTTTCGAGGCACCATTGCCCGGTCTGGACGATGTCGCCGCGATACGCCAGCGGATCAATTTTGCCGAAATGGCCAAATGCTACTATGGTTTGGAGCGTCGCGGTCGCGATCTGATGTCGGACAAGCTGACCGCCGCCATGGACGAGGGCAAATCGGTTCTTGCCCGCGATTACATCGCAGCGCTTGACTGGCGTGATCTGATGAATGCAGGGTTGGAGGCGATTTTTGCCCGCTGTGATGCGATCCTGTGCCCCGCCGCACCCGGACCCGCACCAAAGGGTCTGGACGATACGGGCAGCGCCATCTTCAACGGGCTTTGGACACTAAGCGGAATGCCCGCCGTTACCCTGCCTGTGTTCACGTCCGAGAACGGTCTTCCCATGGGCGTGCAGCTGGTTGGACGGCGCGGTGATGACGCCCGGCTATTGCGGACGGCCCGTTGGTTGGCCACACATCTTGAAACCCTCGATCAGGGGAACTGATACCATGAACAAACTTATGGGACTGTTTGCATTTATTGTGCTGGTTGCCTTTCTGGCAATCCTTGTGATCCACGTACCCCGCCTGGATCTATCCGCTGTGATCGCCCTCACCGTGCTTCTGGCGGCATGGGATCTTTACACGACCCACAGGGCGCGGCATATGGCAACCCATGTCAGCCACGTCCATGCAAAGCTGACATCCTATGTCAGCGTTTGCGCGCCCTGTGGGTCGTGTAAAGATCCCATGCCGCCAGAAGCACGGTGAGGGCGATCACAGCGGATAGATCCAGGCGGGGTACGTGGATCACAAGGATTGCCAGAAAGGCAACCAGCACAATAAATGCAAACAGTCCCATAAGTTTGTTCATGGTATCAGTTCCCCTGATCGAGGGTTTCAAGATGTGTGGCCAACCAACGGGCCGTCCGCAATAGCCGGGCGTCATCACCGCGCCGTCCAACCAGCTGCACGCCCATGGGAAGACCGTTCTCGGACGTGAACACAGGCAGGGTAACGGCGGGCATTCCGCTTAGTGTCCAAAGCCCGTTGAAGATGGCGCTGCCCGTATCGTCCAGACCCTTTGGTGCGGGTCCGGGTGCGGCGGGGCACAGGATCGCATCACAGCGGGCAAAAATCGCCTCCAACCCTGCATTCATCAGATCACGCCAGTCAAGCGCTGCGATGTAATCGCGGGCAAGAACCGATTTGCCCTCGTCCATGGCGGCGGTCAGCTTGTCCGACATCAGATCGCGACCGCGACGCTCCAAACCATAGTAGCATTTGGCCATTTCGGCAAAATTGATCCGCTGGCGTATCGCGGCGACATCGTCCAGACCGGGCAATGGTGCCTCGAAACACTGATCCCCCAGCAGTGCCGCGAGTTCTTCGACTGCGGCGGTCATCTGAGGATCGGCCTGATCCCAACCCGGTGGTCTGGCAAAGGCGAAGACCGGGGTGACCGGGGCCTTGGACTGCGCCACGCTTAGCATGCGCGGCATCGGGATCGGTGCTGTCGCGCGGTCGGCCGGATCATGGCCCACAAGAACGTCTGCCAGCAAGGCGCAATCTTCAACGCTGCGGGCAAAGACGCCAACGGTATCCAGAAAGGGCGATTGCGGCAGGATACCCGTGCGCGGGATCAACCCGAAACTTGGTTTGAGACCGACAATGCCACAGAAAGACGCGGGCCTGATCACTGAGCCCCCCGTTTGCGTGCCGATGGACAGGGGCACCATACCGGCAGCGACAGCCGCGGCAGATCCCTGCGACGACCCGCCGGGCGTGTGGGCGCTGTTGTGGGGATTGCGTGTCTTGCCCGGATGCATGAAGGCGCATTCCGTGGTGACCGTCTTGCCAAG
>JAMWZG010000408.1:0-1457 GCA_024304855.1 Paracoccaceae bacterium
CCGCCGATCCGGGGCCCGACCCCGACATCGCCATGCTGACCACCGATCAGCCGCCTCCATGGTCGGGGGGCGGGGCCGCCTATGCGATCCCGGCCGTGCTGGCGCAGATCAAGGCCCACAGGACCACCCTCATCTTCCACAACACCCGCGCGCAGGCCGAGATCTTCTTTCACAACCTCTGGCTTGCGAATGAAGACGCCCTGCCCATCGGCATCCATCAGGGCAGCCTTGACCGCGACCAGCGCGCCCGAGTCGAGGCGGCGATGGTCGCAGGGCAACTCCGCGCCATCGTCTGCACCGGCAGCCTGGATCTGGGGATCGACTGGGGCGATGTGGATCTGGTGATCCAGATCGGCGCGCCCAAGAACGTCAAGCGGCTGGTGCAACGCATCGGCCGCGCCAACCACCGCTACAACGCCCCCTCCAAGGCGCTTCTGGTGCCTGCCAACCGCTTCGAGGTAATCGAATGCCTGGCAGCCCTTGACGCCGTCCGCGCCCATGATCTGGATGGAGAGTCGCGCGGGGATGGTCCCTTGGACGTGCTCTGCCAGCAGATCCTGATCGCCGCCTGCGCCGGGCCATTCGAGGCCGACCAGCTTTACGCCGAAGTCACGACAGCGGGCGCCTATGCCAAGCTCTCGCGCGCCGATTTCGACGCCTGTCTGGATTTCATCGCCACGGGCGGCTATGCCCTGCGCGCCTATGACCGCTGGCAACGGCTGATGCAGCGCCCGGATGGGCTGTGGCAGTTGCGCGACCCGCGCGCCGCAAAACAGATCCGCATGAACATCGGCACGATCCAGGATACCGACACGCTCAAGGTCCGCTTCCGGCGCAATCGCGGCGGCAAGCCCTTGGGCGAGATCGAGGAGGCCTTCGCCGCCACCCTCACCCCCGGCGACACCTTCCTGATCGGCGGGCAGATCGTGCGCTACGAGGGCCTGCGCGAAATGACGGTCGAGGTCAGCCCCGACCCCGGCCGCAAGCCCCGGATCGCCACCTTCATGGGCACGAAATTCGCCACATCCACGCAGCTCAGCACCCGTATCCTGCATATGCTGCAAGCGGATGACTGGCCTGCCCTGCCTGGCCACACCCGTGACTGGCTGGCCCTGCAACGCCGCCTCAGCCGCCTGCCCGAACCGGGGCGCCTGCTGATCGAGAGCTTTCCCCATGACGGGCGCGAACATGCCTGCATCTATGGTTTCGCAGGGCGCAATGCGCAGCAAACCCTTGGCCTTCTGCTGACCAAACGGATGGAGGAGATGGGGCTTGATCCCCTGGGCTTCGTCGCCACCGATTACGCGACGCTGATCTGGGGGCTGAAACCCCTGACCGATGCCCGCGCCCTCCTGAACCCGCAAAAGCTGGAGGACGGGCTGGAGGCATGGTTCAAGGGCAATGCCGTGATGAAACGCACCTTCCGCGCCTCGGCCACCATCGCGGGGCTGATCGAC
>JAMWZG010000408.1:1467-2339 GCA_024304855.1 Paracoccaceae bacterium
TCAAATACGACCCCGACCACCTGCTTTTGAAGATCACACGAACCGAGGCGATGCGCGGCCTTGTCGATTTCGGCCGCGTGCGCGAGATGCTGGAACGGGTGGGCGACCGGATCGACCTCATCCGCCTGTCGCGCCTCACGCCCTTCTCGGCGCCCCTGTTCCTCGAGATGGGCCGCGTCCCCGTCGAAGGCATCGCCCGCGAGCGCCTCATGGCCGAGGCGGCCGAGGCGTTGATGCGCGAGGCGGGGCTGGGCTGAACCCCTTGCCGCGCCCCCTTGTCTTGCCCCCTTGTCTTGCCCCCTTGTCTTGCCGCACAGCGCCTGCCAAGAGGCAGATCATGGTTCACCACCCCTTCACCCTTGCGGGGGAAACCCTGCACGCCCTGCCCTCGGGCGCGCTCTACTGGCCTGCGCAGGCGCTGCTGGCCGTGTCCGACCTGCATTTCGGCAAATCCGAACGGCGCGTGCGGCGCGGCGGCATGGCCCTGCCCCCCTATGAGGCGCAAGACACCCTGACCCGCCTGCAATCCGATCTGGACGCGACCCGCGCCGCCACGGTGATCTGCCTTGGCGACAGTTTCGACGATCTGGCCGCCAGCGACGGGCTGCCCGATGACGCCCGCCTCTGGATCGCGCGGCTGCAAGCGGGGCGGCGCTGGATCTGGGCCGAAGGCAATCACGATCCCGGCCCCGTCGATCTGGGCGGCACGCACCTGGCCGAATTGCGCATGGCCCCGCTGACCTTCCGCCATATCGCCGATCCCGCCGCAACGGGAGAGATTTCCGGCCATTACCACCCCAAGGCGCAGATCCGCACCCGCGCAGGCACGCTCAGCCGCCCGGCCTTCCTGATCGACGCGACCCGCGTGATCC
>JAMWZG010000409.1 GCA_024304855.1 Paracoccaceae bacterium
CCAATTGCATCGACCGGCATCTGGCCACGCGCGGCGATCAGACCGCGATCATCTGGGAACCCGATGACCCCAAGGATCAGGCGCAGCACATCACCTTCAAGGAATTGCACCGCCGCACCTGCCGGATGGCGAATATTCTGGAATCCATGGGCGTGCGCAAAGGCGACCGCGTCGTGATCTATCTGCCGATGATCCCCGAGGCCGCCTATGCCATGCTGGCCTGCGCGCGCATCGGGGCCGTGCATTCCATCGTCTTCGCCGGCTTCTCGCCCGATGCCCTGGGTGCCCGGATCAACGGCTGCGACGCCAAGGTGGTGATCACCGCCGATTACGCCCCGCGCGGCGGGCGCGCGACCCCGCTCAAGTCCAACACCGACGCGGCCCTGCTGCATTGCAAGGACAGCGTCAAATGCCTGATGGTGCGCCGCACCGGCGGGCAGACCACATGGGTGGACGGGCGCGACTTCGATTACAACGAAATGGCGATGGAGGCGGATGATTACTGCGCCCCCGCCGAAGTGTCGGCGGAAGACCCGCTCTTCATCCTCTACACCTCAGGCTCGACCGGGCAACCCAAGGGTGTGGTGCATACCTCGGGCGGCTATCTGGTCTATGCCTCGATGACGCATCAATATACCTTCGATTACCATGACGGCGACATCTTCTGGTGCACCGCCGATGTGGGCTGGGTGACGGGGCACAGCTATATCGTCTATGGTCCCTTGGCCAATGGTGCCACCACGCTGATGTTCGAAGGCGTGCCGACATGGCCCGATGCTGGCCGCTTCTGGGCGGTGTGCGAAAAGCACAAGGTCAACCAGTTCTACACCGCCCCCACCGCGATCCGCGCGCTGATGGCCCATGGCACCGATCCGGTCACGAAATATGACCTCTCGTCGCTGAAACTGCTGGGCACGGTGGGAGAGCCCATCAACCCCGAGGCGTGGAACTGGTATAACGACGTGGTCGGCAAGGGCGCCATTCCCATCGTCGATACCTGGTGGCAGACCGAAACCGGCGGGCACCTGCTGACCCCGCTGCCGGGCGCGATTGCGACCAAGCCCGGTTCGGCCACCCTGCCCTTCTTCGGCGTGCAGCCGGTGATCCTGGACCCGCAGACCGGGGCCGAGGTGACGACGACCGCCGCCGAAGGTGTGCTCTGCCTCAAGGATAGCTGGCCCGGCCAGATGCGCACCGTCTGGGGCGATCACGAACGGTTCGAGAAAACCTATTTCAGCGATTACAAGAACTACTACTTCTCGGGCGATGGCTGCCGCCGCGACAGCGACGGCTACTACTGGATCACCGGCCGCGTGGATGACGTGATCAACGTCTCGGGGCACCGCATGGGCACCGCCGAGGTGGAAAGCGCGCTGGTCGCCCATGTCGATGTGGCCGAGGCGGCGGTGGTGGGCTATCCCCATCCGATCAAGGGTCAGGGCATCTATGCCTATGTCACCCTGATGAACGGGGTGGAGCCGTCCGAGGATCTGCGCAAGGATCTGGTCAAATGGGTCCGCACCGAGATTGGCCCGATTGCCAGCCCCGATCTGATCCAATGGGCCCCCGGCCTGCCGAAAACCCGCTCTGGCAAGATCATGCGCCGCATCCTGCGCAAGATCGCCGAGAACGATTACGGCGCGCTGGGCGACACCTCGACGCTGGCCGATCCTTCGGTCGTGGACAATCTGATCGAACACCGGATGAACAAAGGGTGAGCGGGATGGACAGCCAGACCCTCACCCGTCCCGCCGTGCTGATCCTGCTCGGGCCTCCGGGCGCGGGCAAGGGCACGCAGGCGCGGATGCTGCAAGACCGTTTCGGTCTGGTGCAACTGTCCACGGGCGACCTGCTGCGCGCGGCGGTGGCGGCGGGCACCGATGCGGGCCGCGCTGCGAAAGCGGTGATGGAAGCGGGCGCGCTTGTCAGTGACGACATCGTGCTGGCCATCCTCAGCGACCGCCTTGCCGAACCCGATACCGCGCGCGGCGTGATCCTGGACGGCTTTCCCCGCACGACCGTGCAGGCACAGGCGCTGGACGATCTGCTGGCGCAAAGCGGGCAGCGGATCAACGCGGCCATCTCGCTTGAGGTGGATGACGCCGAAATGGTCGCCCGCGTGGCCGGCCGCTACACCTGCGCCACCTGCGGCGAGGGGTATCACGATCACTACAAGCGCCCCGCCGTGGCGGGCACCTGCGACAAATGCGGCGGCACCCAGATGACGCGGCGCGCCGATGACAACGCGGCCACGGTGGGCCAGCGTCTGACGGCCTATCACGCCCAGACCGCGCCGCTGATCGCCTATCACGAGGAACAGG
>JAMWZG010000041.1 GCA_024304855.1 Paracoccaceae bacterium
CCCCCGCCGCAGGTCACGACATAGGCGCGTCCTGGCAGAAACTGGCTTCCGTCAACAGACTTTCCATCCAGATAGTCAACTGAATTCGTTGTGATATAATCTGGTCGCGTTTCCGCAGAATTCTGCGAAAGATCCGTGATCAACTGGTCGAGCTTATTCAGGATGCGTAGATGATAGCCATTGTCACGCAGGGCTTCTTCTAGACCCGAGTTGGATTCGAACCCAGAGCGGGGCAACTGAAGGTGCTCGGTGTTCGGCATGGATACGATTGTTTCGTCGCCAAAAAAGTTGTTCGAGCTGACTTTCACATGATCATTCGAGTGGATGCAGAAACCGTTCTGAAAGGAGTTGTTACTCTGAACGTCTACGGCCTGTTCAGCGACAAAACCCTCTCGGAAACATGTTGGCTGGTAAGTGACATATACGGCTGCTCTGGTAATATCGAATGTATCGAATCCGACCATGCGCAGAAGAATATTGCTTACTGCATTGTCCCGCTCAAGAATCCTGTGGGCGTGCACCCGGACAGCGCTTTTTGAGTTGGCATCAGGGGTAAACTCACGCGCGTCATGATCCCACCTTCCAAACTCTATGTCACTTGCGAGAAGCGCGTTGCCGTTCCTTGCGACTGGGAGATTCACAGCAGCGATCTGCAAGGCTTTTGCTATTGCCACCTCTTTGGAGTTGCGTTCGCGGGTGTATAGTGCGGCGTGGGCGACAGAATCGACTGTGACTTGAAGATGTGTGCGGCGCGCCATTGCCTTGTTGAAGTCGATCGCCAATCCGCCAAGAACGGCTGAGATCAACACGAAGAACAAAGCCATGAGCGTTGCAGATCCTGTTTCGTCTTCGATGATCTGGCGCATGTTTTTTGTATCCCGCAGTGTAGCCATAGCTCAGAACTCCACAATCTGTTGGGCTGAAACCAGAATGTCAGTTCCCGCAAAAAACTTGTGGAGCATGCTGAAGGGCATCAGGTCAGTCGCGGCCACACTAAGATTTGTGTAGATAATACCATCGACCAGTTGGGAGGACACAGTAGGAGTGACTTTCAAATAAGCGATGCGATCCGTTACATACTGCTCGACAGCTTCCAAGGTGGAGATCCGACCAACGGCAAATGACCGATTTCCGTCTTGAACAACACGCAATAGCTGTGATTCATTAAAGAACACCATCGAGACATTCATCATGATGGCCAGGATGAAGACATAGATGGGTAGCCAGATCACGCTCTCAATCGTATAGCTACCATTCTCACAGTGGCGAAATGCTCTCAATCTGCTGGTTTCGGTGCCAGAAGTGCTGTCGCTGGGATTGTATTGCCCGCCGATTGGTGTAACGCGCATTACCTTTCTTTGGATCATCATGTGAGCCCTATTCATTCTGTGAATCAAATCGCAATGGCCGTTCTTTGATTGTTATCCTCATGATAAAAGGAATATGTCATTTTTTTGGCAAGTTTTTCTGGTGAGCGTTTTTTTGAGAAAACCTATACCTTTGCTCCGTGGCGAGATTTTGTGACTCTACTCAAGATAAACTTTTAAACCTATTTATCTACTATAGGTTGTTTTGCATTTGACTGTGTGGTTCGAGCCGAAACTTGCGCGTGATTTGCTTGTTCAAGCGCAGACGCATCCGTGCAAGCCAGAAGCGATCCTGGGGTGCAACCGATGCACTTGCTCATCGCGCTTGTAATTCCGGAAACATATGCCCGCGCGCGTTCAAAAAGCGCTGCAGGTGCATCCGGTTTACGCCCGACCCTCCTCCAGCCTGCGGGGAAGCGGCTGGCCTCCGATACAAGGCATCGTGTGGATACGGATCTGAAATCGAAGGGCCTTCCCCCGCATGACGGGGGGAAGGAGCGGGGGCCGGGTGTTCAGTGTTCTGGTGACTTGGTCCTCTATGCTGGCAAGAAGAAATTCTCGCAACACAAAGGCGGTTCCTGTCGGAACCAAATCTATTCCTGAGGGCTGCCAACTGCCCTGTTTGATATCAAGAAGGACACAGATGGCTCCTCCTTATTGGCGGGTTTCAGATCAGGTGCAATTCACGCGCGAGCATGGCGGCGTGGGTCCGGTTGCGGGCGTCGAGTTTGCGGCTGAGGGTCTTGATGTGCAATTTGACCGTGACGACCTGCACGTTCAGATCATTGGCAATTTCCTTGTTGGTCTTGCCGTCGCAAAGACCTTTCAGAACATCCCTCTCGCGCTGGGTCAGCAGCGGCGTCTTGCGGACCGGATGCGCGGTGCCTGCGACACGCGGGGGTAGATCCTCGATCCTTGTGTAGTTGCCATCCAGAATGGCGCGGATGGCGATCACCAGATCGTCCGGGGTCAGTGATTTCGACAAAAAGCCTGCGGCACCGTCCATGATGCAGCTATATTCGATTTCGGTCGAGGTCGTGCCTGTCAGAATGGCGACCGGCTGCGGGCTGTTCGCCGCTATAGCCTCGCTCAGGCCGGTCGGCATCGTCATGCCCGGCATGGTCAGATCCAGCAGCAGCAGGTCGAACGGTCCCTTGGCGCGGATGACATCCAGCGTCTCCTGCAAGGTGCGGCTTTGCATGACCTCGGCCCCGATTTCCTTGCTGATGAAACTGGACAGCGTTTCGCGAACGAGATCATGGTCATCAGCAATCAACAATCTTGTGGTCATATCAATTCCCCCGATGACTGGCGGCCCTGTTCTTGCTGACGCGCCAACATTTTGAGTCTATTCGCTTTTTTGGGGAATTTCCAGCAAACAGTATTTGCCTTTAAAATAATCGCTTTGAGCGTTTGAAAATATACTTTAGCATAGGTAGTATTAATCGCGTTTAAAGAAGCGCTTTATGACTGTTTTTGGACGATATACTGATTGAAGGGTTCGCTCCGGCGCTGTTGGCGCACCGGGACATGCAAGCAGGTGGCACGTTGAGGGATCAGGACAGCTTGCGCAGCGCGACCCATCGCCCGTGGCCGCGGCTGATGCGTCTTGTCGCGGCGGTGGTGGCAAGTCTCTGTCTTGTGTTGCTGGCGGTGCAGATCGTCATGACGCTGCAACGGATCAATCAGGCGCGGGATGATCAGGCGCAGGTCGTGCAGGCGGCTGTCTCGGCGCTGCCGGATCGTATTGTCGAGGTCAGAGAGGCGCTGCGTCGGGCTGAGGAGGCGGATGCGTCCGAGGCCCGCCGCGAGGGGCTGGCTGCGGCGCGGCAGGGCTATGGCGCCTTTCTGGATCAGATTGTCGAGTTGGACCGGATCATCCGCGCAAACGGGGCCGCGACCTCGTCGCTGGCCACCCCGGCCTTTGAGGATCTGAAGACCCGCGTTGTCGATCTTCTGCCCTTTGTGCGTCTGACCGAGGCTGAGCTTGTCGTCGCCGTGCCCGCCATTCTGCGAGAGCTGGATGGCATGACGCCGGTGTTGAACAGGGTGGTGCGGGAGGGCAATGACCTTGCCGCGGCGCGCGCGCGGGTGTTGCAGGCGCAGACCGCGCATGACCTGCGAATCCTTGTGGTGCTGCTGATGTCGCTTGTCGCCTCCATGGCGCTTCTGGTGTGGGATTTCCGGCGGCTTTATCTGGTCAATCGGCAACAGGCGCAGGACAATCGCCTGGCCCATGCGCGTCTGGAGACGGTCGTGGGCACGTCGCAGGATGCGATCATCGTCACCGATGCGCAGGAACGGATCACGGGCTTCAACCGAGCCGCCGAAGTGATGTTCGGTCTGTCCAGCAGCGTGGCCAAGGGGCGTCTGATCACGGATCTGGTCTATGAGGTGGACGGCACAACCCTGAACCTGAACCGCGCTTCGGCCGGGCGAATCCAGCGGATGCAGACGATTGGCCGCGATGCCGTGGGCCGGACCTTTCCGGTCGAGATGTCCCTGGGCACGGCCATGCGCGACGAGATGCTGATCCATGTGAGTTTCATCCGCGATATTTCCGACCGGGTAGAGGCCGAGAAAGACCTGCGCACATCGCGGGACAAGGCCTTGGCGGGAGAGCGGGCGAAATCGCATTTCCTGGCCGTGATGAGCCATGAGATGCGCACCCCGCTGACCGGCATTCTGGGCGTGATCGAACTGATGCGCGCGCAGCGGCCGGGTGCGGACAACCGCGAGTATCTTGATGTGCTGCAATCCTCGGGGCAGGTTCTGCTGGGGCAGATCAATGATGTGCTGGATCTGACCGAGATTGAATCAATGGGGATCAATCTGACGGATCAGCCCTTTGATCTGGATGCCCTGATCGAGGACGTGCTGCTGACGCAGCGGCCTGCGGCCAATCGCCAGAATACGGCCGTGGTATTCGAGGCGATGCCGCAGCCCCTGGGATGGTTCCGTGGCGATCCGATCCGGTTGCGACAGATTTTGATCAATCTGATCAGCAATGCCATCAAGTTCACCCGCAACGGCGAGATACTGATCGAAGCGACTGCGGAGCCGGATACGCAGGGCTTCGTGCTGGGGCGGCACAGCATCCAGATCCAGGTGGCCGATACCGGGACGGGCATTCCGCCCGGCGAGATGGATCGCATCTTTGAGGATTTCGTGCGCGCGGACCAATCTGCGGCCAACAGGACCGAGGGCACGGGGCTGGGGCTTGGCATCGTCAAGCGGCTGGTGGCGGCGATGGGCGGCAAGCTGGGCGCGGAAAGCGTCGAGGGCGAGGGCAGTCTGTTCTGGGTGAGCCTGTCGCTCAAGCAGGTCGAGAAACCCGCCGAGATCGGGCCGGAGATGGCGCTGGACGGGGAGCAGCGCCCCTGCTCGGTTCTGCTGGTCGAGGATAACCCGACAAACAGGTTCATTCTGCGCGAGATGCTGCAACGTGACGGGCATCAGGTCGCCGAGGCGGCGGATGGCGCCGAAGGTGTGGCGATGGCGGCGGAGCAGGCCTTTGACCTGATCCTGATGGACATCAACATGCCGGTGATGAACGGGCTACAGGCGACCTCGGCGATCCGGTCCGGGGGCGGGCGGTCTGCGACGGCGCGGATTGTCGCGCTGACGGCGCATATCTTCGATCACGAGCATCTGCGGTATCAGGATGCAGGGATCGACGACATCGTGATGAAGCCGCTGAAATGGGACGGTCTGCGGCGCGTGCTGCGCGGTGATCTGGCCGTGCCCTTGAACAAGGGCCGACAGGAGATGCCAGCGGACAAGCCGGGAGAGCCGCCCCTGCTGGATACGGACATTCTGGGGATGCTGCTGGATACGCTGGGGCCGCGGCAGCTTGCACGATTGCTGGAGCAGTTTCTGGCGGATGGACAGAGTGCCGTGGCCGGGATCAGGCAGGGCATTCGCGGGCCGCGGCAAGTCCTGCGGGATCGTCTGCATGGATTTGCTGGCCCTGCGGCCACTTTTGGCGCGCGACGATTGCACAGCCGGCTTGGCGCGTTGGAGGAGAAGGTGTTCGACATGCCCGAGGAGGATCTGCGGCATATCCCGCGCAGCGTCGAGACGCTCTGGGCGGAGACGCGCGGCGTGGTGGAGCAATTCCACAAATTGCTGCCGCGCCCGCCCGACGCAACGGATCTGCGGTCGAAAGCAGTTGAGCGCGATGCGAATGATCCCCGCCGGATGATCTGAAACATAGATGTTTCAGGCGGGGTGTTCCGCGCAAATTCAATTTTAAGATGAATATTGGACACTGGAAAGTCACAAATCAGACGAATTACTGCCCGACAGACCGTGCACAATCCGGTTCAAACAGGAAACAATGAGGCAGGACATGTTTGAACTTCTGATTGCGGCAGCGGTTTGTGGTCTGGGTTTGCGGACGCTTCAGGGCGTGTTTGTCACGGTGGGTGGTCGCCCGTCTCTGCCCAAGGTTGATCTTGGATCGGTGCGGGTCTGGATCTTGCTCTGTCTGGCCGCGATCCTGATCTTCAAGCCCACATATGGATCGGCGCTGGTCGTGGCGCTGATGCTGCATGAACTTGGGCATGTCGCGGCGCATCGGATTCTGGGGCACGCCGATGTCAGGTTCCGGCTGGCACCGCTGTTCGCGGACTCGGCCATCTCGAAAACCGCGACGCGCACACAGGCGCAGGCCTTCTTTGTCACGATCATGGGGGCGGGGTTCAGCCTTGTGCCGATGGTCGCAACGCTTGTGGGGGCCCATCTTCTCAAGGATGCGGCGCCGGGGGCTTCGGGTCTGCTTTATGCGCTGGGCTCCACGATTGCCGCGTTGAATTTCGTCAATCTTTTGCCTCTGTTGCCGCTGGACGGTGGGCGTTGCCTGCGTCAGATCCTTGCCACGCTCTGCCCGGTGACGGGGGGGTATGTCCTGCTGACCCTGTCGGCGGGGGCTGCGGCGCTGGCCTTTGCGCAAGAGTCGCTGTCGCTGATCGTGATCGTCTGTCTGGGTGGGCTGATCTTTTTCCGCCCGCTGGAGGATGGTCTGCACAGAGCGGGCATGACGCGCAAGACCGCGCTGCTGGCGCTGGCCATCTATGGCTTTACGCTGGCCGCCCATGCGGTTGCCGGATGGTGGTTGATCCGCTGGTATTTCTGGTAATCAACGGATGCGCGCCGCGCAGGATTGGGAATTGGATGGGAATACTACCCAAAAGGATAAGTGATAAAATCAGCACAAGAGTTTCATGCTGATTTCAGTGTATGTTTACAGAAAGACATGACGACAGCTATCTTCCATTTCAAATGAGCAGAAAGTCGGGCCGAAAATGCGAGCCAGTTTATTTGTCCTGTCCCTGATCTCCCTGGCCGCGTGCACAGAGGGTGGCATCGGGGATTTCTCCTCCTTCGGGGATAGTGCCGCCACTGTCGCGGACACGTCGAATGTGGAATACTATCCTGATGATCAACTGATCGTCGCCGCAAAGGTGCAATTCAGCGCCAAGAATTACGGCAAGGCCAGCACATTGTTCAAACGCGCCATCGACGTGGCGCCGAACGATCCGCAAGCCCTGCTGGGATATGCGGCGGCCTCGGATATGCTGCGGCGGTTTGACCAGTCGGATATGGCTTACCGGCGGCTGCAACCGATCATCGGCAACCGGATCGAATTCCACAACAATTACGGCTATTCGCAGCTTCTGCGGGGCAATCTGCAAGTGGCCCGGCGGCATTTCCTGATTGCCTATGAGCAAGACCCGAGCAATGCCTATGCCGCCAACAACCTTGAATTGCTGCGCAATTCGTCAAGCTATCAGCGCCGGGCGCGGGGCGATCTGCGCGGGATCTGAGGCGGGATGATGGCGGTGGCGCAGGTCATCGGCCTCTGGCTGTGTCTGGCCTGTCTGGCGGTGATTGCCTGGCGCGATTTCCTGACCTACCGGATCACGAACCGCGATGTTCTGATCCTGCTTTGCCTGGTGGCCCTGCTGCTGCTGTTGCGCGGTGCGCAGGCGGGCGTGGCGCAGATCCTGCCCGATCTGATCGCGGGGACGCTGCTCTTTGCGCTGGGCTTTGTCATGTGGATGGCCGGGGCGATGGGGGCGGGGGATGTGAAGCTCTATTTTCCGCTGGGATTGCTGGTCGGATGGGCGCTTTTGCCGGTCTTTGTCATGTTTCTGCTGCTGGCCTCGGTCCTGATGCTGCTGGCGGTTTGGCTGGCGCGGCGCTTTCCACGGGATCACGGGCGGTTGCGCGCGCGCCTGACCGAGATCGCGCAGGTGGGCAAGGTGCCCTATGGCGTGCCGATGGCGCTGGCGGGGGGGCTGACGCTGCTGCCGCAGGCGCTGGCGTTATAACCTTTTGGTTTGTTTACAGGTTAAGGTCGGTTCTGCATAGTTGGGCTGTGCAACAGTGGGGCGCTGTTTGAGGGTTTCCGCCGCGGTCCGGCCAAAGGGCAGACGGCCAGCGGCATGGTTTGCATGGTCTTGCACCCGCGCAGAGAGAGTTGAAACCACTCCGAAGGGATTGACGCGATGCGTTTCTTCAAATCCGACAGCGGCTATGCGCTGGTCCTGACCTTGCTGTTCATGCCGGTGTTCATCGGCATGTCCTTGTTGGTGATCGACATCAGCCGGGGCAACAATGCGCAGTCCGATCTTCAGGCGGCTGCGGATGCGCTGGCGCTGGCCGGAGCACGGGAGCTGGATGGCGGGGTGGATTCCATCGACCGCGCAATAGATGCGATGAGCAATGTCAGCAATACCGTCAGCTTTCTGGGCCGGACGGATGAGGCGGCGGCGACCGAGCTTGTCTTTGCGGTGGGCGAGGATGCGGAAAGCGCCTTCACGGTGGTGTTTCTGTCCGACCTGCCGGAGAATGACGACACGCCCCTGACGCAGGCCTTTCTGGATGACAATGACGTGACCAATGAGGTCGGCTCTGATCAGGGGCTGGCGCGCTTTGTCTATGTCCGGGCGCAGTCCCGCGATCTGAGCCCTTTCTTCGGGCTGTTCTTCGAGGGTGTGAACCGGGTGACGGATGTGCCCGTGGCGGCGCAGGCTGTGGCCACCTTCCGTTCGGCGGCTTGCGATGTGACGCCTTTGTTCATCTGCAACCCGTTCGAGGGCGAGATTGGCGAGGACAGTCTTCAGGTCGCCTTTGCCGAGGGACGGCTGCATGGGCGCCTGATCCGGCTGTTGCCGCGCGGTAATGGGACGGCCTTTCCGGGCAATTTCGGCCTTCTGGCCAGTGCCGAGGGCAATGGTGTGGATACCCTGCGCGAGGTGTTTGCCACGGGGGGCAACCGGACCTGCTATGACGCGGGGCTGGTCGAGACGCAGCCAGGCCGGCCGGCGGCGGTCAGGACCGGGATCAACGTGCGTTTCGACATGTATCAGGGGCCGATGAACGGCAATCGCAACGATCTGGACTATGCGCCGGCCGCGAATGTGCGCCGGGGGTTTGTTGTGGATAGCGGCGGTGGCGGTGGTGGCAACAACAATGACAATGGGGGCGGCTCCGGTGGCGGCGGTGGCGGCAATGTGAACTGGTGCAATGCGGACGCATCCACCAATGACCTGTGGGCGCAGGGTTTCCCGGACAATGCGGTGATGCCGACGGTGCCGACATCCGGGGCCAGCATCGGTCAGGGGAACTGGGATCTGGCGGGGTATTGGGCGGTGAACCATCCCGGCCAACCCTTGCCGCCGGCGACGGCCAATTCGCGCAACGGGCTGGTGACGCAGGCCCCGGGCGCGCAGATGCCCTCGCGCTATGACATCTATCGTTATGAGATCGAGAGCCCGACCTATCCCAACAACCTTGTTGCGGGCACCTCGGCGGGTGATCCGACGCGGACCGGGCCGAGCGGGGCCGGAACGCGGGAAAGCGGGCTGCCGCAATGCACCGGCACGGATGAGACGCTGCTGAGCACATCGCGCGAGAGTGACCGGCGCATCGTCTTTGCGGCGATCATCGACTGTCTGGCCAATGCGGACAATGCCGGGCGCTCGACCCTGCCGGTCAACAGTTTCGCCAGCATCTTTCTGGTCAATCCGATGCAGCAGGGCGGTGCGAATGTCGATGATGTGGGCGTGATCGACGTCGAGATCGTGGACATCACCGGCGCGGGCAGCAACGGGACGCTGGATACTTTCGTGCGCGACGAGGCTAATCTGGTGCGGTGAACCGCCCCGATTGCGGAAATGGAGATCAGGGGGTGGAGTGAAAACTTCACCCCCTGATTGTATTTAAAGCGGATGCCTTGTGTTTATTGCGGTTTCCTATCGGGTCCGGCGGCGAATCGTCGGGAATCGGAGGGAAAGTTGCGGCGATAAAGTGGCATATACTTTCGAATATCGGAGACAGGAATTGCTATCCTTTAGGATAGTTGACGTTTTCGAAACTGTGAACAATCCTTCAAAAACCTCACAAATGATCGCTTCAACGGGCGTTAAATCAACCACCGCTTGCTTTGAAAGGCCCAACCGGGACAAGAATAAGGCACAAGCAAGGCAACCAAGACGCCGACGCTGGTTGAGAGTGACGCGAGTATGGCGAAAATCGGGCAGAGGCGGGGGCCGGTGCCTTTTGAACACAAACACTTGAACCTGAATGGAGAATTACAATGATCATCAAGGCAATCACCATGCTGCAAACCTTCCGCAAGGAAGAGGACGGCCTGGCACTCACGGAATATCTGATCCTGCTGGGTCTGCTGACCGGCGCGGTTATTCTGGCCGTTGTCACTTTCGGAGGCAACTTGTCCGCGGCATGGGGCGACTGGGCTGAATGGCTTGCCGGTCTTGCTGGTGGACCTGCTGATGCAACAACAGGAACTGGCACCACCGGCGGCACCACCGGCGGCACCACCGGCGGCACCACCGGCGGCTAATTTAGCCACTGTCACACTTTGACAACGCCTAACCTGCAATAAAACGCATTCCCCGGTTTATATTTTGTAGATCGGGGAATGTTATTTAAACTGGCGACCAATAGGCTTTTCATGGCCCGACATTAATTGGTTTTCCGGTTTACCCAGGACCGTCACTTTCCATATCGCGACACCAGAAGAAAGTCGGAGTGGACTGATGCCGGACAGGCAGAGCGATAGGACCATTTCCGATGCGGGCATCCACTTTACTGAGTATTCTCATTGCACTGATGCTGGCTGTGGCGGCCGTCTTCGGCACACAGAATTATCTTGACGCACAGCGTCAGCAATTGGAGCAGGCCGCGCGGAGTGATCGCGGCGAGCCGCTCAATACCATTGTCGTCGCTCGGAACCCGTTGCGGTTCGGCGAGCGTCTGACGGCAGAGAAGCTGGAACTGATCCCCTGGGCCAGCGAGACGCTGCCGACCGGGGCCTTCACCACGATTGACCAACTGGCCGGCACGACCGATGACACCGCGCGTTTCGTGCTGTCCTCGATGGAGCGGGGCGAGCCTGTGCTGTCGGCCAAGATCACCAATCCGGGCCAGCGGGCCAAACTGTCCACGGCCATCTCTCCGGGGATGAAAGCGGTGTCGATTGCGGTGAACGATGTGCTGGGCGTGGCCGGTTTCGTGCTGCCCGGCGACCGCGTCGATGTGATGCTGACGCGGACCGTGGGCAATGACCGCAGCGAGGCCTTTGTGGATGTGCTGTTGCAGGGCGTGCGCGTGGTTGCCATCGACCAGACCGCCGATGACACGCGCGACCAGCCCAGCGTCGTGCGGACCGTGACATTCGAGGTGACGACCGAGGAGGCGCAGAAGCTGACGCTTGGCGCGACGATCGGCACCCTGTCGCTGGCGCTGCGCAATGTCGTGGGCGCCGAGATTGAAGAGCCCAGCCGCATGACGGTGAGTGAGTTGAGCGTCACATCCGCCTCGGCGGCGCTGGCGGCGGCACAGGCCGAGGCCGAGCGTCTGGCGCTGGAGGAGCGGAATGCGGTGCAGACCGACCGTCTGTCCGCGCTGGAAGAGATGATCCGCAACATGGGCACGGATGTGACCGAGCGCCTGGCCTCGGTCGAGGAGAACCTGACCACGCCGGCCACGACAGCGCCGCAGGTGATCGAGAAGGAAGTGATCGTCGAGCGTGTCGTGGAGGTGCCGCCAGCGGCGCCGGCCTTTGTCACCATCGGCGTGGCCCGGAACGGACAGCGGCAGGAATATACTGTCGAAACAATTGCACCCGCGGAGGAATGATGGCCGCGGGTTTCCATCACAGAGGCATCAAGAGCGCCAGAAGGCGCCGCAACATCGGAGCGGGATAGAGATGAAGACCATTTTGAACAGAGTGATACCGATAGGGCAAAGGGCAAGGCTTGCCGCGTCACGGGCGCTGGCGGCCGTTGTTTTTGCCACCCTTGCCGCTACCCTTCCGGTCGCGGTTGCGGCGCAGGAACGGATGGTGGCCCTTGGCGGGGAAAGCGTGATCGAGCCGATCATGCTGAAGCCGGGCTTTACCCTGACAGTGCGGACGGATCGTCCCTTCAGCGACATTGTCGTTGGCAATTCGTCGGTCGCGGATGTGTTTCCGCTGACCGATACATCCGTCTATGTGCAGGCCAACAACACCGGGGCGACCAATGTGTCCTTCTTTGGTCCGAACAAGTCCCTGCTGGGTGTGATGATCCTGAACGTTCGGGTCGATTTCAACGATCTGCAACAGGCGATCAATCGCGCGGTGCCGAATGCCAATGTCACGGTGGCCAATATCAACGGTCGTGTGCGGGTGTCCGGCGAGGTGCGGGATGGTCCGTCCCTGGCGCGGGTGCTGGAGCTGGCGGAGCAGTTCAGCGACCAGCCAGTGCTGAACGCGGTGCGCGTGACCGATCCGCAGCAGGTGCAGCTTGATGTGCGCATCCTTGAGGTCAGCCGGACCGCCGGGCGCGAATTGGGCGTGGAACTGTCCAGCAATCGCACGAACACCGGCATTCCCAGCACCAGCGTGCCCTTTGGCAGCTTTGTCGGCAACCTGCTGGCGGGGGCCGGGGCGGATATTGATATCGTGATCAACGCGCTGGAAACCAAGGGTCTGGCGCGGCGTCTGGCGAACCCGACGCTTGTCACCTCGAACGGGGTGGAGGCGAATTTCGTGGTGGGCGGCGAGGTGCCGATCCAGACCACCGCCCTGAACGCCGATGGCGTGCCCATCGGGACGGGCACGGATTACCGTGAATATGGTGTGCGGCTGAACTTCCGCCCGACCGTTCTGGACAATGCGCTGATCAGTCTGGAGATCCGGCCCGAGGTCAGCGACATCGACACGTCGGTGACGGTGAACGGGCAGCCGTCCTTCATCTCGCGCAAGGCCGATACGACGGTGACGCTGCGCGACGGGCAGAGCTTTGCCATCGCTGGGCTGTTGCAGGTGGATAACGAGCGCAATGTGCAGCAGGTGCCATGGATCGGGCAGATCCCGGTTCTGGGCGCCTTGTTCCGCTCGAGCGCGTTCCAGAAGCAGGAAACCGATCTGGTGATCCTTGTGACACCGCGTCTGGTGCGGCCGAGTTCGCAGAACGAGCCGCTGGTGACGCCGCTGGACGGGGCGCGGTCCTCGAATGATGTCGAGCTGTTCCTGTTGGGGATGGTCGAGGTCAACAAGGACATGATCCGGTCCTTTGTCGATGGCACCGGCGTGGTCGGTCCCTATGGCCACATGATTGATCTGGAGTTTGACGATGCGCTTGTCGAGAAGAAATAAGCTGTTGGCCTGTGCCATTCTGGCCAGCGGCCTGTCCGGCTGCGCCGACTATCTGAACCACCGCGATTCCGTGACCCTGGGTGCAGGTAATGCGCCCGAGGCCAATACCGCCATTCACACGATCAACCCGTTTCCGCCGGGGTCCACGAACACGACGATCATCGTGAGGAATTGAGCCGGGCGGGGCCGCCCTTGCTGCGGCCCTGCTTTTCGTGTCGGACGGCGGTCTGACGGCGGGATGAGGTGGCGGGATGTGTTTTCTGGCGGCGCTGCTTCGGCAGGTCTGCACCATTTGAGGGTTATGTTTGACGATGGACAAAAGGACGATCAGACGGATCTGCCACCGGGCCCGCAGCTTTGTTGCCGGAACCGAGGGCGCTCTGCTGACGGAAACCCTGATTGTCGTTCCTGTCGTCACGATCTTTGCCGTGGGCATTCTGGAATTCGGCAATGTGTTCTGGCAGCGCCATCAGGTGCAGGTGGGCGTGCGCGACGCGGCGCGCTACTGGTCGCGTTGCCGGGGGACTGCGCCGTTTGACACATGCAGCCAGACGATTGCGCGTAACCTTGCGTTCTATGGCAACCCCGAGGGCACGGGCGGGCCGCGTGTCGTGGGCTGGACCGAGGATGCAGATCTGGAGATCGCGCCGGCCTTGCCCCCCAGCAACCCGGACCGGGACGATCTGGTGACGGTGACGGGCACGCATACCTATACCGGCTCGCCGCTGATGCGCCTGCTACAGATCGAGGCCTTCGCGTTCAGCTATACGCATGAGCAGAGGTATATCGGATGGTAGGGCGCGGGCGCGGATTCCGCCGCTCCGAAGAGGGGGCGACGCTGGTTGAGGGGCTGATCGTCTTTCCGATCATCCTGCTGACCTTTGCCACGTTCATCGAGTTCGGCGTGGCGATGGTGCAATGGAACCAGACCGTCAAGTCGATGCAATACGGCGCAAGGATGCTGGCGGTGTCGGACCCGCTGGCGGTTGGTCTGGCCGGGCATTTCGAAGCGGATTATCCGCCGGTCGAGGGTGGCCCGATCACGGGCACGGTGGCGCCAGTCGTATGCACCTCGGGTGGCTGTGCGCCGGGGCTGGAACTGAACGAGGCGGGGTTGGACCGGCTTGTCTTTGGCAGCGACGGCATTTGCGATCCATCGGCTGCGGGCACACGGCTTGGGATGTGCGACCTCAACGGTCTGATCACGAGGGATAATGTGCAGGTGACATATTACAGGTCGGGGCTGGGCTATGTCGGCCGCCCGTCCGGACCCGTGGTCTCCATCACCGTCGAGTCGCGGAACCTGACTTTTGACTTCTTTTTCCTTGGCGCGCTGCTGGGCCTGGAGACCATCACGATCCCGGCCCATCCCGTGACCATCACCAGCGAAGATTTGTCGGACACGATATGAAAATGATTGAGAACGACCTCCTCCCCATGCGGACCAAGATGCGCAAGAACATGGTCCTGATCCTTGATACGGGTCAGCCGGAGTTTGCGGCCATCACCGATCAACTGGAGATGATGTCGCATTTTCAGCGTGACGTGACGACCTTCGAAGAGATGATGCGCGCGCCGGGTGCCTTTGTGCCCGATATTGTCGTGGTCGACATTGCCACCGTCAGCGCGGCCGAGCTGGAGATGCTGTCGTCGATCCGGGGGCATTACGGTGACGTGCCGATTGTGATCGTGTCCGAGGCGCTGGATGATGCGCAGGTGCGCAAGCTGCTCAAGCTCAGGGTGCATGACTGGCTGCGCAAGCCCGTGGTCTTTGGCGAGTTCCTGAACGCGATCCAGAGCGGTATCCGCACCTCGAAACAATCCAGCACACGGGTTCATGCCGTGATCTCGGCGGTAGGCGGGGCAGGGGCGACGACGGTGGCTGTGGCCATGTCCGAGATTCTGGCGCGCCGGGTGGGCAAGGACAAGGCGAGCGGATCGGTGGCCCTGTTCGATCTGGATTTCTCGACCGGGTCATGCGGCTATCTGCTGAACCTGACGTCGGGGTTCAACCTGGACAGCGTGATCTCGAACCCCAGCCGGATCGACGGCGAATTCGTGAACCTGCTGCAACAGAAGCATGATCACGGGATGATCGTCTATTCCTTCAAGCGGCGCGAGGTGGTGACAAGCCTCAACTGCTATGAGCTGGTGCTGCGGATGCTGGATGTGGTGACGGTGCAGCACGCGCATACGGTTCTGGATATTCCCTATTACGAGACGGACTGGCGGCAGGATGTGCTGTCGGGGGTCAATACAGTGACCATTGTCTGCGAGATGAACCTGCCGTCGATCAAGCATACGATGGACCTGCTGGAATCCATCCGCGAATTGCCCGGTGCGAAGAAGCCGGTGACGGTGCTGATCAACAAGCGCAAGCGTGGCCTGTTCGGCGCGGACCGTATCCCCAAGTCCAAGCTCAAGCAGTTGTTCGGGGATACGCCCTTTGATTATCTGCCGGATGAGCATGATCTGATGGCCGAGGCGATGGATCGCGGGGTGACGCTGAGCGATGTGAATGCCTCGTCCAAGTTCCTGAAGGCGATGACGAAATATGTGAACGGCACGGTTCTGGCCGAAAAGGCGGTGGTGGCATGACACATCGCGTGACACGTCGCCTTGTCCTGTCGGGCCTGTCTGTTCTGGCTTGCGCGCCCGGTCTTGCACGGGCCGAGGCCAAGCGCGTGCCGCGCGACCATGGCCCGACCTCGCGCCGGATCGTGGCCTTTCAGAGCGGCGAGAAGCCTGGCACGATCATCATTTCAAATACGGAGCGGACGTTGCATGTGGTCCTGGGCAACGATCAGGCCGCGCGTTACGACATCAGTGTGGGGCGCGACGGTTTTGTCTGGACCGGCACCACGACGGTCGGGCGCAAGGCGGAATGGCCGGAATGGCGCCCGCCCGCCGAGATGCGGCAGCGCGATCCATCCCTGCCGAGCTTTGTGCCATCGGGGCCTTACAACCCTCTCGGGGCGCGGGCGATCTATCTTTATAGCGGCGGGCGGGACACGCTCTATCGCATCCACGGCACCAACAGTGCGGAAACCGTGGGTGGATTTGAAACCTCCGGCTGTTTCCGGCTGACCAATGCCGATGTGATCGAGTTGTTCGACAAGGTCGCCGTGGGCACGAAGGTCATCGTGAAATGACCTGCAACAAGGGGAGATGAGGCGGTGGTAGGACGGTTTTTCAGAAAACCCGCAGGGGAGGAGCCCGCAACCGATCTGGAGCGGCGCATCTCATCCCATCCCGAGGTTCTGGCCGGCGCGGTCCATCCCGCCCCCGCCCCGGCCGCAGCGCCGGTTCCCAAGGCGCCGGCCGCTGCGGCAGGGATGCCCGATCTGGTGGCCGAACGGGTGAACCTGCACAGGTTCCTGCTGGACAAGATCAACCTGGCCGTCCTGGACCAGATGGAGCCAGAGCAGTTGCACAACGAATTGCGCCCGCTGGTGCGCGATTATGTGAAGGCGCAGAACCTGCCGCTGAACGCCAAGGAGTTGGACAGTCTGATCTCGGACCTGGGCGACGAGATGCTGGGGCTGGGGCCGATCGAGCCGCTGCTGAAGGATGACAGCATCGCCGATATTCTGATCGTCGGGCCGAAAACCGTCTATATCGAACGCGGCGGCAAGCTGAAGCGCACCGATGTGCGGTTCAAGGATGAGCAACATCTGCTGAGGATCATCAACAAGATCGTGGCCTCGGTCGGGCGGCGGGTCGATGAATCCTCGCCACTGGTGGATGCGCGTCTGGCCGATGGTTCGCGGGTGAACGCGGCGATCCGGCCGGTGGCGGTGGACGGGCCGCAGGTGTCGATCCGCAAATTCTCCAAGCGGCCGTTCCAGCTGGATACGCTGGTGCAGAACGGGGCGCTGCCTGCGGGCATGGCCAAGCTGCTGGCCGCGGCTGTCGAGGGCAAGGTGTCGATGATCGTCTCGGGCGGCACCGGCTCGGGCAAGACGACGATGCTGAACGCGCTGTCGGCCTTCATCCCGCATGAGGAACGTCTGGTGACGATCGAGGATGCGGCGGAACTGCAATTGCAACAGCCCCATGTCGTGCGGCTGGAAACCCGCCCACCGACGATGGATGGCCGCAACGAGATCCTGCAACGCGATCTGGTGAAGAACGCCCTGCGGATGCGCCCTGACCGCATCATCATCGGCGAGGTTCGCGGCGGCGAGGCCTTTGACATGTTGCAGGCCATGAACACCGGCCATGAGGGGTCGATGTCCACGATCCACGCCAACAACCCGCGCGACGCCTTGAGCCGGATGGAGCAGATGGTCGGCATGGCCGGGATGCCGATGTCGCAGATGAGTATCCGCTCGCAGATTTCCTCGGCCATTCAGGTGATCCTGCAATTGTCGCGGATGCGCGACGGCACGCGGCGCGTCACGGCCATTTCGGAACTGACCGGGATGGAGGGCGATGTGGTCCAGCTTCAGGATATCATCAAATACCACCGGACCGGCGTGGATGAGGATGGCCGCGTCATCGGCGAGTTCCGCTCGACCGGCATCCGCCCGCGATTCCTGAGCGAAATCAGCACCATCGGATTGAAGGTCGATATGAGCATGTTCGATCCGACCACAAAGCACTGACGGGGTCTCATGTCCATTATCGTCATTTACGGTTTCATCTTCGGTGCGGTTCTTCTGCTGAGCGAGGCGCTTTTGCGGCGGCTGTTCGGCGCCAGAAGCGCCAGCCGCGAGGTGAACGAGCGTCTTGAGAGGCTCAAGGCCGGATCGGATCAGTTGACCACCTACAAGAGCCTGCTGAACGATCGCGGGGTCGGG
>JAMWZG010000410.1 GCA_024304855.1 Paracoccaceae bacterium
CCGCGCCAGCAGGTTGCGCGACCGGCTGACCCAGTAGAACCCCATCACCGCCATGGCCAGCCGCGACAGCACGATGGCCATGGCCGCACCGCTGACACCATAGCCCATCCAGACGATCAGGATCGGATCGACGATCAGCGCCACAATCCCGGCTGACACCGTCACCATCATCGACCGCCACGCCTCGCCCGCCGCGCGCAGCACGGCGCTCGCACACATGCCGATGGCGACAAAGGGCAGCGACGGCAGGGAAATGCCCAGAAAATCAACCGCCACCTCCAGGGCCGCACCTTCCGCCCCGGTCCAGATCAGGATCTCGCGCCGGAAGATGAACACCAGAACCGCCAGCGCCGTCTGGAATGTCGCGCCATAGATCATCGCGGAGGTCGCGATCCGCCGCGCCTCCTCGGGATCGCCCATGCCCAGCGCGCGACTGACCAGCGCCACCGCACCGATCATCATGCCCACGGCCACTGACATCACGAAGAACTGAATCGTCCCCGCGAAACCGATGGCGGTGATCAGAACCTCGTTCTCCAGCCGGCTGATCCACCAGAGCGCCAGAAAATCCACCAGAAACAGAAAGCTCAGCCCCAGCGATCCGGTCAGCGTCATCACGATGACATGGCGCATCGTCGATCCGGTCAGGAATTTCGCCTGCGAGCGTCCCGCATCGGCGGGGCGCTCGGCCACTTCGGTCAGATCAGGGCTTGGCATAGGGGGTCACTCCGCCGGGGCCGGCAGAAACCGGGCAAAAATCGTCTCATTCCCCGGTTCGGGGTGGCGCGGGATCAGCAGGGCCAGACAGAAGGACACGCCCGCCATCGCCGCCGCCAGCACAAAGACCGAACTGGGCGAGACCAGCCACAGATAGCCCAATGACGCCGGAAGGAAAACCGCCGCGATATGGTTGATCGTAAAGGCCACCGCCGCCGTGGGCGCAATGTCGCGCGGATCGGCGATCTTCTGGAAATAGGTCTTCAGCGCCAGCGCCATGGCAAAGAACACGTGGTCCATCACATACAGGAACGCCGCCATCATCACGCCCCAGCCGAACCAGTAGATCCCGCCATAGCCCAGAAATACCGTAACAAGCCCGGCATATTCCACGCAAAGCGCCTTGCGCTCGCCCCAGCGCGCCACCGCCCGGCCCAGAAGCGGGGCCGCGATCATGTTCACCACCAGATTGATCGTGAACAGCGCCGTCACCTCATGGACGCGAAAGCCGAATTTCTCGACCATCATGAAACCGGCAAAGACCACGAAAATCTGCCGCCGCGCGCCCGACATGAATTGCAGCGCATAATACAGCCAATACCGCCGCCGCAGCACCATCTTCTTGATCTGCGGATCAGGCGCGTCGAACTGCGGATAGGCCAGAAGCGCAAACAGCGCGACAGCCGCCGTGAACCCGCCCGACAAAAGATAGACCATGTTATAGGTCAGGCCCAAGGTCTCCCATGTCACGATGATGCACAGATAGGCCACCAGAGTGGCCCCCGACCCCGCCGCCAAAAGCCAGCCCAGCATCTGCGGCGCGCGGTCCTTGGGCAGCCATTGCAACTGCAAGGACTGGTTCACCGTCTCGTAATAATGAAAGCCGATCGACGACAGCATGGTGATCGTCAGGATACCGCCCAGACTGGGAAACCACGCCGTGATGGCCGTCGCCACCCCCAGCAGGATCAGCGACACCATCCCCAGAACCTGCTCGCGCATGACCATCAGGATGGCAATCACGCCAATCGCCAGAAAACCGGGAATCTCGCGCACCGTATGCAGCCAGCCGATGTCGGACCCGTCGAACTGCGCCACCTCGATGACAAAGTTATTGAGCAGCGCCGACCATGTCGCAAAGGCAATCGGCATCGCCGCCGCCATCAAAAACAGCAGCGTCACCGGCCTGCGCCAGACCGGCAAATCCTTGGCAAGGGCAAGTGGGATGATTTGCATGTGAACGACTTACGCCCATTTTTCGGGCTTGGCGAGAGGGCAGATCACCCGATACGCGCACATCCCCCTGTGCGCCCGCAAACCCCGCTCAGAGCGGCGAAAACCGATACTCCACCTCGGAAAACCGATCCTTGGGAAAGACATAGAGCATCCGGAACCCCTCCGGCCCCGCCACCGTGCCATGTTCCGCGTCACCCGGAATGAACAGCGCCACACCGGGGGCCATTGCCTGCGCTACCCCGTCCACCGTCACGACCGCCGCCCCCTCCAGCCCGAAATAGACCTCGGCCGGGCTGTGGCGATGCGGCAGCAGCGTGCCGCCGGGGCCGAAGTCCGCGATCCCCATGACCACCCCGCCCGTCGCCGT
>JAMWZG010000411.1 GCA_024304855.1 Paracoccaceae bacterium
CCCTCTGCTTGTAGTTCCCGCAGTAGCCCCGTGCGACTTCTTGACAGGCGTTCGCAAATATAGGCGATCGACGGGTCGCCGTCGCCAATGGCCCCGATCAAACAGGCACGGACGCGTTCTTGCATGCTGGTTGCCGTCGTGGCTTGCGCGAGCTGAAGGTTAAGGTCCTGCTCAACCGACGTCCAAAGCGCCGTATTTTCGGACACGAGAGACAGGCGCGCATCGTCAACAGCATAGATAACTTCTGGGTCACCTGTCTCTGGCATGGCACCAAACACGCCTGCCAATTCTTGTCGTTTTTCGATTGATCCTTGGAACTTCACCATTTCGGGCACAAGGCGTCGCGCGGTACACGAACACGCCTTCTCGTGAAGAAAGACGATGATACCTGGTCCGAGGCACGCGGGGAAATCAAAGTTCTGATGCAAGAGCCGGATTGCGATACGTAAGCGACCTTTGTCATTTTTGACCGTTAGTGCAATTGGCCCAAAGATTGTTTTAAACTTTCCAAACCGTTCAAAACCACTGGCAAAACCTTTGCGGTTGTGGCAGGATTTTTTTTTCGCCTGGCTGTCACCGCCTGCCCAACCTACCAAGTCTTGAAAGCTGTGCCAGCATTCGGGCGCCTGATCCGTTTGCGTCACCCGGACGAGCCGCAGTTGGCCCTCCAGCAGTATTTGGTCGGCTCGGCAAGGCTTGCACGCCAAAGAATTGTCGCGCTCGAAGGGCTGCGTATTCAGCCCCAGTTGCGCCACCGATGGCATAGCGATTGTAAACTTGTTTGCTACCTGCAAGCCCTCTGGCGAAGGCATAGCTTCCCCCGAACCCGGCCGAGAGTGCTGGCATCATGATGTTTCCGGAAATCGCCCGAACCAAGAAAGGTGTTGCTATGATGAAACCCTTTGCCATCAGCACCATCATGAAAAATGGGATAAGGGCCCCTATGTTCGAGGCCCCCTCTGGGTCGCCAAGCTCGGCAAGAAGCGCCCGAGAAACCCCCGTGATCGTCGCGAACACGCCGGCGACTACGATCGGATACATCGCGAATGAAATGAGCGCGGATAACCAGCGCGCGAAATAATCCTTGGTCACCTCGAACAGTGTCAAGAAGATCATCACTGGCGCAATGCCAATTAGCAGAGCGATCATGAGCCGGGACGCCACAACAATGAACGCCGCCAACCCGCCAAGAATCGAGAGCAGCAGAACCCCGAGTGTGTCCAACAAGGCACCGGCCATCCAGTTCAGCTCGGACCCCGCAGCATTCAGATAGTCCCCGAGCGCTGCAATCAATTCGTCAAATTCCTCTGCAAAGGTACCGGACGGGCCAGGTGATCCGCCGCCGACAGAAGCCACAAGGGCCCCGGCAATGCTGTCGATTCCGTTCAGTATTGCTGAGGCAAGCGCATTGAACTGGACCCAGTTGGCCGCGAAGACCCCTATCAGTCCGACCTTCACGGCCAGCCAAAAGGCAGTTCGGCCGTCCATGGCGCGATACTGGTAGATCATGTTGATGAAGACCAGAATGACAACCAGTGTTGTGCCCAGAACCAGCAACGTGCCGACCGTTGCTGCGACCGCACCAAACTGACTTTCGGCAGCGGTATCTAGATACCCTTCGGCCGTTTCCACGAAGTAGGTGACGACACTCATGGATTGCTACCAGTTGCCAGCTGCTTCGCAGATTGGCATGGCGGCGCGGCGCAGTTCATTTGCCTGCCGTCGGTATTCGGACGTCGCTTCGACAACGTCCCAGTATTCAGATGAAGCATAGCGCTCGGTGTAGAAGCGTACGGCGTTCTCCCAAGTTGGATACCGTGTGGGACAGTTGCAGTTTTGCGAGTCTACGACGCGCTCCATGCTTTGAGCCCGATATATCTGTTGGATCAAAAGGCGCTTATAGGATTCGCGCACATTAATGTTCTGCATCCATTCCGGCTCGGGTGGTTGGTCTGGACAAACATTTGGGTGGTTGTCGAGCGTCGGGATCAGGTTCCGCTCTGCTACGCCAGCAGTTGTGCCAAAGATCAAGAGCAGGCCAGCGACTGCAATAATCTGTGTCATTCCGATGCCGCCTTCATTGTACCAGTCTCACGCTTCAAGAAAGTGGTGTAGCCGTAATCGCCGGCTTCGGCGGTGATGACCTCCCATCCTTCCGCGCCGCGCTGATTCAAGACACGTCGCATCTCGTCGTAGTCCTTTTGCTTCTTCACCGGAAAGGACAAGATATCATATTCAAAGGTCTTCATGGGGAAGTTCCAATTTCAGTTGCGCCGGGGAGGTAGAATTCGGTGATGCCGCGTTTGCCGTCGTGGCGAC
>JAMWZG010000412.1:0-1855 GCA_024304855.1 Paracoccaceae bacterium
TGATACTTCGGGGCAGTCTTTCCCTCAGCCAGAAGCTTTTCGGTCATGTGGCGGATCAGGCCGTCATTCTCGGCATGAAAACAGACCAGAGCGCCCTGATGTTTCGCCACATCCAGAATGTCGAGGATCGATTTGTCATCCTGTCGCACCTTGTCATAGGTCGTGAAGATCTTGATCGATCTATGCCCTTCGGTGATCAGGCTTGGAATGTCATGGGTCAGATTGCCGTCCTTGGTATCCGCGACAATCATGTGGAAAGCGTAGTCGATCAGCGCACCCTTGCGGGCCAACGCGGCATAATCCGTGACGACCGTGGCCATCCGGTTGCCGGGATGTTGTGCCGCGAAAGAGACCACGCTCGTTGTCCCGCCCATCGCGGCCGATCGCGTGGCCGTCTCGAACGTATCCGCGTTCAGCAGGCCCGCCCCGGAGATCTGCTCGATATGGCAATGCGTATCCACGCCACCCGGCAGCACCAGAAGCCCGTCTGCATCGATCTCGGTCTGTGCCCGCGCATCGATGTGTTCCGCAATCTCGGCGATCCTGCCACCCCGAATGCCGATGTCGGCGCGCCCTGTTCCGCCCGCATGCACGACAGTGCCGCTGCGAATGATGGTGTCGAAGTCGTGCTCTGTCATGTCCGGGCCGCCGCTCTGGTTTGCATATTGATATACCAAGTGTATACTGAATACTGGATCATTAACATGTCGCGTGCAAGAGACCGAAGGTGTCGGGGCGATCAGGAGGGAAACTCATGGCCGAAACGGCTAAGACCTTGGGCAGTTCAACTTACGAACGCATGAAGTCCATGATACTGGATGGGACCCTGCCGCCCGGCGCCCTGCTGCGTGAGAAAAGCTTCGCCGATCAGCTGGGTGTTTCCCGCACACCCGTGCGCGAGGCGATCAGCCAGTTGATCAGCGAGGGCTTCGCGACCCGCACCTCTGGTGGCACGCCTGCGGTCAACAGCGTTTCACTGAAAGACATCATGGAAATCCTTCATGTCCGTAGCCTGCTGGAGTGTGAAGCCGCCCGGAAAGCAGCCACTTCAGGCAAGAAAACCGAAGATTTATTGGCTTTGCGGGCGCAGGTCGAAGGGTTCCTGACAGGCCCGCGCCCCGATCCGGATACCCATTACGCGCTGGATGAAAGGCTTCATCTGACCATCGCCGAGATGGCCGGATCACAGTTGCTGGGCGAGTTGATCGAAGGCTTGAAGATCAAGACCCGGATGTATGACCAAGGCTCGATTCCCGAAAGATTCGAGCCGGGCTGTCATGAGCACATCGCCATCATCGACGCGATCCCTGACCGGGGATGCTGATCAGGCCTCGGATGCGATGAAGTTGCATCTCAAGAAAGTGCGCGAATCGATCATCTCGCACATTTATCACCCATTCTGAGCGAAAGCCCCTCCTGCGCGGCAAAGAGTGGCGTTGGGATGTTGACTCGGTGTTCATCGTGTATACAGTCGGGATACACATTGGACAGAGAGATGGAACATGACCGCGCCAGCGCCACTGCGACCGACCGACGGGATCGTCCTCGCCATCACCTTTCAGTATTATCGCGACCTGCCGCGTGCCATGGCCTTTTACGAGGACGTGCTGGGATTGACGCTGGCGATTGATCAGGGGTGGTCCAAGATCTATCGCATCGACGGCCAGGCGCATGTCGGCCTCGTCGATGAAACGCGCGGTATGCAGAAATGGGCGGCGCACAAGACAGTGCAGCTTTGCCTGCGTGTACCGGATGTAGACGCTTGGCATGCATGGGCTGCGTTCAAGCAAGTGCCCGGCCTGACAGCGCCGCGCGACAGCGCCGAACTTGGGATCCGCGCATTCGCTGTCTCTTA
>JAMWZG010000412.1:1864-2303 GCA_024304855.1 Paracoccaceae bacterium
GCGAGGAATTGTCCTCGAACATCATGTATTACCATCTCTACGACCCGCTGGTCGCCCGCAGCGCCGAGCTGGAGTTTGGCCCCGGTCTGGCTGAAAGCTGGGAAACAGTGAATGACACCACATGGCGTTTCAAGCTGCGCGAAGGCGTGACATTCCACAATGGCAATGCTTTCACGGCGTCGGATGTGGTCTTTACCGTGGAAAAGGCGCGCGCCTCGATCCGCCCTGATCTGGTTGCGAATATCGCGTCCGTCACCGCTGTTGACGACCTGACGGTGGAAATCACCACGCCAAAGCCCTATGCCGTGCTGCCCAATGATCTGGCCGAACTTCTGATCCTTGACGAAGAATACACGACCGCGACGGGTGATGAGCAGATGGACCTCAAGCCGATGGGCACCGGGCCCTACAAGCTGGAGGAGTGGATCAAGGAGGAGCG
>JAMWZG010000413.1:0-1996 GCA_024304855.1 Paracoccaceae bacterium
CTGGACAGCGGGATGAACCGGCTGGGGATGGAGCCTGCGGAATGGGCGGCCCTGCGCGACATCGCGCTGGAGCAGAACATCACCCTGATCATGTCGCATCTGGCCTGTGCCGATGAGCCGGATCATCCGATGAACGCGGTGCAGCTGGCGACCTTCCGCGCCATGACCGACGGGCTGGACGTGCCGCGCTCGCTGTCGGCGACGGGGGGTATCCTGCTGGGGCCGGAGTATCATTTCGATCTGACCCGCCCCGGCATCGGGCTTTATGGCGGCGCGCCCTTTGCGCAGGCACAGGCAGTCGCCCATGTCAGCCTGCCGGTAATCCAGACCCGTATCGTCGAGGTGGGAGAGCCTGTCGGCTATGGCAATAGCTGGACGGCGGCGCAGCCGATCCGGCTGGCCACGGTCGCGGCCGGCTATGCCGATGGCATCCACCGCGCGCTGTCGGGTGGTCTTGTGCTTTATGCCGGTGACATCCCCTGCCCGGTGCGGGGCCGTGTGTCGATGGATCTGATCACGGTGGACATCACCCATCTGCCCGAGGTGCCGCAGGCGCTGGATCTGCTGAACCATGTGCAGACGGTCGATACGCTGGCGGATATTGCGGGCACCATCGGCTATGAGATCCTGACCTCGCTGGGCAACCGCTATCAGCGGCGTTATATCGGGGCATGATCCTGCTGTCCCCCCTTGCCGCGCTGGGCCGATCCAGCCTTGCGCTTCTGGCCGCTCTGGGCCGGTTTGTCATCTTCATGGCGCAGACGCTGAGCCATCTGGCGCGCCCGCCCTTCTACCCGCGCGAGTTCGGGCAGGCGCTGATGCAGATCGGCTATTTCTCCTTGCCGGTGGTGGGGTTGACCGCGCTGTTCACGGGTGGCGCGCTGGCCTTGCAGATCTATGCGGGCAGCGCGCGGTTCTCGGCCGAGGCCGTGGTGCCGCAGATCGTGGCCATCGGCATGGTGCGCGAGTTGGGTCCGGTTCTGGTGGGTCTGATGATCGCGGCGCGGGTCACGTCCAGCATCGCGGCCGAGATTGCCACGATGAAAGTGACCGAGCAGATCGACGCTCTGGTGACGCTGTCCACCCATCCGATGAAATACCTGACCCTGCCCCGCGTTCTGGCCGCAACGCTGGTGATGCCGGTGCTGGTGGGAGTGGGCGATGTGATCGGGATCTACGGCGGGTTTCTGGTGGGGACCGAACGGTTGGGCTTCAATCCGACCACCTACCTCAAGAACACGGCCGATTTTCTGGAGATGCGGGACATCGTCTCGTCGCTGGCCAAGGGGGCGGTGTTCGGTTTCATCGCGGCCTTGATGGGCTGTTATTACGGCATGAATTCCGCGCGCGGCGCGATGGGCGTGGGGCGCGCGACCAAGGGGTCGGTCGTGGCGGCGGCGATCCTGATCCTGGCTGCGAATTTCATCCTGACAGAGGCGTTTTTCTCGGCATGATACGGTTGACCGATGTTCACAAGGCGTTCGGGTCCAATCGCGTGTTGCGCGGGGTGAACCTGCATGTGCCACGCGGCACCTCGATGGTGATCATCGGCGGGTCGGGCACGGGCAAATCCATTGCGTTGAAATGCATCCTGGGGCTGGTGACGCCCGACAGCGGCACGATCGAGGTCGATGGGCAGGACGTGCGCAAGGGCGAGCGCGATGCCTTTCTGGCGCGGTTCGGGATGCTGTTTCAGGGGGGCGCGCTGTTTGATTCGCTGCCCGTCTGGCAGAATGTGGCGTTTCGCCTGATGCGCGGATCGCTCAAGCGGCCCAAGGAGGAGGCGCGGGCGATTGCCATCGAAAAGCTGCGCCGGGTGGGGTTGAAGCCCGATGTGGCCGACAAGCTGCCCGCCGAGTTGTCGGGCGGGATGCAGAAGCGCGTGGGCCTGGCGCGGGCGATTGCGGCAGAGCCCGAGATCATCTTTTTCGACGAGCCGACCACGGGGCTGGACCCGATCATGGCAGGCGTCATCAATGAGCTGATCCGCGAGATC
>JAMWZG010000413.1:2006-2266 GCA_024304855.1 Paracoccaceae bacterium
TGCCGGTGATCGCGCTGCTGGCGCTGCTGCGGGGCGTTCTGGCCTCTGGCCCGTCGCGGCTGCTGGCGTCTGTCGCGCTGCTGGTGGCGCTGGTGGGGATGGCGGCGCGGTTTGCGCCGCCGCTGCTGGGCCTGTCGGGGGGCGCGCTGGCGCAGGCGGCCTTTGCCTTGGCCAATGCCGGGGGCGGGATGGTGATCGCGCTGGCGGCGACGGTGCCGCTGGCGCTGTCGGGCGTGGTGGCGGGGCGGCGCTGGGGGGGG
>JAMWZG010000414.1 GCA_024304855.1 Paracoccaceae bacterium
ATGCTGCATCAGCCCCGCGACATGCACGGTCTTGCCATCGCAGAGCGCGTCCACATCCATTTCCACGGCACCCGAAAGATAGCTGTCGAGCAGCACGGGGCTGTCGCCGGAGACCACCACAGCCTCGCGGATATAGCGTTCCAGATGGGCCATATCGCGCACGATCTCCATCGCGCGGCCACCCAGCACATAGGAGGGGCGGATCACCAGCGGGAAGCCGATGTCTTCGGCAATGGCCAACGCCTGCGCATCGGTGCTGGCAATGCCGTTGCGCGGTTGTTTCAGGCCAAGACGCTGGACAAGCTGTTGGAACCGTTCACGGTCCTCGGCCAGATCAATGGCGTCGGGCGTGGTGCCAAGAATGGGGATGCCTTCCTCATAGAGCGCATTGGCCAGTTTCAGGGGCGTCTGGCCGCCGAATTGCACGATCACGCCATGCAGCGTGCCGTTTGTCTGCTCGACCCGCAGGATTTCCATCACATGTTCAAAGGTCAGCGGTTCGAAATAGAGCCGGTCCGAGGTGTCATAGTCGGTCGACACGGTTTCCGGGTTGCAGTTGATCATGATGGTTTCATAGCCCACGTCCGACAGCGCAAAGCAGGCGTGGCAGCAGCAATAATCGAATTCGATCCCCTGACCGATCCGGTTGGGACCGCCGCCCAGAATGACCACTTTCTTGCGGTCGCTTGGGCGCGCCTCGCATTCCACGTCGCCCATCGCGGGGGCTTCGTAGGTGGAATACATATAAGGCGTCTGCGCCTCGAACTCGGCGCCGCAGGTGTCGATCCGCTTGAACACGGCATTGACACCAAGGTTCTGGCGGGCGCGGCGGACGTTCGCCTCGGTCCGGCCGGTCAGATGTGCCAGACGGGCATCGGTGAAACCCATCATCTTGAGCTTGCGCAACCCGTATTCGGTGACGGGCAGGCCGTTCTTGCGCACCTCATCCTCGGCCGCGACGATTTCGCGGATGCGGGCCAGGAACCAGGGGTCGAACATGGTGGTGGCGTGGATTTCCTCATCCGTCAGACCGTGGCGCATCGCCTGCGCGATGGTGCGCATCCGGTCGGGCGTGGCCTTGGAGATGGCCTTGATGACGGCGGATTTCTCGGGCGCGCCCTCAATCTCGACCTCGTCAAAGCCGGTGAGGCCTGTTTCCATCGAGGCCAGCGCCTTTTGCAGCGATTCGTGGATCGTGCGGCCTATGGCCATCGCCTCGCCCACGGATTTCATCGCGGTTGTGAGGTTGGGCTGGGAGCCGGGGAATTTCTCGAAGGCAAAGCGCGGGATCTTGGTCACGACATAGTCGATGGTGGGTTCGAAACTGGCGGGCGTGACCTTCGTGATGTCATTGTCCAGCTCGTCCAGCGTATAGCCCACAGCCAGTTTCGCGGCGATTTTCGCAATCGGGAAACCCGTCGCCTTGGACGCCAGCGCCGAGGATCGCGACACGCGGGGGTTCATCTCGATCACCACCATGCGCCCGTCGGCGGGGTTGATCGCCCATTGCACGTTGGAGCCGCCGGTTTCCACGCCGATCTCGCGCAGCACGGCGATGCTGCCGTTGCGCATGATCTGATATTCCTTGTCGGTCAGGGTCAGCGCGGGGGCCACGGTGATCGAATCGCCCGTATGCACACCCATTGGATCGACGTTTTCGATGGAGCAGACGATGATCGCGTTATCGGCGCGGTCGCGGACCACCTCCATCTCGAACTCTTTCCAGCCGAGCAGGGATTCATCCACGAGGATCTGCGCCATGGGCGAGGCTTCCAGACCGGACCGGCAGTAATATTCATAATCGTCGCGGTTATAGGCGACGCCGCCGCCGGTGCCGCCCAGCGTGAAGGCGGGGCGGATGATGGCGGGCAGGCCGATCTCCTCCAGCGCGTCCATCGCCTGTTTCAGACCGGCGGCGATGTCGTATTTGCCGTTGTCCTTTTTCGGGGCGGCGACGATCGTGGCCTTGGGGTTTTCCAGACCGATACGGTCCATCGCCTCGCGGAACAGCTTGCGATCTTCGGCCATTTCAATGGCCTGGCGGTTGGCGCCGATCAGCTCGACGCCGAATTTTTCCAGCACGCCCATGTCCGCCAGCGCCAGTGACGTGTTCAGACCCGTCTGCCCGCCCATGGTCGGCAAAAGCGCGTCGGGGCGTTCCTTTTCGATGATCTTGGCGACAACCTCGGGGGTGATCGGCTCGATATAGGTGGCGTCGGCCAGACCCGGATCGGTCATGATCGTGGCGGGGTTCGA
>JAMWZG010000415.1:0-1283 GCA_024304855.1 Paracoccaceae bacterium
GAGCGTCCGCGACCGGGCAGGATCACCTGCACCACTCCCCGCAAGCGGTGGCACAGCTGCGGGGGACGGTGTACGCACAGAGGCATAGTGCATGATCGCCGTCGGAATCAACGCTATCAGGAAGATCAGCGTGACAACGAGGAACCCGTCGCGAAACGCCGCGGTGTTCGCCTGGATGACCACAGTTCTCCCAAGGAACTGCGCAGCTGCCGCCGCCACCTGCGAGTCAGGCAGGCCAGTACCATGCAGGAGACTGCCGACTTCCCGAAGGAAGGTCATCGTGGCCGGATTGTCGCTGGTCTGCGTCGCGGCGAGGGCGTCTGCGTGCAGCATCGTCCGGCGCTCCATGAATACGGAAAGCAGGTTGACGCCAAAGGCGCCGCCGAGTTGCCGGATGAAGTTTATGGCGCCCGAGCCCTGTCCGATCAGGTCGCGGGGCAGTGTCTTCAACGGCCCGGCCGAGATGGCCGGGAAGACGAAGCCGAGCCCCACCCGCGACAAGATCGTCCACCACGCCAACGTCCAGAACCCGGTATTGATCTCGACGGCCGCTGACAGCCAGGAGGACCAAGCGAAAAGCGCCATGCCGCCCCCGATCAACAGGGCTGCGGGCAGCTTGTCGGAGAGCCGCCCGGCCAACGGGAACACGAGCACCAGAACGAAACCCGAAGGCATGAGCAGAAGCCCTGCCTGGGTCGGCGTGAAACCCTGGATCGTTTGCACGAACAGAGGCACCAGGTAGGTCGAACCGAAGAGCCCGGCGCCCATGATGAAGGAGACAACGGCCGCTGAGGCAAAAGGCACGTTGCGGAAGAGCCGCAAGTCGAGCATCGGCTTGGACGTACGCAGTTCCCACATGACGAAGCCGGTCGCGGCAGCGGCGGCGATCGCGAACTGGAGAAGGATCGGGTCGGAACTCCACCCCAGCCGTTGCGCGTTGGTGAGCGCGTTGAGCAGGGACGCGAGAAAGATCACGAGTAGCCCGAGGCCGGTCCAGTCGAAACCGGGGCGCGGTCCGGTAGCATCACGACCCGGCACGAACAGATTGGCAAGCACGATCGCCGCGATGCCCGGCGGCAGACCCAGGTAGAACACCCAGCGCCAGTCGAATGCGTCGATCAGCAAGCCGCCGATCCACGGTCCGAGTGCCGGGGCCAGCACCACGCCAATGCCGAAGATGCCCATCGCGGCTCCGCGCTTTTCGGGGGGAAAGACGCGAAAAAGCAGGATCATGCTCAACGGCTGCACCACTCCCGCGGCTGCGCCCTGCACCACGCGCGCAA
>JAMWZG010000415.1:1293-2255 GCA_024304855.1 Paracoccaceae bacterium
GAGCCACTGTGCCTGCACTGCACTGATGCCGAAGGCGCCCATCACGTCAGGGATTGCGACATTCACGATCGTCGTCGACAAGACAACCGACACCGTCGCTATCATCACCGTGGCGGTTGCATAGGCCCGGTAAATTGGACCATATTTCCGGAAAAGCGCGTCAGTCTGCGACATCGATGCTCAATACCACCATCATTCCGGGCGACAGAACCACTCCTTCCGTCTCGACCGAGACCCTGATCGGCACCCGCTGAGTCACCTTGGTGAAATTGCCGCTTGGGTTGGGGCTCGGGAGCAGCGCGAACTGGCTGGTCGCCGCGCCGCCGATCCGTTCGACCTGGCCGCGAAACTCACGGCCCGGATAGGCGTCGACAGAAATCAACACTGGTGCGCCGATGCTGATCCTGCGCAGATCCGTCTCCTTCACGTTCGCGTCTACCCAGACCTCGTCTGGACGATGATAGATCAGGAGCCGGGTGCCCGGTGTGACGTACTCTCCCTGATCGACGAAGGTGGCATCAACCATGCCGTCGAAAGTCGCCAACACCTCCCTGTTTCGCAGGTCGATCAGCCTCTGCGCCCGCTCCGCCTCGAGGCCGGTCATTTCGGCCTCGATCCGCGCGACCTGGTGATCAATGACGGCGATCTGCCCGGCGTCAGACTTGACGATGTCCAGATTGGCGCGGGCGGCCGCGATCGCTGCGGCCGTCGCCAGTTCCTGTTGGCGCGCGGCATCGAGCCTTCCCTGAGCGTCCTCTTCGTTTTGCGGGGTTGCAATCTGCCGACTTGCCAAGGTGGCGATCCGGTCGAAATGACTTTGAGCGTTGCGTAATTCCGCTTCAGCTGCGGTATGGTTCGCCTCGGCTGCGTCGATCTGAGCCCTCGCGGCGGCAAGTCGGCTCTGGATCTGCGCAAGGATCATGTCCTGTTGTGCGCGAAGCTGCCCGATCTGCGCGCCGAGT
>JAMWZG010000416.1 GCA_024304855.1 Paracoccaceae bacterium
GGGCAGCAGGGTTCGAACCCGCGACCTACGGTTTTGGAGACCGTCGCTCTACCAGCTGAGCTATACCCCTAAGGCCGGTGCATCCGATACGATGCAGCGGCCTCAAGATCAAGGGCTAATCGTGGGTTTTCTGCGCGCATCACGACGCGCCACCTCCTCGAAGGCGCTCAGCATCAGCGCCGCGAAGGCCGCAGATTTATGCCCGGCATCGCCACTGGTCTGCGCGCCTTCGATGGCAAAGCGCGCATCCGTAAAGACCCCGTCCACCACCGTGCCCTCCGGCTGGCGGATCAAGGTGATCCCCGCCTCCGCCATAAGACTGTCGAACAGATCCCAGATCACCCCACGATCCGCCGCCGTCGCCTCCACCGCGCGCGGATAAAGCGCCATTGGCTGCCCCGGCCCCGTCTCGTCCAGAACACCCAGCGTCATCAGCGGGGCCGGGGCAAAGAACACCCGCGTCCGGCCAGTGGCCGCGAAACTGCGCGCAATCCGGAACGCCCGGCACGACCGCAGGAACTGCCGCGCCGCCGCCTGCATGACCGCCTGACTGACGGCCCGCTGCGGATCGCGCATGAAATGCAGATAGGGCAGCATGAACTCGGCCATCCGCAAGCGCGCACCATAGAACAGGAAACTGTCGAAATCCTCTGCCGCAAGCGTCAGCCGCCCATGGCCGTTCACCTGCGCGACCATCTCGGCCGCCTCCTTCCCCTCGGGCCGCACCACGCCGTCCTTGATGTCGATCTGCCGGAACAAGGGTCCGGCCGCCCCCCAGAACTCGACGCGCCGCCCCTCCAGCACCACAAGCCCCGCGTCCAATGCCCTGCGCGCACTGCCGATGTGACTGTCCCCGAAAATGCAAAGCGTCTCACTTGGCAAGGGCACCCAGCAATTCCTCTTCACATTTCACATCTTCAAACGGCACCGCCCCCGGCGCGGCCTTGCGCTTGTGGCGGGATTTCACCGGGCCGAAGACCCTGGCCTGATCGGCAAAGAAATGCTGCATCACCGTCGCCACCCCCTGCGCCTCGACGCTGCGCATATTGGGGGCATAGAACATCCCGCGAAACACCGGATGGGTGATGATCTCATAGGAGGGGAAGTAATCGACAAAGCTCGATTCCGCCTCAAGCTGCCCGGCCACGGCCCGCAGCACGGATTTGGAATGGCTGGTCGCAGTCAGCACATGCTGCCCCGACGCCGTCGCCGTCAACGGCACCGGCGAGACGGTCAGCAACACCTTCAAAGCCGGGTTGCGCGCCCGCAACAGCTTGATGGCGGCCTGCATGTCACGCAGCAAGGGCCGAAAGCCACTGTTGCGGAACACATGCACCGCGCGATCAAATGTCGCCCCCCGCACCGTGCCCGGACACAGGGCATATTCAAGCCCGCTCTGCGCATTCACCCAAGCCTCCGTCAGGCCCAGCGTGAAGACAAACACCTTCGCTGTCGTCACCGCCTCGCGCAGCGCCGCCAGCGTCCCCTCCCGCGCCGCGCGCAACTCCGCCTCCGAGGCGAAACCATCCGGCTCGATCACCGGGCGCAGCGGATCGAAGAAACGCCCCCCATCCTGCCAGACCTCATCGGAGATCTGACCGACACCGAAGGCCAGCTCCAGCCACTGACGCAGCATCCGGGGCGTATAGATATTCCCCGTGCGAAAGCTGAAGATCCCATAGTTGAACCGCCGCGCCTCCTCCTCCGTCAGGAAGGGCGGCGCAGGTTCCGCGTCCAGCCAGTGATAGCCCCGCGCGGCCAGCGCGCGCCCGATATGCTGCGCGAAACAACTGCCCGCCGTGACGATCCGGTCCTTGGGCAGAATGCGGAACTTGGGGGTCCAGAGCCCGGTCAGACCAAAGGGGCCGACATCCGCAACCGCGGATCGCCAATAGGCATGAGGCCCGAGATCTGCATAGGGATTCAACGGATCGACTGACATTCGGACACTCATTGCAAGGCGCCTCGCACCCGGACGCCAGAGCGAATCTAGCAGAGCGCCAGCGCACCGACAACAACCTGAACCCGCACAAGAAAAAAGCCCCCGGCAAGGGGGCTTTCTCCGGCAATCCTGCCTTGAACATCACGCATTGCGCGTCAATGTCGTTCCGAAGTGGTCTTTACTTCAGAATTTTGGACACGACGCCCGCGCCGACGGTGCGGCCGCCTTCACGGATGGCGAAGCGCAGGCCGTCTTCCATCGCGATCGGCGCGATCAGTTCAACGGTGAACTTCAGGTTGTCGC
>JAMWZG010000417.1:0-1612 GCA_024304855.1 Paracoccaceae bacterium
CCACGAAATTCTTCTGCGCGCAACGGTGCGCAGAATGACGCCAATATGCTCTCTGCCGCGCTCGTTTGACGTCATTGACCGAACTTTGGATGGCCCGTTCGGACGCCTTCCAGTAGCACGGTTTCTGCGTGCCCGAGGCACCCGAATGGTCGGGACGGCATTGCCGGAGGGCTACGCTTTGGCCGCACCACGGCAGTGCTTCCGCAACGCCTATGACACTGCCATAGACCACGGCCTTGCTTATTTCGAGGGCTGGGGATGGCCGGACGCCAACGATCCTCTACCCTATGACCATGCCTGGTGCCTCGATCTGGTGACCGGCGAGATCGTGGATCAGACATGGTGTGCCCCTGAGACAGCCATCTATCTGGGTGTTCATGTGCCCACAGGCGACTTGCTGCAAGTTGTGCAGGAAACTGGCTGCTATGGCGTGCTTGATCGCGGGCGGGGCTTTGATCGCGCCGTAGCAGCACGATTTCTGGGGTGGTCTGAAGAACCGTGCCGTTCACAACCAAACACGTGCTCCGACCCTCGACTCCCCCGTTTCTGAAATTGTTCCCGAACGGCTCACTTTGGGGTATCGATGTTTCCCCTTCCCCGGTCCCAGACACTTGGTAGGTTGAGTCTGTTCCCTCGTACAGGTGCTCCTTGCGAGCCAGGACGAGGCAGGTCTACTTGATTTTGTTCTCTTTTTGTTCTATATTGGGAGGCACAATCAAGAAGGGAGAACCCCGATGGACAACGCCACATTCAACCTTCCCGCGACACCGAAACAGATCGCCTATGCGCGCACGCTGGCTATGCGCAACCAGACACTGTTGCCTTGGGACGTTTTGCAGGATCGAAGGTCCTTGAGCGCTTGGATTGACGCACAGTCCAAACTCAAACCATTGGCGGCATCAGATGGCCGCCCGACCTCCAAGCAAGTGGCCTTCGCCGAGCGCCTCGCGCGCATCAAGCGCCGTTCCGTGCCAGAAGAGTGTTTCCGAGACAAAAGCTTGATGTCGAAGTGGATCGACGGGAACAAGTAGGGTTGGAGAGCGGTCTCCTTCAGGCCAACCCTATGCCTGCTGCATGGGAGTGATGACGAGGCTCGGACCCCAAAGTCGCGTCAAGCCCGATGTGGCTCCGTTTATTGACGGCTGACTTCACCTGGTTCGCGACCTCGTCCAGATCCTGTCCTGAAAGTTGCAAGATTTCAAAAAGGTCGCGAAACACCTTCCAAGGGAGGCATCATAGCCAAGGGCCTCACCGCTATGGCAATTGTGATCTTACCCCCCCCAGTGCGCAAAGAGGAGAAATATTCACAAAGCTTGGATCCTTTCGATGTCTTCGGCCACTAAAGACATCCCACCTGTCGTGCGCCGGTCAGAAGGTCGGGAGCGATGACATGCCCCAAAGCGACGATCTCGGCAGGCGGCGCCAGAAGATCGGGTACCTGCACCGTCACGAGCCCGGCAGAGACCGCCGCCCGGACGCCATTCGACGAGTCCTCGAACGCAACACAGGCGTCAGGCTGCTGCCCCAGACCACCGACAGCCGCAAGATAGACATCCGGCGCAGGCTTGCCACGCGCCACCTCGTCCCCGCAGACCAGCAGGGTGAAGCGGCC
>JAMWZG010000417.1:1622-2235 GCA_024304855.1 Paracoccaceae bacterium
ATCGATACACGGAAGTTTCTGATACAAAATACTTTTTCACATCAGTGAAGTGGATGGCCAGTTCCCGCGGGGAAAGCTCCAGCTCGTTGAGCGCCAAGTCCACAACCTGCTCTTGCACGGGGTCCGGGATGCTGTGTCTGACGTCAGCGCCCATGGGACAGTTTAGGCAATACCATGCACGTTCACCTTCACCGTGCCGGTTCTCGACGAGGAGAGAACCTGATTGTCTCAAAGACCATATCCCTTTTTATAATCACTCCGTTCGACTCGGCGGCATCGTGCTTGTCTTGGCCGCTGCGCTGTCCGTCGCGTGACTGACATTTGGTTCCGGCCCAATGACCAATGGCACCGGAAGGCTGTCCGAGTTTCAAAGCAACGGCGACTGAAACTATTGCACCGCGATGAGTGCGTCCGGCCAGCTAATATCACTTCAGGGCGGGACACAAAAACCGTTGACGTAACGAGAAGTATTAGCAAACCTCTATCTCGGAGATCGTATTTTGCGAAAGCCAAATCCAAGCTCTCCACTTACATCTTGGGAGGATGACATGAGTTTCACTAAACTGGCGGCAGCGTTGCTATTGACCAGCGCCATGGTGGCCCCTGCCATGGC
>JAMWZG010000418.1 GCA_024304855.1 Paracoccaceae bacterium
GCGGCCCGACATCCAGCCATCGTCCAGCGCCGCATAAAGGCGAGAGAATTCAACCAGGTCGTCGATGGGCTGTGCCGGGTAGATATCTCCGAAAAGCCATGTCGCCTTGGCCGTGGCGCGCCAGCCAACAACGCAGGGGCCCCCATGATCGGGCACGCAACCAGCAAGGCAAGCGGTGCCCGACACTTCGAAGTCCTCGGCAAGACCCGCGGCCGCGATCGCTTCACGCAGCTTCTTGAGCAGGGCAAAGCCTGGCTCGCAATTCGATCCCGTGTGCTTGCAGGCCTTGCAAACCAGAATCTGATGCGGCGCGGATTGCGCCACCGAATAGCACGGCGTGGCCACTGGCCGCCGTTTGGACATCTCCATCGCATGCTCCTTCCGGGACACCCCGCCCGGTGGTTACTGACAGCGATGGCAGGTCTCCTGACTCGCGGGTCGTTGCTTTCCCCACCTTCCCAATCCTTTCAGACCAGTGGCACTGGGGGTTGCTCGCCGCCTACAGTTGCGGGGGCAGTCACGGCTTGAGCGGCTGATGCCTACACTCGACCCGTGTTCCCTTTTCACCCGGCCGTGCTTTGCTTGACCGAGAACCATCGCGGACAAGGTGTCTGCGAGCCAGGAGGTCGTCAAGTGCAATCCGACCAAAATCGCGAACGAATTCGCTACCTCGGACTGTTGGTGGGCTACATCGATCTTTTGTATATTGGTTGCCAGTGTTTACTCCTGCCTGGGCGGCAGTACCTTAGTGCACTGATTTAGCATGTTTTTTGCTTACACTTGACTTTGCGATCAATCTACCGTTTGTAAACGGATGCAAGGGCGCTCTCTGTGGCCCTGCTCAACGGAAACCCCTTCGTTTGCATAGGCTGAGCGCGATCAGAGAGTTCTGGCAGACCGTGCCCCGCGCGTGCAATATAAGGAGCGCGGGCGCATTCCGACAAAACTCTTGGGTAAAAAGCAAAATTCCAGTAATTTGCACATATGAAGCCTCAAGTACCTGCCTTTCATGATGAATCGGATGCTCTCTTCCTGGATGCTGAGGAGTTGGAACAGTCGTCCGAAGACGATCTTTGGTTCCTGCCCGGTCCGATGGAAGAGGAGCCGGATTATCTGCCGCCCGGACCGGGCAGGAACCAAAGATCGTCTTCGGACGACTGTTCCAACTCCTCAGCATCCAGGAAGAGAGCATCCGATTCATCATGAAAGGCAGGTACTTGAGGCTTCATATGTGCAAATTACTGGAATTTTGCTTTTTACCCAAGAGTTTTGTCGGAATGCGCCCGCGCTCCTTATATTGCACGCGCGGGGCACGGTCTGCCAGAACTCTCTGATCGCGCTCAGCCTATGCAAACGAAGGGGTTTCCGTTGAGCAGGGCCACAGAGAGCGCCCTTGCATCCGTTTACAAACGGTAGATTGATCGCAAAGTCAAGTGTAAGCAAAAAACATGCTAAATCAGTGCACTAAGGTACTGCCGCCCAGGCAGGAGTAAACACTGGCAACCAATATACAAAAGATCGATGTAGCCCACCAACAGTCCGAGGTAGCGAATTCGTTCGCGATTTTGGTCGGATTGCACTTGACGACCTCCTGGCTCGCAGACACCTTGTCCGCGATGGTTCTCGGTCAAGCAAAGCACGGCCGGGTGAAAAGGGAACACGGGTCGAGTGTAGGCATCAGCCGCTCAAGCCGTGACTGCCCCCGCAACTGTAGGCGGCGAGCAACCCCCAGTGCCACTGGTCTGAAAGGATTGGGAAGGTGGGGAAAGCAACGACCCGCGAGTCAGGAGACCTGCCATCGCTGTCAGTAACCACCGGGCGGGGTGTCCCGGAAGGAGCATGCGATGGAGATGTCCAAACGGCGGCCAGTGGCCACGCCGTGCTATTCGGTGGCGCAATCCGCGCCGCATCAGATTCTGGTTTGCAAGGCCTGCAAGCACACGGGATCGAATTGCGAGCCAGGCTTTGCCCTGCTCAAGAAGCTGCGTGAAGCGATCGCGGCCGCGGGTCTTGCCGAGGACTTCGAAGTGTCGGGCACCGCTTGCCTTGCTGGTTGCGTGCCCGATCATGGGGGCCCCTGCGTTGTTGGCTGGCGCGCCACGGCCAAGGCGACATGGCTTTTCGGAGATATCTACCCGGCACAGCCCATCGACGACCTGGTTGAATTCTCTCGCCTTTATGCGGCGCTGGACGATGGCTGGATGTCGGGCCGC
>JAMWZG010000419.1 GCA_024304855.1 Paracoccaceae bacterium
GTTCCTGCCCATGGTGGCGGTGCTGGGCAAGCTGGCGATGGCGGATATTTTCCTGATCGCGCTTTATATCGTGATCGCCAAGGGCATGGGCGTGGGGCGGCTGGAGGTGGCCTGGGGGCTGTATCTTTTCACCGCCTGCATCCTGTGCTCGCTTGCACTTACCCTGGCTTCGCGGAAACAATTAACCTGAATTCCGCCTGATTGCTTTCAATTTCGCAACAATCTGGTGACATCCCTGCCGCGATGCGGCGGGGCACGGCGGCGGGGTGCAAAAACGCTTTGGGATTGGCCTGCTGCGGGCTAGGCTGGTCATGTTTACGAGTTTGCTGTTTCTGGGGGAAACATGCTGTCTTCTGTTCGGTCTGCGGCCCGCAGCGCGCAGATCCTGTTGCAGGGTCTGTCTTTCGGTCTGATCCTGATCTGTGCCATCGGCCTGTCCTTGCTGTCGCTGGGCGCGGCGGTCGGGCTGATGCCCTGGCTGAATTTCGCGGTCCATATGGGCGAGCGAGTCGTCGAGAATGCGGGGATGATCGCGCAGATCGCGGGGACGTTCCTCTGCGTGATGCTGGCGGGGTTTCTGCCCAGCCATGCGCGGATCATGGCGCTGGAGACATCGCATCGGCAATTCCGGATCGGGATGCAGGACGTGGCCCATGCCTATCAGATGGCCCATGCGGCGGACCGGGCGGGGATTTTCAAGCTGGAGTCCGAGTTCGACTCGGTGCGCGAGCGGCTGGCCTATATGCGGCGGCACCCGGATCTGGCCCATCTGGAGCCTGAGGTTCTGGAGGTCGCCGCGCAGATGTCGCATCTGAGCCGGGCGCTGGCCGAGACCTATTCGGATGCCAGTGTCGGGCGGGCGAAGATGTTCCTGCGCCAGCGCCAGCAGGAGATTGCGACCTTCAAGGACCGGCTGGTGCGGGCGCAGGAGATTTCGACGGAGTTGCAGCACTGGCTCAGGCAGGTCGAGGCGGAGGAAGCGGCTGCGGCCGCGCAGCTGTCGCGGCTGCGGGCGGAACTGGCCGGGATGATGCCCGAGGTCATGGGGATCGAGACCCGCGCCCCGGCCCGCGACAGGCCGGCAGCGGAGCAACTGGCCAAGGCGCAGCGCCCCGGCCTGACGCGCGCGGCACAGTAGCATGGCCGCGCATTGAGGGTTTGACCGCCCTGCCCCGCTGGGGCATGACTGCGGCATGGCAAAATCCAACAGCTTCACCTGCAATGCCTGCGGCGCATCCTTCAACAAATGGTCCGGGCGTTGTGACGCCTGCGGGGCCTGGAACACGATTGTCGAGGAGGCGCCCCTGTCGGCGGGGCCTGCGTCGAAATCGCTGGGGGGCAAGCGCGGATCGCCCATCAAGCTGACCGATCTGGCAACCGAAGAAGCCCCGCCGCCGCGCACCAATTCCGGCATCTCGGAACTGGACCGCGTGCTGGGTGGCGGGCTGGTGCCGTCCAGCGCCATTCTGGTGGGCGGTGATCCGGGGATCGGCAAATCGACGCTGCTGTTGCAGGCGGCGGCGCGTTTCGCGCAGGCAGGGCTGAAGACGATCTATGTCTCGGGCGAGGAAGCCTCGGCGCAGGTGCGGATGCGGGCGCAGCGGCTGGGTCTGGGGGATGCGCCGGTGCAACTGGCGGCGGCCACCAATCTGCGCGACATCCTGACCACGCTGGAGGCGGAGAAGCCGCAACTGGCCGTGATCGATTCGATCCAGACGATGTGGGCGGACAATGTGGAAAGCGCGCCGGGGTCGGTCTCTCAGGTGCGTGCGGCGGCGCATGAGCTGACGACTTTTGCCAAGCGGCGCGACATGTCGGTGATCCTTGTGGGCCATGTCACCAAGGACGGGCAGATCGCGGGGCCGCGCGTGGTGGAGCATATGGTGGATACCGTGCTCTATTTCGAGGGCGAGCGCGGGCATCAGTTCCGCATCCTGCGCGCGGTCAAGAACCGCTTCGGCCCGGCCGATGAGATCGGCGTCTTCGAGATGACGGGCGCGGGTCTGGCCGAGGTGGTGAACCCCTCGGCGCTGTTTCTGTCGGAACGGGGCGAGCCCAGCCCCGGATCGGTGGTCTTCGCGGGGGTCGAGGGGACGCGGCCGCTGCTGGTCGAATTTCAGGCGCTGGTGGCGCCATCGCCCCACAGCCAGCCGCGCCGGTCGGTCGTGGGCTGGGATGGCGGGCGTCTGGCGATGATCCTGGCGGTGCTGG
>JAMWZG010000042.1:0-12632 GCA_024304855.1 Paracoccaceae bacterium
AGCTGTCTTGTGCAGGTCGAAGCCGCCCCGGACGCCCCCGCCCCGCGCATCGACACGCCTCCACTCGCCTGAGCTCTCTCGCCTGACACCCCTCGCCTGACCCCGCCGCAACTGACAGGACCACGCCATGACCGACACCGCCGCCATCACCGCCATCCGCAAGGCCGTCGCCGCAGGCTGGGACCGCCAGATCAGCACTCTGGCCGATTTCGTCCGCATCCCCAGCCAGCGCTTTGCCGAAGGCCCGGCGCAGGATTTCATGGCCGATGCCCTGCGCGCGCGTGGCTATGATGTCGATGACTGGACCATCGCGCTCTCGGATCTGGAACCCCTGCCCGGTTTCGGCCCGATCGAGGGCGACTTCTCCCACGCCCGCAGCGTCGTGGGCACCCATCGCCCGCAAGGCCCGGCCACCGGACGCTCGCTGATCCTGCAAGGCCATCTCGACGTGGTCCCCACCGGCCCGCTGGAGATGTGGGCGAACCCGCCCTATGACCCCGTGATCCGCGACGGCTGGATGCACGGGCGTGGTGCGGGTGACATGAAATCGGGCACCATCGCGGCGCTCTTTGCCCTGGACGCGATCCGCGCGGCGGGGTTCGAGCCTGCTGCGCGCGTGCATGTCCAATCGGTGATCGAGGAGGAGTCGACCGGCCTCGGCGCGCTCTCGACCCTGCAACGCGGCTACCGCGCCGATCTCTGCGTGATCCCCGAACCCTCGAACCTGTCGCTGAACCGCGCCCAGATCGGGGTCTTGTGGTTCAAGCTGCGGGTGCGGGGGCGCCCGACCCATGTGGCGGTTGCCGGCGAGGGATCGAACGCGATCATGGCCGCCTTCCATCTGGTGCAATCTCTCAAGGGGTTGGAAGCGCGCTGGAACGATCGCGCGGCCGCCGATCCGGTCTATCAGGGCGTCCATCACCCGCTGAACTTCAACGCGGGCAAGATCGCGGGTGGCGACTGGGCCAGCTCGGTGCCCGCATGGTGCGACGTGGATTGCCGCATGGGCCTGCTGCCCGGTTGGTCGCTGGATGATTGCAAGGCCGAGATTGCCGCCTGCATCGCCGAGGCCGCGCTGGCGCATCCGTTCCTGTCCAACAACCCGCCCGAGGTGGTCTGGAACGGGTTTCAGGCAGAGGGCTATGTTCTGGGCGAGGATGCGGCCCCGGGGATCGCCACGCTGCAAGAGGCGCTGCGGGCGGTCAGGGGGGCGGAGGCTGCGCTGCCTGAGCACAAGATGACGGCGCTGACCGATACCCGCTTCTACGGGCTTTACTACGGTATCCCGTCCTTCTGCTTTGGGCCGCGGGCCGAGAGTATCCACGGTTTTGACGAGAGGGTGGAGCTGCAATCGGTGCAGGATGTGACCGAGGTTCTGGCCCTGTTCATCGCGCAGTGGTGCGGGCTGAACCGGCTTTAGGCGCTGCGCGGGTTCGAGGGGCTGAGGGGCTGTCCCACCGTGGGACATTTTTCAAGCCCTTGTCATTCAACACTATTTTTTCTGCGATTCATCAAATCTTAACGGATTCAGCCCCGACAGAGGCGCCGGAGACCATGCCGCAAGGGGTGGCGCGGTAGCCGCTGCCATCGGCAAGCAGCCGGGCAAAGGCCTGCGGCGCGACGGAGTGCCCGCCGGCAAAGACCAGGTCCCGCGCGGCGATTTCGGCCAGCGCCGCCTGACGGCTGCGCCTTGCCCGGTCGGTGTCCACGTCATAGATCGAGGCCACCTCAGGGTCGGGCAGTTGCAACGTGGCGGAATGGAAAATATCGCCCACGATCACCAGCTCCGCCCCGACCCGCAACCCGATATGGCCGGGGGTGTGGCCGGGCAATTCCCAGACCGTGATGCCGGTCGCCACCGCCTGCCCCTGCGTCACCGGGGCGATACGGTCGGCATAGGCGGCGATCACGCGCGCGGCAGGTGCGTCACGCGTCTGCCAATGCGCCTGCTCGGCCGGATGCAGCAGAACCCGCGCGCGCGGGAAGACCGGCGAGCCATCCTGCAAGGCCCCGCCACAATGATCCCCGTGCAGATGGGTGAAGACCAGCGTGCCGATGTCCGCAGGGGCCACGCCCAAGGCCGCCAGCCGCGCCATCATCTGCCCGCCCGCCGCGCCGAAGAGACCGCCGCAGCCGGTATCCACCAAGGTCAGGTCATGACCCTGCCGGATCAGAAAGGCGTTGAAGGCGGTGCGGATCGTCGCCTCGCCCGCCGCGGCCAGCCGCGCGGCGCGGGTGCTGTCATCAAGGCCGGGAAAGACCTCGGCCCCGAAATCCGTGCCACCATCGACCAGACAGAAAACCTCTGCCACTTGCGTCGTGAACCCTGTGATCCCTTCCATCGCGATCCCTGCCCTTGCGCCAATTCCACAATGATCTGAATGCCCTGCGCCGCGCCCGCTGTCCACACATGCCTGCACCGCGCCCCCAAGGCCTGCACGGATTCCAGTAGCCTGTCCTGCGGCAAATCCCTAAGCTGCGCATCATGCGCGACATCAACCTCAAGGCCACGGAATATTTCGAAGCGGTCGCCCGTCTGGGCACCGTCACCAAAGCCGCGCATGAGCTGGGTGTCTCGCCCTCGGCGGTCAGCCAGCAGGTCAGCGCGCTGGAAACGCAGTTCGGGGTCAAGCTCTTTCGCCGCGAGAAGCGCCGCCTGACCCTGACCCTTGATGGCGACCGCCTGTTTCAGACGACAAGCCAGGCCTTCAGCGCCCTGCGCAACGCCCGCAGCGCGATTGGGCGCCAACGCGACACGCGCAGCCTGACCATCCGCGTCAGCCCCAGTTTCGGCGTGCGCTGGCTGGGGCCACGGATCGCGGCCTTTGCCGCGGACAACCCGGACTGGGCCATCCGCATCGACGCGACCCCCGATTTCAGCGCCTTCGAGACGGAAGCGGTGGATCTGGACCTGCGCTATGGCATGGGAAGCTGGGCGGGGCTGATGGTGGAACCGATCCTGAACGACATGGCGATGCCGATGTGCAGCCCCGCCTATCTGGACCGTCTGCGCGCCATCAGCGACGACCCGGTGGAGCAACTGGCCCAGTCGCGCCTGATCGACAGCGTCAAGACCGTCTACCGCTGGGATCTGTGGCTGGCCGCGAACCGCATCGACCTGCCGGACCTGTCCTATCCGTTCCGCTTCGACCGCTCGTCCATGTCGATCGAAATGGCCAAGCAGGGCGGCGGCGTGGCGCTGGACAGCGCGGTTCTGTGTCTGGGCGAGCTGGAACGCGGCGAGCTGGTGCCCTTTGCGCCCGGCTTTCCGGCCATCGCCTTCGACGCCTATTGGATCGTCTGTCCGCCGCGTCACATGAACCGACGGATCGTGAAACGCTTCTCGGACTGGGTCAGCGCCGAGGCGCGCGCCACCGAGGCGCGCACCCGCCACCTGCTTGAGGGGATGGGTTGCCATTTCCGCCCCGGCGAGGATCAGGAGATGAAGGAGGTCACGCCCTGGTCCCTCTGACCGGCTTGGCGCGGGCGGATGGTCAATAGATCGTCAAGGCCGGGATGAAGGAAATCGCCAGAAGCACCGCCAGCGCCACCAGATAGAAGGGCACAAGGGCGCGCACCACCTCGCCCAGGCCCACGCGCGCGATCGCGGCCGAGATGAAGAGCGTCGTGCCCACCGGCGGCGTATAGAGCCCGATGGAGAGGTTCACCACCATCATCAGCCCCAGTTGCACCGGATCAATCCCGATGGCCTGCCCGATCGTCACGAAGAGCGGCCCCAGCAGCAGCACCGCCGCCGGCAGATCCAGAAACGCGCCCACGACCAGCATCACAAGGTTCAGCGCCAGGATCACCATCCAGGGCTCGCGGATCGTCTCGGCCACCCAGAGCGCCAGATCCTGCGGCACGCGGTCCGCCGTCAGCACCCATTGGATCGTGGAGGAGGCCATGATGATCAGCATCACCGCCCCGGTCATCATCGCGCTGTCTACCAGTGCCGCCCAGATGATCCGTGGTGTCAGATCGCGGTAGATCAGGCCACTGACCAGCAGCGCATAGGCGACCGCCATCACACTCACCTCGGTCGGTGTGGCCACGCCGAAACGCAGGGTGCCGATGATGAAGACCGGCATCAGAAAGGCGGGAATGGCGGCGAATACCTGGCTTTTGAAGGCGGCAAAGCCCCCTTCCAGCGGTGCGCGCGGCAGGTTCTTGCGGCGCGCGACCCACCAGACGGCGGCGAACATGCCCAGACCCAGCATCAGCCCCGGCAGGATACCGGCCACGAAGAGATCCACGATCGAGGTATTGGAGACAAGGCCGAAGAGGATCAGCGGGATCGACGGCGGGATCAGCACCGAGACGGTCGAGGAGGCCGCATTGATCGCCGCCGCGAAGCCGCCCGGATAGCCGGCCTGTTTCTGCACCGGGATCAAGGCATTGCCCAGCGCCGAGGCATCGGCCACAGCCGAGCCGGAGACGCCGCCGAACATCACCGATCCGATGATGGACACCTGCCCCAGCCCGCCCTTCATATGCCCGACCAGCAGCCGCGCGATATTGATCAGGTAGACGCCGAACCGGCCCGACATCATCAGATTGCCCGCCAGAATGAAGAAGGGGATCGCCAGCATCGGAAAGCTCTGCGTCGGCGAATAGAGCCGCTGCGCGATCACCGCCATCGGCTTGCCATCCAGCCACAAGGCCGCCGCCACACCGCCCAGCATCGCATGGGCCACCGGCACGGCCAGGGCCATCAGCCCGAAGAACACCCAGATCATCGTGGCAGACATCGCGCGCGCTCCTCAGCTCAGACTGGTTTTGGTGGGGTCACTGGCGCCGACATCGCGTTCCACCAGCAGGCGCAGCATGTCGAGCAGGGCAATCACCGCCATGCCGCCAAAGGCATAGATCAGGCTGGAATAGCCCCAGATCTGCTTGATCCCCAGCGTGGAGAGGCGCTGGACCTGCGCGGCTTTCAGGATCGGCTGGCTGGACCACAGCACGCTGAGCGCGATGACGAGGATCATCACATTCACCGCCGCGAAGAGCCACAGCCGCGCCTGCGCCCCCAGCAGATCGGGCAGCAGCGTGATCGCGATGTTGCGCCCGCGCGCGGCGGCGATGACCACACCGCCCGCCACCATCCAGGGCAGGAGAACGGCATGGATCTCGGACGCCCAGGGCAGGCCCGTATTCATGACATAGCGCAGGATCACATTGACCAGCAGCGCGCAGAACAGAAAGGCCAGGGTCAGCGCGGCGATGATCTGACCGCTCCAGTCCAGCAGGACGATCGGCAGCTGCACCCAGCGTAGAAGAGGGCGCGAACGCCCTCCCCGTTGATCCGTTGTGCCCTGTCCGGGCATCACTGACCGGCCGCTTTCTTGAGCGCCGCCACCAGATCGGGATAGGTCTGGGCGTATTTGTCATAGACCGAGGCTGTCGCCGCGATATAGGCCGCGCGGTTCGAGGTGGCGAATTTGGCGCCCTCGGCCTCCATCTTGGGCTGCAAGGAGGCGTTGCCGTCGAAGGAGAGCTGCCGCTGCAACTTGCCCGCCTCGGCCGTCGCGTCGAGCGCGCAGGTCTGCGTCGCGGCATCCAGACCGGACCACCAGGCGAGCCCGGCCACCACGGGGGTGGATTCGTATTTATGCCCGGTCAGGGTCACGAAGGGCGTGATCTCGTGCAGCTTGGCGGAATGGATATTCGTCAGCGGGTTCTCCTGCCCGTCGAACACACCCGATTGCAGCGCCGTCGGCAGTTCCGACCATGCCAGCGGAGCGGGGGCCGCGCCGAGGGCCTGGAAGATGTCCAGCGTCATCTGATCCGGCGGGGTGCGGATCTTCATGCCCGCCAGATCGGCAGGTTCGGACACATGTTTGGACAGATGGGTGACATTGCGGATGCCATTGTCCCAAAAGCCGAGGATCTTCAGGCCCGACTCCTGCGCGCGGGCATCCAGCAGATCACCCACCTCGCCGTCCAGCACCGCCCATGCGGCGGGCAGGTCGGCAAAGAGGAAGGGCAGACCCAGCAGACCGATCTCGGGCACGACCTGGCTCATCGCGCCCTGGCTGTTGGCCGTCACCTGAATGACCCCCGCCGTGGCCGAGGTCAGCATTTCCACATCATTGCCCATCGTGGCCGAGGGGGCCAGATTGACCGTGTCGCCCGAACAGGCGGCAAACAGCTCGGCCCATTTCTCGGCCGCGACATAGCGGGGGTTTCCGGGATTCTCGCCATGCGCAAAGATCACTTCGGCATGGGCGGTCCCGGCAAGCAGGGTCGTCGTGGCCAGAATGGCCATCAGTCTGGTCTTCATGGTGGTTCCTCCCTTGGTGAAGACAAATGTTGCGGCCCCGCCCCTCCGCGGGGACCGATCTCGTGACAGCTCAGTGGATCAGAGAGCCTCCGTTCACATCGACCTCGGTGCCGGTGCAATAGGCCGACAGATCAGAGGCCAGAAACAGGGCGCAGCCGGCCACATCGGACGCCTCTCCCGCGCGGCCCATCGGGATACCCGCCAGAACCTGCGCCCGCATCTCCTCGGTCAGTTTGCCTGCGGTGATGTCGGTGGCGATGAAACCGGGGCAGATCGCATTGGCGCGCACATTGTCGGGCGCCAGTTCGCGCGCCATGGCCTTGGTCAGGCCCAGAACACCGGCCTTGGCCGCCGAGTAATGCGGCCCGCCGAAGATGCCGCCCCCCCGCTGCGCCGAGACCGAGGACATGTTGACGATACTGCCCGATTTCTGCGCCCGCATCGTGGGGATCACGGCCTGGCTCATGTAGAGCGTGCCGCGCAGATTCACATCGGTCACGGCCTCGTAATGCTCGGGCGCGATGTCCATGAGTTTGAGCGGCTGGGTGATGCCTGCATTGTTCACCAGAATATCCACCCGACCGAACCGCGCCAGAACCTGACTGACCGCCGCCAGACAGGCCGGCTTGTCCACCACATTGGCCGCCAGCCCGATATGGCCGCTGCCCGGCAGATCCGCCGCCGCTGCCGCCGCCTGATCCGCGTCAAGGTCGGTGATCACCACCGTCGCACCATGCTCTGCAAAGAGCCGCGCCGTGGCCTTGCCCAGCCCGCGCGGACTGGCCGCCCCGGTGATGATCGCGATTTTTCCGTCCAGAAGGCCCATAGCCCTGTCTCCTTCACATGTCGTTCTTGTCCCGGCTGTCAAAGCCAGCCCTTGATCTGCGCCGCGACCTTGTCCACCGACAGCCCATACATGTCGTGAAGCGTGGGCAGCGCGCCCGCCTCGAGAAACGCATCCGGCAGGCCGATCATGCGGAAGCGCGGCGCGATCCCCGCCAAGAGCAGCTCTTTCGCCACCGCCTCGCCCAGACCGCCATTCACCGTATGGTTTTCGGCGGTGACGACCAGACGCCCGCCCTTCGCGGCCTCGGCGGTGATTGCCGCCACATCCACCTTGTCCGCCGCCAGCCGGGTGGCCGCATCCAGCGCGCGCATCGTCATGATCCCGGAGGAGATGACCAGCACGTCGCGCCCCTCGCGGATCATCTGCGCCCGGCCAAGCTGGAATCTATAATCCGGCTTGTGCCGCGTCAGCACCGTCGGCACCTTGCCGCGCAGCAGCCGCGCATAGACCGGCCCCTCATGCGCGACCATCGCGGGCACCATCCCCGCCACATCATCGGCATCGCAGGGGTCGATGATCACCATATTCGGCAGGCCGCGAAAGATCGCCAGATCCTCGGTCGCCTGATGGCTGGGACCATAGCCCGTGGTCAGACCCGGCAGGGCGCAGACCACCTTGACCGGCAGGTTCTCCTCGGCGATGGCCATGGCGATGAAATCATAGGCGCGGCGCGAGGCAAAGACCGCATAGGTCGTGGCAAAGGGAATGAACCCCTCGCGCGCCAGCCCTGCGGCGGCCGAGAAAAGCACCTGTTCCGCCATGCCCATCTGATAGAAGCGGTCCGGCATTGCGTTGGCGAAGACATGCAGGTCGGTATATTTCGACAGATCCGCCGAGAGGCCCAGAATGCGCGCGTCCTGTCGCGCCACATCGACCAGCGCCGCGCCAAAGGGGGCGGAGACGGTGTCATAGCCCTCTGCCGCCAGCGATGCGATCATCGCGGATGTCGCCACCTTGGTCTGCGCCACCTGGCGCGGCTCGTATTTGCGGGCCATGGATGCCAGTGTCATTGCGGCTTTCCTTCTTCCAGCTTGTCCAGCGCCTTGGCCCATTCATCGGGATCGACCCGCACGAAATGGTTCATCTCCCGCGCCTCGAGGAAATCGACGCCCTTGCACATCTTGGTATTGCAGATGATCACGCGGGGCTTGGCCTCGGGCAGGTTGCGGGCGGTATCGAAGGCCGCCACAAGGGCCTCCAGATCGTTGCCATCCACCTCTTGTGCGTGCCAGCCAAAGGCCGCCCATTTCGGCGCCTCGGGCCCCACGGCCAGCGCATCGCGGCTGGGCCCGTCCGCCTGTTGATTGTTGAAATCGACGATGCAGATCAGGTTGTCCAGCTTCCACTGGACGGCTGACATCACCGCCTCCCATGTGGACCCCTCGCCCAGCTCGCCATCCGACATCAGGTTATAGACGAAGGCGGGGTTCTTCTTGCGCTTGAGCCCCATCGCCATGCCCACGGCGATGCCCAGCCCCTGCCCCAGTGATCCGCCCGTGATCTCCATCCCCGGCGTATAGGAAGCCATGCCCGACATCGGCATCCGGCTGTCATCCATGCCATAGGTTTCAAGCTCGGCCTCGGGCAGAATCCCCGCCTCCATCAGGGCGGCATAGAGGGCGATGGCGTAATGGCCGATCGACAGCAGGAAGCGGTCGCGCCCTTCCCAGTCCGGGTCTTCGGGCCGGTAATCCAGCGCGTGAAAATACGAGGTCGCCAGCACATCCGCCACACCCAGCGCCTGCCCGATATAGCCCTGGCCCTGCACCTCGCCCATCAAGAGGGCCTTGCGGCGGATATTCCAGGCGCGCATCTCCAACGTCATGTTGGAGCGCGCGATGGCGCTGTTCTCGGCTGTCATGGTCCCCTCCCGGTCGTCTGACATGAGAGACGCTAGCACCGCCAAGCGCCCTTGGATTGTGAGATATGTGACAAACCTTGTTAGGAGAACTTAACAACTTTGCACCGCCAACTCGGCTATCACCGCCTGAGGACGGGCCGCCCGCCCCATCAGACCCGCCATAAGGAGCCGCCAGATGACCGATATTCAATCCATGGCCCATGCCATCCGCTTTCTGGCGCTTGATTCCATCCTGCACGCGGGCGAAGGGCATCAGGGCGTGCCGCTGGGCATGGCGGAGATTGCCGCCACCCTCTCGGCGCGGCATCTGAAGGTGGACCCGCAGAACCCGCTCTGGCCGGATCGCGACCGGGTGGTGCTGTCGAACGGGCATGGCTCGATGCTGCTCTATGCGCTGCTGCATCTGTCGGGTTATCACCATGTGTCGCTGGACGCGCTCAGGACGTTCCGCAGGCTCGGCTCGGTCTGCGCCGGCCACCCCGAGATCGAGCAGGCCGCCGGGATCGAGATCACCACGGGCCTGCTGGGTCAGGGCATCGCCTGCGCTGTCGGCATGGCCGTGGCCGAGGCGCGGCTGGCGGCCCGGTTCGGGGCGGATCTGGTCGATCACCGCACCTGGGCCTTTGTCGGGGATGGCTGCCTGCAAGAGGGCGTGGGACAGGAGGCGATTTCGCTGGCCGGGCATCTGCAACTGGGCAAGCTCTGCTTTCTGTGGGATGACAACCAGATCACCGATGACGGCACCACGGACCTGTCGATCAGCGAGGATGTGCCCGCCCGGTTCCGCGCCGCGGGCTGGCATGTGGTGCAGGTGGACGGGCATGACATCGCGCAGATCTCTGCCGCGCTGGCGGCGGCGATGGCCGATCCGCGCCCCTCGCTGCTGGCCTGTCGCACTGTGATCGCCAAGGGACTCCCCCGCCTTCAGGGGCAACGCGGCGGCCATAGCGCGCCGCTGACACCGCAGGATTCGCACGAGATGCGCGCGGCTCTGGGCTGGGATCACGCGGCCTTCGACATCCCGGCACCGATCCGCGCCGACTGGGCCCGCGCCATGTCCCGTGGCCGCGCGGCGCAAGAGGCCTGGACCGCGCGCCTTGCGCATCACCCCGAGGGCGCGGCATTCCACCGCTGGACCACCGGCACCATGCCGGAGGGCTGGCAGGACCACATCACCACCCTTTGCCTGACAGAGGCCGCCAATCCTGCGCCGCGCCCGACGATCCAATCCTCGGGCGCGGTCTGCGACGCGCTGCTGCCGGTCCTGCCCGAAACCATGGTCCTCTGTGCCGATCTCGAGGCGCCCACCAACCACAAGCGCAGCCGCCACGCCTTTACCGCCACGGACCGCGCGGGCAGTTACCTGCATTGCGGCGTGCGCGAACACCTGATGGGCGCGATGTGCGACGGGATCGCCGCGCACGGGGGGCTGCGGCCGATCAATGTCACCTATCTGGCCTTTGCCGATTACGAACGCCCCGCCATGCGGATGGCCGCCCTCATGCGCCTGCCGGTTCTGTTCGTCTTCAGCCATGACAGCATCGGCACCGGCAGCAACGGCCCCACCCATCAGCCGGTCGAGGTGCTGGCCAGTTTCCGCTCCATGCCCAATATGCGCGTCTTCCGCCCCGCCGATGCGGTCGAAACCGCCGAGGCCTGGCAGATCGCGCTGCAAATACCGGACGGACCCAGCCTGCTGGCCCTGTCGCGCCAGCCTGCGGATCAGGTCTGCCCGCCGCGCGCGGCCAATCTTTCGACCAAGGGGGCCTATATCCTGCATGAGGACGCGGGCGGATCACGCGACGTGACCCTGCTCGCCTCGGGCACCGAGGTGGGTCTGGCCATGGCGGCCAGCGCGCAACTTGCGGCCCTTGGCATCAAGGCCACCGTCGTGTCGATGCCCTGCTGGGAGCTTTTCGCGGCACAGGACATCGGCTATCGCCGCGCCGTCCTTGGGACCGCCCCCCGGATCGGGATCGAGGCGGCGTTGAAATTCGGCTGGGAGAAATGGCTGCGCGAGGACGATAGCTTCATCGGCATGACCGGCTTCGGCGCATCAGACCGCGCCGAGGCGCTTTATGATCACTTCGGGATCACCGTCGCAGCCGTCGTGACCGCCGCGCGCGCGGCTCTGGCCCGCTGAGCCAGAGCCGCAGCCGCAGCCGGGAACAGCGCCCTCAACCGATCCGGTAGTTCGGGCTTTCGCGGGTGATCTGCACGTCATGTACATGGCTTTCCTTCAGCCCCGCGCCGGTGATCTTGACGAAGGTGCAATTGGTCCGCATCTCGTCCACCGTGGCGCAGCCGGTATAGCCCATGGCGGCGCGCAAGCCCCCCACCAGCTGATGCACCACTGCCGAGGCCGATCCTTTGTAAGGCACCTGCCCCTCGACCCCTTCGGGCACCAGCTTGTCGCTGGCGGCATCCTTCTGGAAATAGCGATCCGCCGAGCCGCGCGCCATGGCGCCCAGTGAGCCCATGCCGCGATAGGATTTGAACGACCGCCCCTGATAGAGGATCACCTCGCCGGGGCTTTCGTCCGTGCCCGCGATCATGCTGCCCACCATCGCGCAGGAGGCGCCCGCCGCAATCGCCTTGGCAAAATCGCCCGAGAACTTGATCCCGCCATCCGCGATCACCGGCACATCGTCCGCCGCCGCCGCGCAATCCATGATCGCCGTCAACTGCGGCACGCCCACGCCGGCCACCATCCGCGTGGTGCAGATCGACCCCGGGCCGATCCCCACCTTGACCGCATCCGCCCCCGCCCCGATCAGGGCGCGCGTCGCCTCGGCGGTGGCGATATTGCCCGCGACCACCTGCACCTCGTTGGAGAGTTTCTTGATCCGCTCGACCGCCTGCGCCACGCCCTCGGAATGGCCATGTGCGGTGTCGATCACCACCATATCCACCCCTGCGTCGATCAGCGCCACGCTGCGCTCGAAGCCGGCATCGCCGACGGTCGAGGCGGCCGCCACCCGCAACCGGCCCAGATTGTCCTTGCAGGCGGTGGGGTTCAGCACAGCCGTCTCGGTATCCTTGAGGGTCAGAAGGCCGGTCAGGCGGCCCTTGCCATCCGTCACCAAGAGCTTTTCGATCCGCCGCGCCTTCATCAGGCTTTTGGCCTCCTCCAGCTCGGCCGGTTCCGTCAGCATCGCCAGATTGTCGCTGGTCATCATGACCTTGACCGGCGTGTCATCGGATGTGGCAAAGCGCATGTCGCGGTTGGTCACGATGCCCACGACCAGCCCCTTGTCATTCACCACCGGAAAACCCGTCACATTATACCGCGCGGCCAGGGCCTTGGCATCCGCCAGCGTCTGATCGGGCGTCAGGGTGATGGGGTTATAGACGATCCCGCTCTCGAAGCGCTTGACGCGGCGCACCTCGGTGGCCTGCTCATCCACGGTCAGGTTGCGGTGGATCACGCCCATCCCGCCCGATTGCGCCATGGCAATGGCCATGCGCGCCTCGGTCACGGTGTCCATGGCCGAACTCAGCAAGGGGATATTCAGGGCGATGGATTTCGTCACGCGCGTCCGCGTATCGGCGGTCGACGGCAGAACCGAGGACGCGGCGGGAACAAGCAGAACATCATCGAAGGTCAGAGCCTCACGAATCTCCATCGGGCATCTCCATGC
>JAMWZG010000042.1:12642-17801 GCA_024304855.1 Paracoccaceae bacterium
CCCTATGGCATGGATACCCGGCAGGGGAAACCCCCCTTTCTGCCCGCGACCGCCTTGCGGGGGCTTTCTTCTTGCCTGAAATATCCCCGCGCGGAGCGCATCTGCAAAATGACGCAAGTGCTGCGCTTTTTGCCGCAACCCACCTTTCCCTTTCGCCCGCGCAGCATATGCTATGGCGCAATCAGATCACGAAGGGGCACCGATCCATGAGCAGCACCACAGCCACCGCATCGCAGGCGGCCCAAGATCCGCTGGTCGTCTTCACCCCCTCGGGCAAGCGGGGCCGCTTTGCCCTGGGCACACCGATCCTGACGGCGGCCCGGCAGTTGGGCGTCGATCTCGACAGCGTCTGCGGCGGGCGCGGCATCTGTTCGAAATGCCAGATCACGCCCTCTTACGGCGAGTTCTCGAAATTTGGCGTGGTCTCGGAGCCCGAGGCGCTGTCGGCCTGGAACAGCGTCGAACAGCGCTACAAGGACAAGCGCGGCCTGATCGACGGCCGCCGTCTGGGCTGTCAGGCCACGGTGCAGGGCGATATCGTGATCGACGTGCCCCCCGAAAGCCAGGTGCACAAACAGGTGGTCCGCAAGGCCGCCACCGCCCGCGCGATCATCATGGACCCCGCGACCCGGCTCTATTTCGTCGAGGTGGACGAGCCCGACATGCACGAGCCGACCGGCGATCTGGAACGCCTTGCCCGCGCGCTGCGCGAGCAGTGGCAGATCGAGGGGATCAAGGCGGATCTGTCGGTCCTGACCAAGCTGCAACCTGTGCTGCGCAAGGGCAACTGGCAGGTCACGGTCGCCCTCTACCGCGACCATGGCGGCGCGCCGGCGCGGCTTCTGGACATCTGGCCGGGGCTTTACGAGGGCGGGCTTTACGGTCTTGCCATCGACCTTGGTTCCACCACCATCGCGGCCCATCTGTGCGATCTGGTCACGGGCCAGGTGCTTTGCTCCTCGGGGGTGATGAACCCGCAGATCCGCTTTGGCGAGGATCTGATGAGCCGCGTCTCCTATGCGATGATGAACCCCGGCGGCGACCGCGACATGACCCGCGTGGTGCGCGAGGCGATCAACGGTCTGACCCAGTCGCTCAGCACCGAAGCGGGCATCGACCCCGCCGCGATCTTCGAGGCGGTGATCGTGTGCAACCCCGTGATGCACCACCTGCTGCTGGGCATCGACCCGGTCGAACTGGGGCAGGCTCCCTTCGCGCTGGCCACCTCCTCGTCGCTGTCGCTGCGCGCGACGGATCTGGGGCTGGACACGGCCAATGACCGCGCGCAGGTCTATCTGCTGCCCTGTATCGCGGGCCATGTGGGCGCCGATGCCGCCGCCGTGGCCCTGTCCGAAGAGCCGGGCAAGTCGCAGGATCTGGTGCTGGTCGTCGATGTCGGCACCAATGCCGAGATCCTTCTGGGCAACACGACCCGCGTGCTGGCCTGCTCCTCGCCCACCGGCCCGGCTTTTGAGGGCGCGCAGATCAGCGCAGGTCAGCGCGCCGCCCCCGGCGCGATCGAGAGGATCGAGATCGACCCCGTCACCAAGGAACCGCGCTTCCGCATCATCGGCACGGAACTGTGGTCCGATGAGGACGGTTTCGCCGAGGCCGCCGCCGCCTCGGGCATCACAGGCATCTGCGGATCGGGCATCATCGAGGCCGTGGCCGAGATGCGCATGGCGGGCCTGTTGGACGACTCGGGCCTGATCGGCTCGGCCGAGCAGACCGGCACCCCCCGCTGCATCGCGGAAGGGCGCACCCATGCCTATGTCATCCATGACGGCACGGCCACGGGCGGCCCGTTGATCAGCGTGACGCAGGGCGACATCCGCGCCATCCAACTGGCGAAATCCGCGCTTTATGCGGGCGCGCGCCTGCTGATGGACGAGATGGGCGTGGACAAAGTGGACCGCGTGGTGCTGGCCGGGGCCTTTGGCGCCCATATCAGCCCCAAACACGCGATGGTGCTGGGCATGATCCCCGATGTGCCGCTGGACAAGGTCTTCAGCGCCGGCAATGCCGCAGGCACCGGGGCGCGCATCGCGCTGTGCAACATCGCCAGCCGCGCCGAGATCGAGGCGACCGTGGGCCAGATCACCAAGATCGAAACCGCGATCGAGCCGAAATTCCAGGAACATTTCGTGGCCGCCAATGCGATTCCGCACAAGACCGACCCTTTCCCGGAACTGGCCAAGGTGGTCAGCCTGCCCCGCCCCTCCTTCAACACACGCGGCGAAGGCGGCACCGGCGAGGATGGCCGCCGCCGACGCAGAAGGACTTGACGGTGCGCCACGCCTGACTTACCTGTCTGCTCGACGCGGGTGTAGCTCAATGGTAGAGCAGCAGCTTCCCAAGCTGAATACGAGGGTTCGATTCCCTTCACCCGCTCCAAAACAACTTTCCAATAATTAATGATCAGAGTTGGTAGTCGTGAGGCTGCGCCGTCTCATTGAATTGTATGTCTTGCGACAGTTAAGGGCGGAATCGTCGTCTTCGTGCAGCGCCCCCCAAGCCGCCGACAGACAAGAAGCAACATCGTCTGGTCCGCATAGACCAAGGTGCACAGCATTCTGTGGACATTCCCTTGACTGTTGTGCACCTCAAGTCGAGAACGGTTGACGTCTTAACCGCTTGCTTAGAAGCTAATTTAGCGGATTTCATCGCCGGGAATGGAGGAGGCACAGATATGAGGTTAAGGAAATCTCAAGGTGACTGAAAATGAGAAGTATGAACGCCCAACTGCATGGATCGAAGAAGATCAAAAAGTCGAGGAACTGGTTCGCTATTTGCGTGGCTTGAATTTAGAAAGACTAGCCCGCGATGTAAGCGACGCACGGTTTTCTACGCGTATTCTTGAAAGCCAGAGGTGGTTAGACAAACACGAAGCGTTAAAGGCACACGAAGAAGACAACCAAGACAAGCTAGAAGCCAGACTTGTGGCCTTGCAGTCTCAACTCTTCGACAAGGCCGCGAACTACAATAATATAGTTTTGACTTTTGGTTACGCCGGTTTTTTCGCAATTTGGACATTTGTCAAAGACGCTATGCATCCTTGGGACATGCAATTGATAGCGATGCTTTTAGGCATCTCGTTGCTTGTGTTCATCTCTTGGACATTAAAAGTGGCCTTATGGAATGTGAAAAACAATCTAAAATTGAGCAAAGTTTATCAAGATGAGTATGAGGATTTAGAGCAAAAATTGGACGCTATACTGCGGCAAGAACAGGAAATCGCGAAAAGGGCGATAAAATTGCAGCGTTTGTGGGGCATCGCGTTCACAGTGTCTGCAACTAGCGGCTTTGCTGCGGGCCTGTCTCTGCTCTTTATCTTGGCAAGTGGTGTGTTTGACTTTAACTTTACCCTTCACTCAGTAAAGCAATGGATTGTGATGCTTTTCGCGGGGTGACACATGGAGCAAGTTTAACATGTAAGTTTGAGATAAGTCATATTCTACTACTGACAATAAAAAACCAATCTGCTCTCGCGCACTTCGCAACTGAGGAATCGATGCTCTCCAAGTTACGGCCCATCTTAGCTATATTCCATTTTTCGGCAGGCAAAGCTGGCTGACCTGAGATTCTATTCTTCTGTTGGCAAGATGTGCTCTTGGCGAGTGGCCCTTCCCCTCACCCGCCCTTGGCTTCCTCTGCCGCGCCGCCTAAGAAGGGGCGATGACGCAGCCTTGCGGGCCTTTGCCTTGACCCTTGCCTCCATCCTGACGACGATTCTTGTGCTGGCGACGGGTGCCCTGGGCGGGCTTCTGGCCAGTCAGACGGTGATGCCCCTGCCCTATATGCTGGGCAGTCTGATCGCCACGGCGCTGCTGTCATCCGTGATCGGACACCGCTTCCCAACCGGCTATAAATTTCCGCAAAGCATCCGGCTGGTCTTTCTGGCGGTGATCGGTGTGATGATCGGCGCGCAGGTCTCGCCGGATCTGGTGGCGCTGATCCCGGCGCTTGCGGTCAGTTTCGCGGCGCTCACCGTCTTTGTCGGGCTGGCCCATGCGGGCAATTACCTTATCTTCCGGCGGCTGGGCGGCTATGACCACCCCACCGCCTTCTATAGCGGCACCCCCGGCGGGCTGATGGAGAGCATTGCCATGGGTGAGGAGGCGGGCGCCGACATCGCCATCCTGACCATGCAGCAATTCCTGCGCATCGTGCTGGTGATCTCGCTCTTGCCCATCGGCCTGTCGCTCTGGCTCGGTGCTCCGGTCGGTAGCGCGGGCGGCATGACGCTGGCGCGTGCCGATGTGGACCTGTCGCAACTGCCGGTGGTCGTGGCCGTGGGTCTGCTGGGGCTGGGGGTCGGCAAAATGCTGCGCTTGCCGGCGGGGCAACTGACCGGGCCCTTGTTCGTGGCCGGGGCCGTCAGCCTGAGCGGTATTGTCCCCCTCGATATGCCGCAATGGTTGATCAACGAGGCGCAGATCGTGATCGGGGCCAGTCTGGGGATGCGTTTTGGCGGTCTCAAGGGGCGCGCCCTCCTCAAGGGGATCTGGCTGGGGCTGGCCTCGGTCGCGCTGATGATGCTGATTGCGCTGGTGCTGGTGCTTTTGGTGCGGCAGGTGACGGATGCGCCTTTCGACATGCTGCTCATCAGCTTTGCCCCCGGCGGCGTCACCGAAATGGCGTTGATCGCGCTGAGCCTGAATGCGAACCCGGCGCTGGTGACGGCGCATCACATCTATCGTATCGTGCTGACGGTGATCGAAATGGCGGTGATCGCCCGGTTCTGGCGCAGGCGTGACCCAAGGTAACAGGGTCTTTGACAGTGCCGCCCCGCAGGGGTAACTGAACCCATGTTCAATTCAAAGGGAAGAGGGCTCACATGCTGATGCAAGATACTGCCGCCGTGATCACGGGTGGCGCCTCCGGTCTGGGCGAGGCAACGGCGCGTCTGTTCCGCGCCTCGGGCGCGCAGGTCACGATTCTGGACCGCGACGCCGCGCGCGGCGAGGCTGTCGCCGCCGAGATCGGCGCGCATTTCGTGTCCACCGATGTCACCAGCGAGGAGTCGGTCAAGGCCGCCATCGCCCATGCCGTCCAGAAGATGGGCAAGATCAACGCCGCCATCAACTGCGCCGGGATCGGCACGGCGGAAAAGACGCTGGGCAAGGAAGGCCCGCACAGCCTTGACCATTACAACCGCG
>JAMWZG010000420.1 GCA_024304855.1 Paracoccaceae bacterium
GAAAGGGGGGCGCGGCGCGCGGGCTTTCAGATTGCCAAGTGGCGGGCTTTGGATTAACCCGCTGCGCAAGCGATGAAAGGATTGTCCATGTCGGGTTCAGATCAAGCCGGAAAGAACGCGAATGCCGCGAAGAACGGGATCACCTATGCCGATGCGGGCGTCGATATTGACGCGGGCAATGCGCTGGTCGAGCGGATCAAGCCTGCGGCGAAGCGCACGACGCGGTCGGGGTCGATGTCCGGGCTGGGCGGGTTTGGCGCGCTGTTCGATCTGAAGGGCGCGGGCTATAGCGACCCGATCCTTGTGGCGGCCACGGATGGGGTAGGCACCAAGCTGCGCATTGCCATCGACACCGGCAATGTGGACAGCATCGGGATCGACCTTGTCGCCATGTGCGTCAACGATCTGGTCTGCCAAGGGGCAGAGCCGCTGTTTTTCCTGGATTACTTTGCCACCGGCAAGCTGGAGCTGGACAGCGCCACCCGCATCATCGAGGGCATTGCCGAGGGTTGCGCCCGGTCCGGCTGTGCGCTGATCGGCGGCGAGACGGCGGAAATGCCGGGCATGTATCACGGCGGCGATTTCGATCTGGCGGGCTTTGCCGTGGGCGCGATGGAGCGCGGGCATGACCTGCCTGCGGGTGTGCAGGCGGGTGATGTGCTGCTGGGGCTGGCGAGCGACGGGGTGCATTCCAACGGCTACAGCCTTGTGCGCAAGCTGGTGGAGGTGTCGGGTCTGGGCTGGCAGGATGATTGCCCATTTGGCGAGGGCACGCTGGGCGAGGTGCTGCTGACGCCGACGCGGCTTTATGTGACGCAGGTGCTGGCGGCGATCCGGGCGGGGGGCGTTCATGCGCTGGCCCATATCACCGGCGGCGGTCTGACGGAGAATCTGCCGCGCGTGTTGCCGGATGATCTGGGGGCGCAGATTGATCTGGATGCCTGGGATCTGCCGGGCGTGTTCCGCTGGATGGCCGGCGTGGGCGGCATGGGGCAGGCCGAGATGCTCAAGACCTTCAACTGCGGCGTGGGCATGATCCTTGTCGTCGCCCCGGACCGGGCCGAGGCCTTGGCCGCCCTTCTGGCCGAGGCGGGCGAGACGGTTTACCCGCTGGGCCATGTCACCGCAGGCGGACCGGGGGTCAGCTACAAGGGCGCGCTTTTGTGAGCAGGCGGGTCGCCATTCTGATCTCGGGCGGCGGGTCGAACATGATCCGGCTGGTCGAGAGCATGGTGGGCGATCATCCGGCGCGCTGCGTGCTGGTCGCCTCGAACGATCCGAATGCCGCCGGGTTGGCGCGCGCGGCGGCGATGGGGATACCGACCGTGGCGGTGGATCATCGTGCCTTCAAGGGCGACCGTCCCGGTTTCGAGGCGGCCTTGCAGGCGGAGTTGGACAAGGTGTCGCCGGATATTCTGTGTCTGGCGGGGTTCATGCGCGTGTTGACCGAAGGGTTCGTGGCGCAATGGGCGGGGCGGATGCTGAATATCCACCCCTCGCTTTTGCCGAAATACAAAGGGTTGCACACCCATGCCCGTGCGCTTGAGGCGGGCGATCATGAGGCGGGCTGCACGGTGCATCTGGTGACGCCTGCGCTGGATGACGGGCCGATCCTGGGGCAGGCGCGGGTGTCTGTCCTGCCCGGTGATACCGAGGCGGATCTGGCGGCACGGGTTCTGGTGCAGGAGCACCGGCTTTACCCGATGGTGCTGGAACGCTTCGCGCAGGGCGATCTGACGCCGGTGATGCTCTAGCCTCTCAGCGCGGGATCATTTTGAGCGCCAGGGCCCCCAGCACGGCCAGGCAGAGCATCGCCAGAAGGGCGGCGCTCGCGCTCCATGTCTCGATGATCAGCGCGATGCCGAAAGGGGCGATGGCGGCCATGACCATGCGCACGGCGGCCAGCTTACCCAGACGGGCGGCAAAGCCATGGGCGCCGAAGAGGACCAGCGGCACCGTGCCCCGCACGATCGAGGTGAGGCCCTGGGCGAGGCCGAAGAGGACGGCGAAGATCATCGCGCCTGTCAGCGTGGGCCCGGTCGTCCAGAGCACGGCCAGCGCCACGATCAGAAGCAGGGTCGAGATCATCGTGGTGGTCAGCGGGTGCAGGCGCAGGCCGAAGAGCATGTCGAGGATGCGCACGCCCACCTGCGCGGGGCCCATCATCGTGCCTGCGGTCACGGCGGCGGCGGCGGGCAGGCCGAAGGCG
>JAMWZG010000421.1 GCA_024304855.1 Paracoccaceae bacterium
GCGGAACAGGCCGGCGCTGTCCCATGCGGATTGCCATTTCGCTTCGATCTGGGCGGCATCATAGCGCGACATCGGGCTGACCTCTTGTTCATCCTGCGGGGGCGGTGCCCCGGTTCACCCCGCGTGATAGGCCCGGTTTGACCCGTGGTCCAGTGGCGGCGCGCAAAAATGCGGGTCTGTGCAGGGGGAAAATGGCCGTTATAAAGGGCCAGCGTGACGAGTGAGGGCCCGTGTTTCCGTGAAGATCCTGTTCATCCATCAGAACTTTCCCGGCCAGTTCAAGCATCTGGCCCCTGCCCTTGTCGCGGCGGGGCATGACTGCACGGCGCTGACCCTGCGTATCCGGCAGGCGGCGGTCTGGCAGGGGGTGCGGATGCTGCCCTATGCGATCCGGCGGCGGTCATGTCAGGGGGTGCATCCCTGGATGGCCGATACCGAGACCAAGGTGATCCGGGGCGAGGCCTGCTATCATGCGGCGCGCGCCCTGCGGGAGCAGGGGTATCAGCCGGATCTGATCGTGGCGCATCCCGGCTGGGGCGAGGCGATGTTCCTGCGCGATGTCTGGCCGCAGGCGCGGATCGGGCTTTACTGCGAGCTTTATCACCTGTCGGACCGGGATCATCTGGGGTTTGATCCCGAGTTCATGCCGCGCGTGGATGAAGCGGAGCGGTTGCGTATCCGGATGAAGAACCTGAACAACCTGATTCATCTGCCGCTCTGTGATGCGGGGATCAGCCCGACGCGGTTTCAGGCCAATACCTTTCCGGCGGCCTTTCGCGAGCGGATCAGCGTGATCCATGACGGAATCGACACGGATCTGCTGCGTCCGGATGCGGCGGCGCGGTTCGCCCTGCCGGGGGGACGGGTTCTGACGCGGGGCGATGAGGTGATCACCTTCGTCAACCGCAATCTGGAACCCTATCGCGGCTATCATGTGTTCATGCGGGCGCTGCCCCGGTTGCTGCGGGAACGGCCCGGCGCGCAGGTGTTGATCGTGGGCGGGGATGAGGTGTCCTATGGGGCGAGGCCGCCCAAAGGGCAGACCTGGAAGCAGATCTATGCCGATGAGGTGCGCGGGAAGATCGCGGATGCCGATTGGGCGCGGGTGCATTTTCTGGGGCGAATCCCCTATGCCGATTTTGTGCCGCTGCTGCGGGTGAGCCGCGTGCATGTCTATCTGACCTATCCCTTTGTCCTGAGCTGGTCGCTGTTCGAGGCGATGAGCGTGGGCGCGGCGATCGTGGCGAGCGATACCGCACCGCTGCGCGAGGCGATCACGGATGGCGAGACGGGGCTTCTGGTGGATTTCTTTGACGGTGACGGGCTGGTGGAGCGTGTCTGCCGTCTGATGGAGGATGCGGATCTGCGTGGCCGTCTGGGCGAGGCGGCGCGGGCGCAGGTGCGGGCGCAGGTAGATCTGCGCCGCATCTGCCTGCCGCAGCAACTGGACTGGATCGGGCGGCTGGCCGCCCTGACGCCGGGTGTGGTGGGCGATTAACGCTTGCCGTCCGCGATGCGCAACTGGCGAGCGCGGGAGAGGATCGCATCCTCGACCGCGCGCTGGGTGCCGGCGGCGACGGGGCCAGAGCGGGTTTGCAGCGCCACGGTCAGCGAGCGCGCCTCGAGCGCGGGATCCTTGATATGGACGGTGCCACGGTAAGCCTGCCCGCCGCCCGGCGGCTGGCCGAAGCCGAAGACGATGACGCCGGTGAAGGGATCGACCGATTCGATGGGCATGAAGTTCAGCACATCGAGCGAGGCGTTCCAGAGATAACGGTTCACCTCGACCGAGACATCGGGGGCGTTGCGGTTGAAGATGTCGAAGATCGACTGCCCGGTGTTGAAGGCGTTGGCGTCGCGGCCGGCGTCGAAGATGCGCGGCTGGCCATCGGCCTGCGCCTCATCCTCGGCCTGGTTGGCACAGGCGGCGAGTGCGAAAACCAGCATACCGCTTGCGATGATCCTGAATGCCTGCTGTTTCATCTGCGCCCAGCCCCGTGTGGAAATCCATTGCCACCGTCCTAGCCAAGCCTGCCCTTCGGGGCAAGCTCTTTGCTTGATAAAGAGGGTTTGGCCCCGGCGCGGGGATCGGCGGAATGGTGCGGGCCGGGCCAAAGGCATGTGTGGCATGTCTGCACCATATCTGGCGGCTTTGCATCGGCGGGGGCGGGGACGCTTGCATCACTCACCTAAAAAGAGCGAA
>JAMWZG010000422.1 GCA_024304855.1 Paracoccaceae bacterium
GGCAGGCCCAGTTGCAGCCGCGCCTGTTCCATCACCTTCTGGATCGCGCGCGGGTTCAGCGCCCCGCCGCGCGTGCCCCGGAACAGCGGCTGATCCGGCGTCAGCGGATGCGGGCAGAGCCGGGCATAGCGTGTGACGGCATCGCGCGCGGCATGGATCACGGGCACCACCCGCTCCTTGCCGCCCTTGCCCATGATCCTGAGGGTCGCAGGCAGCGGCAGATCGGCCCCGGTCAGCGACAGCGCCTCGGAAATCCGCAGGCCGCAGCCGTAAAGCACCGTCACCACGGCCATATCCCGCGCCGCGACCCAATCGTGCCGGGATTGCAATTCCACCCGGTCGATCATGGCGCGCGCCGCATCCTCGGCCAGAGGGCGGGGCAGCTTGCGCTGGAACTTGGGCGCGCGGGTGGACAGAACCGCCGTCGGCTCGAACCCTTCGCGCGCCGAAAGCCAGCGGTAGAAGGTCTTGACCGCCGAGAGCTTGCGCGCCAGCGACCGGGCGCCCACGTCATCGGCGCGGGTGGCGGCCATCCAGGCGCGCATGTCGGACACGCCGATCCGCGACAAGGCCACCAGACCCTGCGGCGCGCCATGATGGGCGGCCATGAAGCCCACGAAATCCAGCACATCGCGGCGATAGGCCTCGATCGTATTGGGCGAGGCACCCTTGAGGGTTTTCTGCCCCTCAAGCCAGGCGCGCACAGCCTCGCTTGCGGCCTCGGAGAGCAGGCTCATGAGAGCCAGCGGCGCATCGATCTTTCGAACACACCGGCAAAGAAGGCCAGCAGATCAGTGCCTTGACTGGGGTTGAACTGATGCGGGTCTTCGGCGCCCATCACCAGCATTCCGGGCAGGCGGCCCGCGCCGAAATCCAGACGCAGGCAGGCCTCGGACCTGATCCAGCCGGCCTTGTCGCCATAGATGGCGGGGCTGCCTTCCTGCATCTGGCGCAGCGTGACCTGCCGCTGCGGCGCATCGCGACCCGCGCTCAGGTAATCGGCGACAAAGCCCGGTTGCGCCACGCGCAGCACATCGCCCAGACGCTGCACCACCGCATCCTGATCATTCTGCACCGATTCCAGCACCAGACGGATGCTGTCCACCCGCAGGATCTCGGCCACGGGGCCGCCCAGATCGCGCAGGAACACCTCGAACTCAACCGGGTCCAGCATCCGCAGGATGGCACGATGCACCTGATTGGTGCCGGCCAGATTGTCATAGGCGGCGGCGATCACGCTGCGATGCGTATCCTCCAGCCGGTCCAGCCGGGCCTCCAGCCGCTCCATCGCGATGCCGCGCAGGTCGATGATATTCGCGCCCATCATCCGTTCATTCGCGGCGATCAGGGCGCGCATCAGATCCCGATCCTCAAGGATAACATCGGGTTGCGCCATGATCTTGTCGCGCAGCGCGCTGTCCATTCCGGGTTTCGTGCTCATTGCTGCCTCGGGCCTGCTTCTTGATTTTTGCGGTTATAACACGGGGTCAGAGGATTTTCTGCCCCGTTTTTTCCCAATCTTTCAAAAAGGTCGCAAGGCCGGCATCGGTCAGCGGGTGGCTTGCCAGTTTCTTGATCACCTCGGGCGGGGCGGTCATCACATCGGCCCCGATCCGCGCGCAGTCCAGCACATGATTGACCGTGCGGATGGACGCGGCCAGGATCTCGGTCTCGAAGCCGTAATTGTCATAGATGATGCGGATATCCTCGATCAGCTCCATCCCGTCCAGATTGATGTCATCCAGCCGCCCGATGAAGGGGCTGATGAAGCTGGCCCCCGCCTTGGCCGCCAGAAGCGCCTGATTGGCGCTGAAACACAGGGTCACGTTGACCATGAACCCGTCACCCGACAGCACCTTGCAGGCCTTGAGCCCGTCCCATGTCAGGGGCAGTTTCACCGCGATATTGGGCGCGATGGCGGCCAGCTTGCGCCCTTCGGCGATCATGGCGTCGGCCTCGAGCGCCACCACTTCGGCGCTGACGGGACCATCCACCAGCTCTGCGATCTCGCGTGTCACTTCAAGGATGTCGCGCCCGGACTTCAGGATCAGCGAGGGGTTGGTGGTCACGCCATCGACCATCCCCAGATCGTTCAACTCGGCAATGGCGGCGATGTCGGCGGTATCAACAAAGAACTTCATGACGCTCCCTCAGGGCTTGGCCTTTCGTTGCCTTGGCTTTACCCCATAGAGCGGAACCC
>JAMWZG010000423.1 GCA_024304855.1 Paracoccaceae bacterium
GCACTTTCGCGCCGAGGCTGGCGAGTTCCAGCATCTCCTCGAAGGCGATCTTGTCGAGCTTGCGGGCCTTGGGGCTGACGCGGGGGTCGGTGGTGTAGACGCCGTCCACATCGGTGTAGATGTCGCAGCGTTCCGCGTTGAAGGCGGCGGCAAAGGCCACGGCGGAGGTATCCGAGCCGCCACGGCCCAGCGTGGTGATGCGGCCTTCGGGCGAGATGCCCTGAAAGCCCGCGATCACGGCGACCTTCATGCCTTCGGCGAATTTGGCGGTGATGTTGTCGGTCGGGATCTCCTCGATCCTTGCGGCGGAATGGGCGGAGGTGGTGATGAGCGGCACCTGCCAGCCCTGCCAGCTGCGGGCGGGGATGTCCATTTCCTGCAAGGTCAGGGCCATGAGACCGGCTGTCACATTCTCGCCCGACGACACGACGGCATCATATTCGCGCGCGTCATAGAAGGGCGAGATGTCCTGCACCCAGCCCACGAGTTCATTGGTCTTGCCGGACATGGCCGAGACGATGACGATCACGTCATAGCCCTTGGCGACTTCCACGCCCACACGTTTGGCGGCGCGCTTGATCCGGTCGAGGTTGGCGACGGAGGTGCCGCCGAATTTCATGACGAGAACGGGCATGGTCTGTCCTTGGTCGAGGTTGCGCCCGCGTGTAATCCGTCGTCGGGATGCGCGCAATATCTATATGCGGGCGGGGCGGTCCTGTGACGGTATCTTGCGCCGGATGCGGCGCTGTCGTTACTGTCCGCACAGAGCGCCGCGCTGCGGGGCGGGTGAGTGTGCCGCCTGGAATGGGTGGGGAACGGGATCAAGGAGGATCAGATGATTTTGGCACGATATTCTTTGGCGGTGGTCCTGTCTCTGGGGGTGGGGCTGGCGCTGCCTGCTGCGGGACTGGCGCAGAATGCGGCGGATCTGCTGGACGGGTCGGACCCGGCGGCGATCCTGCGGATCGCGGAGGGCTATGGCTCGGCCATGCTGGACAAGGATTCGGTGGGCGATCCGATGATCGAGGGGCGGATCGACGGGCAGTCCTACACGGTGTTCTTCTATGGCTGCGAGGGCGGGGTGGGTTGTTCCTCGATCCAGTTCACGACCTATTTCGCGGGGGTGCGCCCCGATGCGGCGGTGGTGAGCGACTGGAATGACGAGAACCGTTTCGGCACGCTCTATCTGGATGGGGATGGCGATCTGGCGATTGATCTGGATGTGAACCTGTTCGGCGGGGTCACGCGCAAGAACCTTGACGATACCTTTGACTGGTGGCGCGTGGTTCTGGAGGAGGTCCGCGCCGATCTGGTGCCGTGACCGGCTGTGCGGGACGGTCACAGGCCGTGACGGGCTGTGCGCCCGGGGCGCAGGCGGTTCCGGATATTTGCAGCAAGAAGAAGCAGGGGGAGCGCGCCCTCAATAGGGGTGGGCGCGGCCGTCCCATGTTTCGAAACAGCCGGTGGTTTCGAGGGTGAGCGCGTCGAAGCGCGCGGCCAGCCCGCTTGCCGATTGATCCACGGTGATGTCGGCGCTGCTGCCGCCCATGTCGGTCTGCACCCAGCCCGGATGGTAGATGCCCACCGCGATGCCGCGCGGGGCGAGGTCGGTGGCGAGGTTGCGGCCGAGGTTCAGCGCGGCGGCCTTGGAGGCGCGGTAGATGTAGCTGCCGCCGGGCGCGCGGGTGTCGCTGCCCATCTGCGAGGAGATGATGGCGATTTTCGGCGTGGCGGCGCGGGCGAGATGCGGCAGGAGCGCCTGCACCGCCAGAAAGACGCCGGTGACATTGGTGGCGAATGTGTCGGCCCAGAGCGGGGCGGGGTAGCCGGTGTCGAGGTTTTGGCCCTTGTCGGCATAGATGCCCGCGTTGCAGATGAGCAGGTCCACGGGGCGGTCGGCCAGGGTGGCGGCGAGGCGGGCGTGGTCTGCGGGATTGGTCACGTCGAGGGGCGTGAGGCCGGGGCCTGCGGCGCGGGCGGTGCCGGTGACGTGGTGGCCTGCGGCGGTGTAGCGGGCGCTGAGGGCGGCCCCGATGCCGCGGCTGGCGCCGGTGATGACGATATGCATGGGGGCGGCTTTCTGCTGGGTCAGTTGGTCTTGCGGCGCGGGATGAAGGGCAGGGGGGCGATGGGCACCCCGTCCTCGATCAGGCGGCGGGCGTCTTCGGGGCGGGCCTCGCCATAGAT
>JAMWZG010000424.1 GCA_024304855.1 Paracoccaceae bacterium
CCCGCGCCGCATCGCGCAGCGCCAGCGCCTCGGTCAGGCCCCCGGTCTTGTCCAGCTTGATGTTCACCACATCATATTTCCCGGCCAGATGCGGCAGGCTCGTCCGGTCATGGCAGCTTTCATCGGCGCAAACCGGCACCGGCCGCTCCATCCCGATCAGCGCCTCATCCTCGGACGCGGGCAGGGGTTGCTCCACCAGCGCCACGCCCAACCGCACCAGATGCGGCGCCAGATCCGCATAGACTGCCGCCGACCATCCCTCATTCGCATCCACGATGATCGTGGATTTCGGCGCGCCCCGCCGCACCGCCTCCAGCCTTGGCATATCGTCGGGCGTGCCCAGCTTGATCTTCAACAGCGGGCGAAACGCATGTTTCGCCGCCTGCGCCTCCATCTCGGCAGGCTCCGCCAGCGACAGCGTATAGGCGGTGATCTCCGGCCCCGGCTTCGCCAAACCCGCCAGCTCCCAGACTCTCCTGCCGCTCCGCTTCGCCTCCAGATCCCAGAGCGCGCAATCCACCGCATTCCGCGCCGCCCCTGCGGGCAACAGGTCATAAAGCCCCTCACGCGTCAGCGCCCCCGGCAACCCTTCGATCTCAGCGGTCACGCTGTCCAAAGTCTCGTCATACCGCGCATAAGGCACACATTCCCCCCAGCCGGTCACATCCCCATCCGTGACCCGCACCGTCAGCACCTTTGCCTCGGTCCGTGACCCGCGACTGATGGTGAACACCTGCGCCAGCTTGAACACATCCCGCTCAACCGTGATCCGCATCGCCGCCCCCCGCTTCATCTTGCCATAAATACTCATTCCCCCGGCGCAGCGCACCGGGAGATATCGCCAAAACCCTCTCAGATCGCCGCCAGCGCGTCCACCAGCTTGTCCGCGCCATAGCGGTAAGGGTCCGTCGCGGGCAGGCCCAGCCGCGCCTCGACATCCGCCAGATAGGCCTGCGCCGCATCCTCGCTCATGTGCTGGGTGTTGATCGCATAGCCGATCACCTGACAGGCCGGATTGGCCACCTTGGCCAGTTCCAAGGCCATGTCCCGCACCTGCTCAAGGCTCGGCAGCTTGTAGCCGGGCAAGCCCCGCATATGCTCGCGCGTCGGCTCGTGGCACACCACCAGCGCATCGGGCTGCCCGCCATGGATCAAGGCCATGGTCACGCCCGAATAGGACACATGGAACAGGCTTCCCTGTCCCTCGATCATGTCCCAGTGATCCGCGTCATTATCCGGCGTCAGCCATTCCACCGACCCGGCCATGAAATCCGCGATCACCGCATCCAGCGGCACGCCATCGCCCGTGATCAGGATGCCCGTCTGCCCCGTGGCACGGAAACTCGACTTCAACCCGCGCGCCTTCATCTCGCGGTCCATGCACAGCGCCGTATACATCTTGCCGACCGAGCAATCCGTGCCCACCGCCAGGCACCGCTTGCCGGACCGCTTCACCCCGTTCGCAATCGGATACTGGACCGACGGCACGCGCACATCATGCAACTGCCGCCCCGTTGCCTTGGCCACCGCCACCAGATCCGGCTCGTCCCGCAACAGGTTGTGCAGACCCGAGGCCAGATCGAACCCTTCCTCCAGCGCCTGCACCAGAACCTTCTTCCACGCGGCCGAAATCACGCCGCCCCGGTTCGCCACGCCGATCACCAGCGTCTTCGCCCCCGCCGCCCGCGCCTCCTCCAGCGTCATGTCGGGCAGGCGCATATCCGCGCGGCAGCCCTCCATCCGGAACTGGCCCACGGCATTCTGCGGCCGCCAGTCCCTGATCCCCTGCGCCACCTTGGCCGCCAGCGCATCGGGCGCATCGCCCAGAAACAGAAGATACGGAGTCTCGATCATCGGAATGCCCTTTCATGTCAGTTTGCGGCAGCGTTACGGATTTGACGCGGGAATGCATTGCAAATCCGCGCGGCTTTCGCCTTTTTGCACAAGATCCTCCGCAGGTTGTCCATTTTCGCAGCAGGATCTTCGCCGGATCACCCCGGCACGCGCCACGGATGCGGCGTTGCGGCAATCATGCCGCGCCTGCAAAAGCCGCTTGCACCCGCCCGCGCAATTTCATACCCAATGACGCCAGAAATAAGCAATATCCTTACCCGAAAGGTCCAAGCCCATGAGCTTCCGCCTCCAGCCCGCCGCCCCCGCC
>JAMWZG010000425.1 GCA_024304855.1 Paracoccaceae bacterium
GATCCTGCCCTTTGCCAGACTGCACCGCCCCGCAACGCCGCACAAGCGCGCATCATGCCCCCGCAGGCGCGCCCCATACGCGGCAAACGCCCGCCCGCCCCACACGGCGCAATCGCCCGCCCGCGCCACACGGCGCAATCGCCCGAATGTGAGTTGTCCTTGATCCGCATTTCGCGCATCACCCTGTCATGACGCGCAGCCTGCTCACCCTTGCCCTGGCCCTGACAGCCGCCAGCCTGACCGCCCCCGCGGCCCCGGCCCAGACCGGCTATGCCCAAAGCGGCACGACCCAACCCGCCAAAACCCAGACCGACAACCCCGCCGAGATGGTGCAGGCCCGCCTCCTGCCCGGCTGGACAGCGCAGGACGGCAGCCATGTCGCAGCTCTCCACCTGACCCTCGCGCCGGGCTGGAAAACCTACTGGCGCGCGCCGGGCGATGCGGGCATCCCGCCCACGATGGACCTGCAAGGCTCGCATAACCTCGCCGCCGTCACCCCGGTCTGGCCCACACCCGATGTCTTCCTGCAAAACGGAATGCAGACCGTCGGCTATGCCGAACAACTGGTCCTGCCCCTCCAGATCGCCCCCCAGAACACGGCCCAGCCCGCGCGGATCGCAGGCCGGATGCAGATCGGCATATGCAGCACCATCTGCGTGCCCGTCGATCTGGATTTCGCGCTGGACCTGCCCGCGCGCGGCAGCGATCCGCAACAGGCCATGATCAAGGCGGCGCTGGCCGATCAACCCCTCACCGCCGCCCGCGCCGATGTCGGCACCGTGGCCTGCACCCTCAACCCGATCAGCGACGGTCTGGGGCTGACGGTCACGATCGACATGCCCAGCGCCGGCGGGCCCGAGACGGTGCTGATCGAAACCGCCGATCCGCTGGTCTGGGTGGCCGAAACCGCCAGCACCAGACAGGGCGGCACCCTCACCGCCACCACCGAACTGGTGCATGTCTCGGGTCAGGCCTTCGCGCTCGACCGCTCCGGCCTCAGAATGACCGTGCTGGGCGCGGACCGCGCCGTGGACATCCGGGGCTGCACCTCCAACTGACCCCGGCCCAGTGCAGGCATCGGTGCAGGCATCGGTGCAACCACCCGGTCCCGGCGCGCAAAGGCACCATGAAGGGTGAACTCCCGACGCACCATCTAGGGGCCTGCCTCGATCCATGCTATCCTCGGACGCATGATGATTTCCGAAATCCAGGATTACTTCGCCAAAGGGTGCGGGCGCTGCGACCGCTTCGACACGCAAGATTGCTCCACCCAACTCTGGAAAAGCGGCCTCGCCAGGCTGCGCCAGATTTGCCGCGCGGCCGGTCTCAGGGAAACCGTCAAATGGGGGCATCCCTGCTACATGCACGCAGATCGCAACATCGCGATCATCGGCGCGCTGCGTGGGGGCTTTCGCCTCAGTTTCTTTGAGGCCGGCCTGATGAAAGACCCTGACCGTGTCTTGGAAAAGCAGGGGCCGAACACGCAGCATCCTGACATGTTCCGGTTCACCTCGAACACGCAGGTCGCGGCCATGGAAGACACGATTTCCGCTTACCTGCACGAAGCCAGTGGCTACGCCGAGGCGGGCATGACCGCCCCAAAGGATCACAGCGCGCCTGTCCTGCCAGACGAGCTGGTGCAAGCCCTCGACGCAGATCCCGCGCTGGCCAATGCCTTTCACGCGCTCACGCGCGGCCGTCAGAGAAGCTATGTCATCAACCTGAATGGCGCAAAGAAGTCCGAGACGCGCATCGCCCGGATCGCGCAATTCCGCGACAGGATCATCGCCGGCAAGGGTGCGACAGAACGCTGAAGGGTCTTCACCCTGAAAGCCCGCAAAGCCCGCATGACCGTCGCCGCCGATGCCTCCAACCACCCGCCGCCGCGTCTCACCTCACTTATCTCCCGCAAAGCAGCCTCCAGCGCCCCGCAACCCGCAGCCCGCTGCTCCCGCCAAGGCCCCGCACACCTCCCCCGGTGACACGCTCCCTCACCTCTTCAACCAGAACCTTCAGCCCACCCAAAGCGCACAGAACGCACAGCCCCCGATGCCTCCATCCATCCGCCGTCGCGTCTCGCTTCACATATCCCCCGGCAAAGCCCAGCGGCGCCCCGACACCCCGCAACTCCCACCAAGGCCCCGCACACCTCCCCCGG
>JAMWZG010000426.1:0-1281 GCA_024304855.1 Paracoccaceae bacterium
GGAGTGGGATCATGCCGAAAATCGTCGTGCCGGCCGCGAGCACCACCGGGCGCAGACGGCTAACCGATCCATTCATCACGGCCTCGTAATCCGCAACACCATCTGCACGTTGCAAGTCGATCTCTTCGACCAGAACAATCGCGTTCTTCATCAGCATCCCGGATAGCGAGAGGAAGCCGAGCAATGCCGTAAAGGTGAAAGGCAATCCGGTGAGCAACAGCCCCAGGACCATGCCCGTCACGGACATGGGGACGACAAGCCAAAGGATCAGCGGTTGGCGGATCTTGTTGAACATCAAGATTGAAATCGTCAGCATGACCAGGAAGCCTAGGGGAAGCTGTTTGCCAAGGCTTTGCTGCGCCTCCCCGGCGCTTTCGAATTCGCCACCCCATTCCATCGAGTAACCTTCCGGAAGCGGAATGGCCTCGATCTCGGCGCGGACACTGCGGAAAGCTTCATCAGCGGTGAGGTCGCTGCGCGCGCCACCAAGGGCGGTGATCGTCCGTTCGCGGTCGCGCCGGTGAATGAGCGCCTCGGCGAGGCGTGTTTCGAAGCGTTCCACCAGGTTGGCCATTGGAACATAGGATCCCGCCCCCGCGGACCAAACGGACAGGTCGCGGACGTGGCCGATGCCGTCACGTTCGCTCTCGGGAAGTCGGAGAAGAATCGGGACCACCTCGTCTCCCTCTCTCAGCTCGCCAACGCGCAAGCCGGAGGTTCCAAAGCGAATGGTGTCCGCAATCGCGCTGCGCGTAGCGCCGGCCAGCCGCATCCGCGACTCGTCTACGACAGGTTCGATGAGAATTTCCCGTTGGCGCCAGTTGGTGCGCGGATTGGTGATCGTGCCAGCATCCTCGAAAATGCTTGTCGCCTCATCCGCGAGCTGGCGCAGGATGACAGGATCGGGTCCCGAAAAACGAACTGCAACATCGGCACCGGCTGGCGGTCCGAACACGATCTCTTCGACGCGGATCAGAGCGTGGGGGAATTCAGCGGGCAAGTCTTCGTTGAGTCTGCTGGCGATCGCCGGGATCATCGCGGCGTCCGCAACCCGGACGATGAGCTGGCCATAGCTGGCATCCGCCTGCTCTGGGTTGTATGTCAGCATGAAGCGGCTTGCACCACGCCCCACCAGGGTCGTCACATCTGTTACACCCTCTTCGGCCAGAAACATTTGTTCCAGACGTCGCATTTCGCGATCGGTGACATTGATGTCGGTCCCTTGCGGCATCTGGAATTGGACATAGAAAATCGGGGTGTTCGACGCCGGGAAAAAGGCCT
>JAMWZG010000426.1:1291-1577 GCA_024304855.1 Paracoccaceae bacterium
TGACCTGACCGAAGGCCATCACCGACCAGACGGTGATCCCCAAGATTGTCAGCACGACCGGGATACGGGCGGGCAGCGCCAGCCACAGAAACCCGCGATAAACCCCATAGAAAGCGCCCTTGTAGGGATCATCCGAAATGTTCTTGGGGGCCTTGAGCAGCAGCTTGCCAAGATACGGCGTGACGGTTACGGCAAGAACCCAGCTCATGAGCAGAGATATGGCGATCACCGCGAACAAAGAAAACAGGAACTCGCCCGTCGCATCGGGCGACAGACCAATCCCGGT
>JAMWZG010000426.1:1585-1867 GCA_024304855.1 Paracoccaceae bacterium
GAGAAAACGGTGAGCCCGAGCGTTGCCCCCACCACAAGGCCCGCCCGCCAGCCCATGGTCAGCATCAGCGCCCCGACGACGATGGCGATGGACTGCCCTAGGCTGACAAGAAAACTCGAAACCGCCTCGTCGACCACAACATGCTGTTCATAGATAGGGGTGATCTCTACCCCCTCGGGCAACGCGGCCCTCAGCTGTTCGATCCGGTCCGAGACCGCAGCGCCGACCTCGACGACGTTCCGGTTTGTCAACGCCGACACGCCTGTCTCTTATAACACATCT
>JAMWZG010000426.1:1877-2153 GCA_024304855.1 Paracoccaceae bacterium
AAGGCTGCTGCTCCGTTCTGGCGGATGATCTGGCTTGGCTGTTCGGCCTCATCGCGAGTGACACGGGCGATGTCGTTGACCGCCACTTGTCCGACCTCTCCAGCCACGCCAAGCCGCAGTTCTTCAAGCCCTTCGGGTGTTACATAACCCGGCGGAACCGACAGGCCGATACGAGCAGGGCCCTCGGTTATCTCGCCATTGGTGAACACCTGGTTCTCGTCCGTAAGAAGACCAAGTATCTGGTTGGGCGGAATCCCAAGTCCAGTGAGGCGGGCG
>JAMWZG010000427.1 GCA_024304855.1 Paracoccaceae bacterium
CGACCGGCGCACTCTGGATCACGTCGCACCAGATGCCCGCCCCATCGACATCTCGATAGACGCGCTCGATGAACAATGGCTCCACATGGGTGAACTCATCCGCCAGCGGCCCGATCTCGTCCCGGATCAAACGATCCTGCAAGGCGCGCATCCAGGCCGCATAGATCAGCGGCTCCGGCAGATGCTCGTTCATCTCGCCGTTCCAGTTGGCCAGCAGGTCCAGCGCCCGCTGCCGCTGCCGCATCCGCGTCCCCTCGGGCGAGGCCGATCCCGTGAACCACAGATCCGCCGCCACCAGCGACAGAAGCGATTGCGCCGTGACGCTGACCGTATCCAACTGCGCCTCGATGAAACTGTCGCGCGTATGCACCTCGCGCGATTGCATCAGGCGCTGCCAGCGCTGCACCCGCTGACTGTCGCCCCAGACATGGCTGACATGCAGCGGAAAGGGCCGGTCCACGATCTTGTTATTGGTATTGCCCAGAATGCCGCCCGCCGGGTTCACGAATTCGGGGTTCGCGGCATAGGGCAGGGTGCCCTGCCAGCGGTTCGTGGCGATCCAGCCGGGGCTGGGGATGCGCCCCTGGCTTTGATGCATCGCATCGCGCCGCGGGGCCGCCCCGATGGTCTTCATCGCGATCTGCACCCCATCCGCCAGCACAAGGTTCTGCGACGGCGCGACATAGCCCTCCGCCGCCTCCAGCGCCTCCTGCACGGTGCTGGCATACATCAGCCCCAGACCCGCACTCACCGTGGTGTCATCCGGCGTCAGCGCCGTCCAGGACAGCGCCGCCACATGGCCCTCGGGCGTGATCGTGCCCAGATTGGCATGGCTTCCCGGCAGGATCGGCCCGTTCTCCGACCAGCGCAGCGTCAGGGTGATCGGGGCCGCATCCTTGATATTCACGATCGAGGCGCGCGTCTCGAAGGGTTTGAACCCCTCGGGCGTCAGATATTCCTCCGGATTCTCCGGGTTCAGCTGCTCGATGAACAGATCCTGATCGTCCAGATAGGACGAGGTGATGCCCCAGCCCAGATCCTCGGACCGGCCCGACAGCACGATGGGAATGCCGGGGATGGTGCCCCCGATCACGCCCCCCGCCGACAGTTCCAGCCGCGCCAGATACCAGATCGTCGGCGCGCTGAAGCCCAGATGCGGGTCCGAGGCCAGCAGCGTGCCGCCATTGGCCGACCGCGCCCCGGCCGCCGCCCAGGCATTCGACGCGCCGGCCAGTTCCGGCAGATGAAAGGGCGACAGCCGGTCCTGCGGCAAGGGCCGGCTGTCGGCAAACCGGGGCAGAGGGACCTCGAACAGGCTCGCATAGGCCGGAAGTGCCGCCACCCCGCTCCCCGGCGCATCGGGCAGCAGATCGCGCAGCCGCTCCTCGTCATTCAGCGCCAGCGATGTGCGGGCCCGCTTCACCTCCGCCCCCAGATGCCCCGACAGTTGCAAGGCCATCAGCTTGACCATCGCCACGGAATCCGCCGGCGTCCAGGGCGCGATGGGCGCATTGAACAGGAACATCTCCGGCGCGCCGCGCCCCAGGGCCTCCTCGTTGATCTCGGCCAGCCGCGCATTCACCCCGTCGGCATAGGCGCGCAGCGCCGCCGTCGTGCGCGCATCCTGCACCGCCACCGATTGCTGCGCCAAACCATAGAGGTCCAGCCGCCGGATCAGCGTGTCGATACTCACCGTGCGCTGCCCGAAGACCTCGGACAGCCGCCCCTGCACCGTGCGCCGCATCGTCATCATCTGCCACAAACGGTCCTGCGCATGGGCATAGCCCAGCCCATAGAACACATCCGCGTCAGAGACCCCGAAGATATGCGGCACATTGGCATTGTCGCGCACGATCTCGACCGGCGCCTCCGGCCCGGGCGCGCCTTCCGCGATCACCACGGTCCGGTTGTAATCCGGCAAGGACCGGCCCGCGAACCAGAACACCAGCGCAAGCCCCGCCACCACCAAAAGGACCATCCCCCCGGCAATCCGCAGCAACCACTGGAAGACCCTGACCATCCCCGACCCGTCCTTGACCCTTGCATTCAGCCCGTTAGCTAGACACAAACCTCTCAAAAGACAATTGCACAAGGGACAAGGACAATGGCGAAACTGGCATTTCTGGGACTGGGCGTGATGGGCTAT
>JAMWZG010000428.1 GCA_024304855.1 Paracoccaceae bacterium
GCGCAGGGGGGTGGTGGCGCGGGGGCCGCCTTCGTGGAAGACCTCCTCCACCACGCTGGCAAATTTGCGTATCTCGACCTCAGGCATGTGCAAGGCTCCTTTCCGTTCGGGCCATGGCCCTGTCTGTGAATTCTCAGACCGTGACGCCCTGACCTTGCAGGACAAGAGCGGCGGCGGCAATGGGACCGGCGGCCACCAGTTTCTGTGCGCGGGCGGCACCAGAAGCAAGGGCGCGGGCGATGTCGGCCGGGGTCAGGGGCGCGACATGGGTGACGACCGGGCGCGCGCCCAGATCGCTGTCGGGCTGGATGTCCTGCGCCGGGCGGCGGGTGATGGCGGGATGGCCGGGCAGATCGACCGCATTGGCGATCAGCGTGGCGGCGGCATCGGCTGTGGCGGCGTTGCGCGCCAGGACGGTGACAGAGGTGGCGATACCAAGGCTGAGGCTGCGCCCGCCCTGCCCCGAGGTGGCGATGCCGCCCACGCCGTCGCTGGCGCCGATCACGATCTGGCCGTTCAGCTGCCCGTCCAACCCGGCGATGGCGGCGCGGTAGACCTGCCCCGGCGCCAGATGCAGGGCGATGTCGCCGCCGTTGTTGACATAGGCGCGCGTGAGCGGGGTGGCGGCCAGCATGGCGGCCAGCACCTCATCCGCGACCGACCCGGCGACGGCGGCCATGGGCGTGATGAAATCACCCTGCGCCACGGATACGCAGGCGCGGTGCATCCGCTGCGCGATCAGGCCTTGCGGGGCCTTGCCAAGCGGTGCGCGCAACAGGGGCAGTTCGGGGACGAGTTCATTGAGCACAGAGGCAAAACGATCGCGGGCCGCGCGGAAGGCGATGCGGCTCGCCTCCTCGCTCTGCTCCTCGGCCATGATCACGAGGTCGATGGGGCCGTGATGCAGATGCAGACGACCATCCGGCAGAAGGGCGGCTTGTGGCCCCATATCAGCGCCGTCCCTTCCGGTCAGGCCGCCAACGGTAGTTCTGCGGATCATGCGGATCGGGCTGGCTGACATTCGGCAGCACCTTGCGGATGGCGGGGGTCAGCACGTCCTCGACCGGCTTGATATGGTCCACATGTCCACCCAGCGCCGCGTAATCGGCCAGACGCAGGGTGAATTCGATGGGCGCGACCAGCGCGGGGGTGGGGACATAGCCGAAGGAATTGGTGGGCATGTCCATCACATCGGCCATGACGGTGATGCCGCCGCCGGGCCAGACATAGGCCTCGGCCCCGCCGCAACTGACATAGGTCAGCGCATCCTTGACCGAGCGGGTGAGGCGGACGGGGTTTTCCGTGACGCCTGCGCGCAAGGATCCGCCCGCACCGCCCATGAACAACACCGAGCAGAGCGAGGGTTCGCAGTTTTCCGCGATCCGTTCGGCGGTGGCCAGCAGGTCGGGCGTGATCTGCGCGGGTTGCGGGTTCAGCGCGTCATCGAGCGTGTAATAGGCCCATTGTTCCCCGGTGGTCGAGATCATCAGAAGGCGCAGGCCCGGCCATGCCACCTTGGGATCGGCGGGTTTGAGGATGGTGAGCGGGTCTTCCACATTGGTGCCGCCCCAGCCGGTGCCGGGTTCGGCCACCTGGAAATAGCGGCCCGGCGTGGATTTGCGCCCCTTCACCTTGATGCCGGAGGGGCGCATGTCGAGGCCCTTGCCCGCCTCATGTTCCGTCAGGACGCCGGTGATATGGTCATCGACCACCACCACCTCATCGACATGGCCGTGCCATTGCTTGGCGAACATGCCGATGGTGGCAGAGCCGCAGCCCACGCGCATCAGTTTTTCGGGCACGCCATTGATGATCGGGGCCTGACCCGCCTGCACCACGATGGTCACGCCATCGTCGATCTGCATCTCCACCGCCTCGCGGTTGCACAGGCGCATCAGGGCGTCGCAGGTGACGCGGCCCTCCTTTTTCGACCCGCCAGTCAGGTGTTCGACCCCGCCCAGCGACAGCATCTTGGAGCCGTATTCGGCGGTCATGACATGGCCGATCGCCTCACCGTCCACACGCACGATGGCGCGTTCGTGGCCGATGTGGCGGTCGGTGTCGATCTTCACCTTGACCCCGCAATAGGAGAAGATGCCTTCCGTCACCACCGTGACCATATCGACGCCT
>JAMWZG010000429.1 GCA_024304855.1 Paracoccaceae bacterium
CATTTGGGAAGAACAGGCTCCACGTTCCTGACCGGAACCGAGCCATAGACCATCTCTGTCATGGGTTAACCGCCGTACACTGCCTCGAAAATCGCCCCTTTGCGGGGTCTGGGGCCGAGTGTAGCGCGAAAATAGCGGCAATGAAAGACTTATCCCGGCGCAAACCCCTTGCCTTGGCAGGCAAATCGCGCCACCTGCCTGACCATGCAGGTGGACACGCTGATCCTTGGGGCCGGAGCGGCCGGGTTGATGGCCGCCGCCCATGCGGGCGGGCGGGTTCTGGTCGTGGATCATGCCCGCGCGGCGGGCGAAAAGATCCGCATTTCCGGCGGCGGGCGGTGCAATTTCACCAATCTGCACGCAGGCCCTGCCAATTTCATCAGCCGCAATCCGCATTTCTGCAAATCGGCGCTCAAACGCTATAGCCAGTGGGATTTTCTGGATCTGGTCGCGCGCCACGGCATCGCCTGGCATGAAAAGACGCTGGGGCAGCTTTTCTGCGACGGCTCGGCCAAGGAGATCGTGGCGATGCTGCTCTCCGAGATGGCGGCTGTGGGGGCGGATCTGTGGCTCTCGACCTCTGTGCTGTCGGTGGCGCGGGACGCGGGCGCGTTCACCGTGACGCTGGAACGCGAGGGGCGGCAGGTCGCGGTGCGCGCGCGCAACCTGATCGTGGCGACCGGCGGCAAGTCGATCCCCAAGATGGGGGCCACGGGTCTGGCCTATGACATCGCGCGCCAGTTCGGCCACACCCTGACCGAGACGCGCCCCGCGCTGGTGCCGCTGACCTTTCAGCCGGATCGTTTCGCGCACCTGGCCGGTGTGGCGGTTCCGGTGACGGCCGCCTGCCACGAGACGCGGTTCGATGAGGCGATGCTGTTCACCCATCGCGGCCTGTCGGGCCCTGCGATCCTGCAAATCTCAAGCTATTGGGTCGAGGGCGAGAGCATCCGCGTCAACCTGATGCCCGGTGCCGATCCCTATGCTCTCTTGCGCGTGCAGCGGCAGGAGAGCGGGCGGCGGCAGATGCAGACGGTGCTGGCGCAGATGCTGCCTGCGCGGCTGGCCGACCATCTGGCCGCCGACTGGGCGCTGGCGGGCAACCTAGCCGATCAGAACGATGCCAAATTGCGCGCTTTGGCCGATCGCCTGACCGGCTGGGAACTGACGCCCACCGGGTCCGAGGGGTATCGCACCGCCGAAGTGACGCTGGGCGGGGTCGATACCGACGGTCTGTCCTCGCAATCCATGATGTCCCGGCTGGTGCCGGGGCTTTACTTCATCGGAGAGGCGGTGGACGTGACCGGCTGGCTGGGCGGCTACAACTTCCAATGGGCCTGGTCGAGCGGCGTGGCCGCAGGCCGGGATATTGCAGCACGAGGCTGACACCGCCGCAGCGGGCATTCCTATCCGCAGGGGACGCCGCCTCACATGCACCCGCTCGTCCAAGCCACAAAGCCGCGCGGTCGCCGACACGCGGGGTGGCGATGCGACGCGCGTTGCGGCCACTTTATCCCCGCCCAGTCCTTGAGCCTTAGTTTGCTTGAGCAACGGTTGCAAAATCGCCGCCCCGGGGGGCGGGTCGGCGATCGCGCGGCGGCGCGTGCCGCGCCTTGAGTCCGCGCGGGGGGAAGAACCGGGAGGAAAGCGCGTTATTGCGGACTTGCTTCCCCCTCACCCCAGCCGCGCGGTCGCCGACACGCGGGGTGGCGATGCGACGCGCGTTGCGGCCACTGTATCCCCGCCCGATCCTTGAGCGTCAGTTTCCGCCGCAACCGTTGCAAAATCGCCGCCGCCGTTTTTTGAAGAACGGGGGGCGGGTCGGCGATCGCGCGGCGGCGCGTGCCGCGTCTTGAGTCCGCGCGGGGGATACTCAGGCAAGGTCAACGCTTCAGCTGAAACGAAAACTCCCATCCCCTTGATAAGCCGCGCGCGGGGAAACCCGTGGGGGGCCCCCCTCCCCTTGCACCCCCGCCTTGACCCGCGCTGCGAAATCCTCGCCGCGCCGCTCGAAATTGTCATACTGGTCGAAGCTCGCCGCTGCCGGGGCCAGAAGCACCACCTCGCCCGGTTGCGCCTCGGCCATGGCGCGGGCCACGGCCGCCTCCATCGTGGTGCACACCTC
>JAMWZG010000043.1:0-13724 GCA_024304855.1 Paracoccaceae bacterium
CGCGGAACGCCGCGCCGCCCTGCCCCGGCAGATAGGTGATCGTGCCGCCAAGCCGCAGCATGATCTCGCGGCAGATCGCCAGACCCAGCCCGGCACCGCCCGCCTGACGGTCGGCCACGCGGTAGAATTTTTCAAACACCATGCCCTGCGCATGGGGTGGAATGCCCGACCCGTTGTCGATGAAATCCACGATCACCCGCCCACCGCGCCGACTGACATCTATCGTCAGCTCGGGCCGCTCCGCATCGCAGTATTTCTGCGCATTCGCGATCAGATTGATGAAGACCTGCGCCAGACGGTCGTGATCCGTGGTCAGCACGATCTCGGAGGCAGGCCCGGTGCGACGCACCCGCATGACATGCATATCCGTGCCCGTCGCGGCGATGGCATGGCTGATCACATCCGACAACACGCCGTCGCGCAGGTTCAGATTGACCTGCCCGTTCTCCAGTACGCTCAGATCCAGCAGATCATCCAGCAGCCGCGTCAGGCGGATCGCCTCGGCATGGATGATCGAGGCATAGCGGGTCAGATCCTTGGGTTCCAACCCCTCGGCATCGCGCAGAATTTCGGAAAAGGCCCGGATCGAGGTCATGGGCGTGCGCAACTCGTGGCTGATCTGGCTCAGGAACGCATCCTTCTGCACCGAAAGCTGGGTCAGCTTGTCATTGGCCGCGCGCAACTGCCGGGCGGTGCGGGTCAATTCATTCGATTTCGCCTCAAGTTGGCTGGAATATTCCATCATCTGAGCGGTCTCATCCGCGACGGCCAGCAGATCCTCGACCGACACAGTCGCCGCGCCCATGATCTGCGCAACCATCGCATGTGCCGTGGCTCCACCCACAGCACCAGACAGCTCGCGTTCCAGCCGGGCCAGAAAATCGGGCGTCGGTTCCGGCAGATACCCGGCCAGCCCCTGCCGCGCGGCCTCGGCCTGAAAGAAGCTCTGCACCTCCTCCGGGCCCAGAATCCGTTGCGCCATGATCATCAGATCCTCGGACTGGGCAATGCCACCAGACCAGCTTTGCGGGTTGTCCGAATGATCGAAGATGTTGACGAATTGCGCGCCCTGCAACCGTTCCAGCGGCGAGGGGAAACTGACGAGAGAGACCAGCACGAAGACCGTCACATTCAGCAGCAGCGACCACATGGCCGCGTGCAGCAGCGGATCCATCCCCTCGATCCCGAACAGGGCATGGGGCCGCAGCCAGGACAGCCCCCAAGGCCCCGCCTCCATCAGCCCGGACGACAGGACACCGCCGCCGAATCCCGGCAAGAGCAGACACCAGGTCCAGATGGCAAAGCCCACCACGAGCCCCGCGAACGCGCCGTTGCGCGTGGCCCCGCGCCAGAAGATGCCGCCCATCATCGCCGGAAGAAGCTGTGCCAGCCCGGCAAAGGACACAAGCCCGATGGCCGCCAGCGCCGACCCTCCGCCCGAGATCTTGTAGTAAAGATACCCCAGCGCCAGAACCAGCCCGATGGACAGACGCCGTGCCAGAATGACCACATGGCGCACATCCGAAGGCCCGCTTGCCCCGCCCTGCGTCAGGCGCAGGAAAATGGGCATCACGATATGGTTCGACACCATGGTGGACAGCGCGATGGACGCCACGATCACCATCGAGGTGGCCGAGGAGAAGCCCCCCAGAAAGGACAGCATCGCCAAACCCTCCTGCCCTTGGGTCAGGGGCACGGTCAGCACGAACTGGTCAGGGTTGGACCCGGCCGGCATGACCTCCAGCCCGATCACCGCGATGGGGACGACGAACAGGCTCATCAGCATCAGATAGGTCGGAAAGGCCCAGGCGGCGGTGCGCAGGTGGCGTTCATCCTCGTTCTCGACCACCAGCACCTGAAACATGCGCGGCAGTGTCAGAAAGGCGGCAGCCGACAGGAAGGTCAACCCGACCCAACGCCCGCCATCCATCTGCCACTGACCGATCTCCGAGGCGTCGATCCGCGCCAGCATCGGCCCGATGCCGCCAGCCAGCCCCCAGACCACGAAGATGCCGACCGCGATCAGCGCAAAGAGCTTGACCACCGCCTCAACCGCGATGGCCATGACGACGCCGTGATGCCGCTCGTTCGCGTCAAGGTTCCGGGTGCCGAACAGGATCGTGAACATGGCCAGACCCACAGCCACCCAAAGCGCGGTATCATAGCCCGCGATCAGGGACTGCCCGCCCGGATCATTTACGGCGAAACTTGAAAAAGACAGCGTAACCGACTGCAATTGCAGCGAAATATAAGGCGTGATGCCGATCACCGCCAGCAGGGTGACACAGACGGCCAGCAACCCCGACTTGCCATAGCGCGACGAGATCAGATCCGCGACCGAGGTGATGCGCTGCGTGCGTCCGATCCGCACCATCTTGCGCAGCGCCCACCACCAGCCGATCATCACCAATGTCGGACCCAGATAGATCGTCACGAATTCCAGACCCGACCGCGCGGCATAGCCGACCGCGCCATAAAAGGTCCAGGCGGTGCAATAGATCGACAGCGACAGCGTATAGATCCAGGGCGAGCGCAGCCAGTTGCCCCGCCCCTTCAGCGCGGCCCGTTCGGCCATGAAGGCCACAGCGAACAGCAGCGCGACATAGGCCAGACAGACAGCGATCAGTATATTGAGCGTTGCCATGCCCTGCCCCTAGTCGCCCCTGCCGCCCTGCGCCTCGGCCTTGCCGTCCAGCATCAGCGACAGGAACAGCGCGGCCAGCGCCAGCACAATCCAGACCCCGAAGATATAGACGATGGCGCTGGATGTGGCGACCGCCTCCACCTCGGCGGGCGCGGGTGATCCTGTCCGCTGCGGCCACAACAGCGGCACCAGCCACAGCAGCCCACCCAGCACCGGCAACAGCCGGGCCGCATCCATCAGCCGCCTCTGGCGATAGCTGCGCCGCTCCAGAAACACGGGGCTGGCGCGTTCCTTCATTTGGCCACCAATGCGTTCAACGCCTCGATCACATCGGCATTGGAGAACGGCTTGGTCATGAAACGACTGGCGCCTGCCTTCTCGGCCAGTTCCCGGTCCCGCGCCTGACCGCGCGCGGTCAGCATCAGGATCGGCAGGTCGCGCGTATCCGCCCCGGCGCGCAGATCGGTCAGGATGTCATAACCGCTGCGCCCCGGCAGCATCACGTCAAGGATCACCAGATCCGGCGCGCGGGCGCGCACCACATCCACCGCATCATGGCCGTTGGAATGGGTATCCACCTGCCACCCGTCACGGGTCAGGATGAAGCTGATCGCTTCGATGATATTCGGCTCATCCTCGATGATCAGAACATGTCTCGCCATGCCACTTTCCCCTCCCCTGGAATGTAGCGGATCGGTTCGGCCCCGCCGGGCCTTCGCGCAAGCCGGACGGCACGAACCTGCGCCGACTATCGTCGGTGCGGGCCAGCGTGTCAAAACCCATCTGTCAGGATCGACGGCTCGCGCCGCCCCTCGCAGTCGCGGGCGGGACAGATGCGGCAACTGACCCCGACCTCGCGCGGTGCAGCGGTTTCTGCATCCAAGGCGGGACCGACCGTATCCTGTGACAAGGGCAGGATCAGCATATGCGCCTCGAACAGCGGGTCCGCGTTGTAATCTGCCTGTCCCACGGGTTGCGCAATCGCATAGGCCCGGAACAGCCGCCCGTGCCGCCCGCTCTGCCGCAGGGTCTGCCGCAGCGGCGTCATCGGCCGGCTGAGCGCCGCGAACAGCGGCCAGCGCGGACAGGCCGCCCCGAAACGCGGCAGCGCAAACCCATCCAGCGCGCGCCGCAACAGCAAGGTGCCCGAGGCATCGCAACTGACCAGACCCACCGGCATCTGGGGGCTGGTCTCCCGGTCATCCGCAACGGGCAGACTGGCCAGCCGCCGCATGACCGTGGCCGGATCGACCCCCAGCCGCGCCGACAGATGCAAGGGGTCCAACCCCTCCTCCGCCGTGCTGGCCGCGCCGCGCGCCGCCTGCAACCGCGCCAGCGGCAGACGCTCCGCATCCATGCGGTATCTCTCAAGATAGACGCGCGCCTGCGCCCGGGCCGAGGCCGATTGCAACGCCTCATCCCCCTCGATGATGGCGGCGATCACCCGGTCGTGCGCGGTGCACTCCTCCTCCAGCTCCGCGAAATGATGGCCGCGCCGGGTCAGGAAACGCTCCATCTCGTCCTGCGGCGAACTCAGGGCCGCATCGGCCTTGCCCGCCCCGTCCAGATAGGCGACCAGCGCCTGCGCCGACCGCGCCAGCCGCGCGGCATCCTCGTTGATGTTGCGATGAAACCTGTCGCGCCATTCCGGTTCGATCTCACGCGGGTCCACAAGGATCGCAGCCGTGGACCGGATCGCGGTGACGCTGGACAGAACCTCATGCATGGACGCCGCCAGATAGGGATCATGGGTCAGCCGATCCGCCAGTTGCTCGACCGTGCGCTCCAGCGTCAGAACGCGCCGGTGCCGCTCGACCAATACGCCGGCCCAGCCCGGAAACCGCGCGGCCAGATCCTCGATGGCCTCCGTCTCGGGCTGGACATGGGGCACAGCGCTTGCCGCCTCGCGCAGCGTGGCGATCAAGGCGGCCTCGGCCCCTTCGGTCAGCGCCGACGGCTCGACCCCCAATGCGGCCGACAGATCCAACAGCAGCTTGCCCCCGATCCGGCGGCGGTTGTGTTCGATCAGATTGAGGTAGGAGGCCGAAATCCCCGCCTGTTTCGCAAGATCCGCCTGGCGCAACCCCAGCGCGATCCGTCGCTCGCGGATACGTCCCCCGGTCAACTGCCGCTGTGGCATCCTGCGTCCCCCCGCTTCGGTCCTTGCCCCGTGCCCCCGCAACATCATCAGACAAGACGCTGCAACAAAACCATTTTTACACGATTTTCAACGCGGCAGAAGCCTGATTTACAGAATGCCGGCGCCGCATCCCCCACCCGCACCATGATCCGACCGCCCCGGATCGCACAGCGGCGGGTTCCGTCCTGACCGCGACGCTTGCGAATTGGCCGCTTTTCCCTGACGGCACGATGACCTATAAGCGGGTCAGAATGGCGCAGGGCAGGCTCATCGCCGCCCGGACAGCCCTGTCGGAACCGGTCGAGGATAGTATGACAAAAAAGAACCATGACAGCGACGTTGCCTTCATTCAGGCTTTGGCGGAACTGCTGCGCGAGAATGATCTGACCGAGCTTGAGGTCATGCGCGAATATGGCGAGGATGACAGCCTCAACGTGCGCGTCAGCCGTGCCGCCCCGCAGCAGGTCACTTACGCAGCCCCGGCCCAGATGCAATATGCCGCTGCGCCCGCCCCGGCGGCAGCCGCAGCCGCCGCGCCCGCGGCCGCCGCATCGCAAGACCCCGCCTCGCTGCCCGGTGCCGTGACCTCGCCCATGGTGGGCACCGTCTATATGCAGGCCGAGCCCGGCTCGCCCGCCTTTGTCACCGTCGGCGCGCAGGTGAACGAGGGGGATACCCTGCTCATCATCGAGGCGATGAAAACCATGAACCACATCCCCGCCCCGAAATCGGGCACGGTGAAGCGGATTCTGGTCGAGGATGGCGCCGCCGTGGAATATGGCGCCCCCCTGATGATCATCGAATAAGGCACAGGCAATGTTCGATAAAATCCTGATTGCCAACCGTGGCGAGATTGCCCTGCGCGTCATCCGTGCCGCGCGTGAGATGGGCATCAAATCCGTGGCCGTCCATTCCACCGCCGATGCCGACGCCATGCATGTCCGCATGGCCGACGAGGCCGTGTGCATCGGCCCGCCCCCGTCCACCGACAGCTATCTGTCGATCCCGGCCATCATCTCGGCCTGCGAGATCACGGGCGCGCAGGCGATCCATCCCGGCTATGGCTTTCTGTCCGAGAACGCGAATTTCGTGCAGATCGTCGAAGACCACGGCATCACCTTCATCGGCCCCACCGCCGCGCATATCCGCATGATGGGCGACAAGATCACCGCCAAGGACACGATGAAGGCCCTGGGCGTGCCCTGCGTGCCCGGCTCGGATGGCGGCGTGCCGACGCTGGAAGATGCCAAGCGCATCGGGTCCGAGATCGGCTATCCCGTGATCGTCAAGGCCACGGCAGGTGGCGGCGGGCGTGGCATGAAAGTGGCGATGACCGCCGCGGACATGGAAAGCGCCTTCATGACCGCGCGCTCGGAGTCGAAGGCCGCCTTCGGCAATGACGAGGTCTATATCGAGAAATACCTGACCACGCCCCGCCATATCGAGATCCAGGTCTTCGGCGATGGCAAGGGCCGCGCGGTGCATCTGGGCGAGCGTGACTGCTCTCTCCAGCGCCGTCACCAGAAGGTCTTCGAAGAAGCCCCCGGCCCCGTGATCACCGCCGAGGAACGCGCACGCATCGGCAAGGTCTGCGCCGATGCCGTGGCCAAGATCAATTACATCGGCGCAGGCACGATCGAGTTCCTCTATGAAAAGGGCGAGTTCTACTTCATCGAGATGAACACCCGCCTTCAGGTCGAACACCCCGTGACCGAGGCGATCTTCGGCGTGGACCTCGTGCGCGAACAGATCCGCGTGGCCGAAGGACTGCCCATGTCCTTCACGCAGGAGGATCTGACGATCAACGGCCATGCCATCGAAGTGCGGATCAACGCCGAAAAACTGCCGAATTTCGCACCCTGCCCCGGCCGGATTACCCAGTATCACGCCCCCGGCGGCCTTGGCGTGCGGATGGATTCCGCGCTCTATGACGGCTATCGCATCCCACCCTATTACGACAGCCTGATCGGCAAACTGATCGTGCATGGTCGCGACCGTCCCGAAGCACTGGCCCGTCTGGCCCGCGCGCTGGGAGAGTTGATCGTGGACGGCGTGGATACCACCATCCCCCTGTTCCATGCGCTGTTGCAGGAAGAGGATGTCCAGACCGGCAATTACAACATTCACTGGCTGGAACATTGGCTGAAGACGCATCTGCCGGCCTGAGGCAGCCCCCCTGTCGCACGAACCGGGCCCGTCCATGACGGACCCGGTCATCACGCCCGAACTGCTGCTGAACGCCTATGCGGCGGGCATCTTCCCCATGGCCGAAACCCGTGACGACCCCGATGTGTTCTGGGTCGATCCGCGCCGCCGGGGCATCTTTCCCCTGAACGGCTTCCACCTCTCGCGCAGTCTGGCCCGGCGGATGCGCCGCTGGCCGCATGGCGTCAGCGTGAACCGGGCCTTCGCCGATGTGGTGGATGCCTGCGCCGACCGCGACGAAACATGGATCAACGCCGAGATCCGCCGTCTTTACATGGATCTGCACCGCATGGGCCACGCCCATTCCCTCGAGGTCTGGGAAGGCGAGGCGCTGGTGGGCGGCGTCTACGGTGTCACGCTGGGGGCCGCGTTTTTCGGGGAAAGCATGTTCTCGCGCCGCACGGATGCGTCAAAGATCGCGCTGGCCTATCTGGTGGATCGTCTGCGCCGTGGCGGGTTCCGGCTCTTCGATGCGCAATTCCTGACGCCACATCTCGCCAGCCTCGGCGCGATCGAAGTCACCCGGGCCGAATATCACCGCCGTCTGGAACAGGCTCTCGCCGGAGGCGGCGATTTCACCGGCCCCGCCCTGCCCGCCAACCCTCAGGACGTGGTGCAGCGGATCACCCAGACATCATAACGCGGATGGTCCAGCGCATTCAGCGCCGGGGCCGAGGCGATCATCCAGCCCCGGAACAGCGGCTCCGCCGTGCCCTCGTGCCGCAGGGTGACAAAGGCAAAGGCATCACCAGCGGGGTTGCCGGCGGGATAGCGGCATTCGCCCAGCTCCACCTGCATCCGCCACGCCGCACCGCCAGTGCCGTTGCGCAGGTCAAGGTCCATCACCTCGCCGTTGATCTTGTCCAGAACGCGCAACACCGCGCCACTGCCTGTGGCTGTCTGCACATCCTGCGCCAGCACCGGCAGAGCCGTGGCCAGCACCAGCGCCGCGCCTGACAGAATCCCGCGCAGGGTCATTCCGCCCCGCTCTCGCCCGAGACGAATTTCATCAGCAGAGAGACAAGACTGACCGCCCCCTGGGTGTCGATGATCTCATCGCCGGGGTTCAGGTTGAAGGGCGAACCACCCGGCACAAGCTCCACGAAATTGCCGCCCAGCAGCCCCTCCGAAGCGATGACGATCGCACTGTCATCCGGCAGAACGATCCCGTCCAGCACGGTGATCGTCGTCTCGGCGCGGAAGGTTTCGGGGTTCAGGCGCACATCCGTCACGCTGCCCACCTTGACCCCGGCCAGACGCACATCGGTGCCGACACTGACCCCTTCCATCGACCGGAACGAGGCCGTCAGCGGATAGCCGGTCGTCGGCGCGGACAGGCCCGTGACCTGCCCCGCATAGAACAGAAAACCGGCCGCCACAGCCAGCACGGCCGCCCCTACCGCCACTTCGGTCTTGGTCTCGGACATCGGATGCTCCTCAGGCCAGCGTCATTCCGGGGTCCAGGCCTCGTAATCCTTGCGCGCAGCCGGTTCCGCGCGCCGGATCGAACCTGCGGGCGCATAGGCCAGCGGCGTGCCGGTCAGGTTCTCCTGATGCGGCTTCTCCCAGGATTTATGCGCCAGCGGCTTGTCCTTGGGGGTATCCTTGAAGGTGTGATGCAGCCAGCCATGCCAATCCGGGCTGATCCGGCTCGCCTCGACCTCACCGTTGAAAATGACCCAGCGCCGCTTGCCGTCCTTGGTCGTGTAAAAGGCATTGCCCTGCGCATCCTCGCCCACCTTGACGCCGCGACGCCAGGTGTAGAACTGCGTATTCAGGGTCTGGCCGTTCCACCAGGTTGCCGCGCGCAAGAGCGTGTTCAGAATGCCCATCGAAGCCTCCGCTATTCGTTGTCCCTGCTATGCCCCAAGCGCGCGCCAAGGTCCAGTCTCAAGCGCGCGCAATGGCAAAGGGCCGCGCCTCACCAGCACGGCCCCGCTTTTTCTTCTTGCCTCAAATATCCATTCCATCCGCGCCACCGGGCGCATCACGTCAGGCAGAGGCGCCTTCCTTTTTGGCTTCGGCATAGATCATCAACGGCTGGGCCGCGGAAATCGCTGCTTCCTCATTCACCAGCACTTCATCGACATTGGCCATGCCGGGCAGGTCGAACATCGTGTTCAGCAGGATGTCTTCCAGGATCGAGCGCAGGCCGCGCGCGCCGGTCTTGCGCTCGATGGCGCGCTTGGCGATGGCGGTCAGCGCATCATCGGTGAAGGTCAGCTTCACATTCTCCAGCTCGAACAGGCGCTGATACTGCTTCACCAGCGCGTTCTTGGGCTGGGTCAGGATCGTGACCAGCGCATCCTCGTCCAGATCCTCCAGCGTGGCGATCACGGGCAGACGGCCCACGAATTCCGGGATCAGGCCGAATTTCAGCAGATCCTCGGGCTCCAGATCCTTGAACGTCTCACCCACGCGGCGGGTATCAGGGTCTTTCACATCGGCGCCAAAGCCCATCGCGCTGCCCTTGCCGCGCTGCGCGATGATCCGGTCCAGCCCGGCGAAGGCACCGCCGCAGATGAACAGGATATTGGTCGTATCCACTTGCAGGAATTCCTGCTGCGGATGCTTGCGCCCGCCCTGCGGCGGCACCGAGGCGACCGTGCCTTCCATCAATTTCAGAAGTGCCTGCTGCACCCCTTCGCCCGACACATCGCGGGTGATCGAGGGGTTCTCGGATTTGCGGGTGATCTTGTCCACCTCGTCGATATAGACGATGCCGCGCTGCGCACGCTCGACATTGTATTCCGACGATTGCAGCAGCTTGAGGATGATGTTCTCCACGTCCTCGCCCACATAACCCGCCTCGGTCAGGGTGGTGGCATCGGCCATGGTGAAGGGCACATCCAGAATCCGCGCCAGCGTCTGCGCCAGCAGCGTCTTGCCGCAGCCGGTGGGGCCGATCAGCAGGATGTTGGACTTGGACAGTTCGATGTCGCTGGTCTTGGAAGAGTGGTTCAACCGCTTGTAATGGTTATGCACCGCGACCGAGAGCACCTTCTTGGCCTTCTGCTGCCCGATGACATAATCATCCAGCACGGCGCAGATATCCTTGGGCGTGGGCACGCCATCGGTGGCCTTCAACCCTGCGCTCTTCGTCTCCTCACGGATGATGTCCATGCAGAGTTCGACGCATTCATCGCAGATGAAGACGGTTGGCCCCGCGATCAGCTTGCGCACCTCATGCTGGCTTTTTCCGCAAAAGCTGCAATAGAGGGTGTTCTTGCTGTCGCCGCTGGAATTCGTCGCCATATCGTCCCTTTCAGGCCATATCCTTTGGTGGTTCGACCGATCCAGCCGACCTGTGCTTTCTGGACGCCAAGTCTAGGCCAGCCCCAGATGCACCACAATGTGAAAATTGTCCCACCCGCCAGGGGGCGGGACAACAAACTGTTACGCCTTGGCCTCGTCGGCCTTGCCACGGCTTTCCACGATCTCGTCGATCAGGCCCCATTCCTTCGCATCCTCGGCGGACATGAAATTGTCCCGCTCCAGCGCGGCTTCCACCTTTTTCAAAGGCTGGCCGGTGTGCTTGACATAGATCTCGTTCAGCCGGTTCTTGAGCTTCTGCGTCTCGGCGGCGTGGATCATGATATCCGTCGCCTGCCCCTGATACCCGCCCGAGGGCTGGTGCACCATCACGCGGCTGTTGGGCAAGGAGAAGCGCATCCCCTTTTCCCCTGCCGTCAGCAGCAGCGACCCCATCGAGGCCGCCTGCCCCACCACCAGGGTCGAGACCTTGGGCTTGATGTACTGCATCGTGTCATAGATCGACAGGCCCGAGGTCACGACGCCGCCAGGGCTGTTGATATACATGCTGATTTCCTTGGACGGGTTCTCCGCCTCAAGATGCAGAAGCTGCGCCACGATCAGGCTGGACATGCCGTCATGCACGGGACCGGACAGAAAGATGATCCGCTCCTTGAGCAGCCGCGAGAAGATGTCATAGGCGCGCTCGCCCCGGCTGGTCTGTTCGACCACCATGGGAACAAGGGTATTCATGTAAGTGTCGATAGGGTCTCTCATATCGGCCTGCCTGCTGCTGAGTTTTGTCATCCATAGTCTTCAGGTGTTACCGGAGTCTTAGTCTTGCGCCCACCTGCCTGCAAGGGGCGGCTGGGATTTATCCCGCCGGGGCGGGTTTCCGGCAGCCGCCCATCCTGCTCCTGCGGCGGCAATTGATCCCGGACCGGGCCACGCTAGCTCAAGACCCACACCGCCGGAACGCGCCCCGAAACGCGGCAAGGCGGCAAGGCGGCAAGGAAAGATCAGGATCATGAGCCTCAGAACAGCACAGGATTTCACCCCGACCCGCACCGCCGCGCTGGAACGACTGTCGCGTTTCATTCCCCGCGCCGGGGCCGACTATGCCCGGATGCGCAATCACGATCTGGGTGCAGGGCAGCACGCCCATGTCTCGACCCTGTCGCCATGGATCAGGCACCGCCTGCTGACCGAGGCCGAGGTGCTGGAGGCGGTGCTGTCCCGCCATTCCCTCAAGACGGCCGAGAAATTCGTGCAGGAGGTGTATTGGCGCACCTATTGGAAAGGCTGGCTCGAACAACGCCCCGCGGTATGGCAGATGTATCGCCAGGATCTGCTCGCCGCGCTGGATCAGGTCCAGACCCAATCCGGGTTGCGCCGGAACTGGGCCGATGCCTGCACCGGGCAGACCGGGATCGACGCCTTTGACCATTGGGCGCAGGAACTGGTGCAGACCGGCTATCTGCACAATCACGCGCGGATGTGGTTCGCCTCGATCTGGATCTTCACCCTGCGCCTGCCATGGGAGTTGGGGGCGGATTTCTTTCTGCGTCACCTGCTGGACGGCGATCCTGCGTCAAACACCCTCAGTTGGCGCTGGGTCGCGGGGTTGCAGACCAAGGGCAAGACCTATCTGGCGCGGGCGGATAATATCGAGACCTATACGGGCGGACGTTTCCGCCCCAGGGGGCTGGCCGGGGTTGCCCAGCCGCTGGACGGTCCGGACGCGCCGCGTGTGCCTCTGCCCCAACCCGCCCGCTTTGACCCACAGATGAGCAGCGCCCTGCTGCTGCATGACGATGACCTCCGCCCTGCATTCCTGTTCGATGCCGGGCTTGCCCCCGTGGCCACGGCCTGCCTTCTGACGACCCGCGACCGCAGCCCGCTGCACATCGCCCCGCATCTCGAGGCTTTCGTGACAGGGGCGATGTCCGATGTCACGCAGCGTTGGGCCGACCGCCTCGGCCCCGTCACCCCTGCCCTGACCGATCCGGATGCTGCAATCGCATGGGCACGCTCCACCGGCGCGCGCCAGATCGTCACGCCCTACGCCCCCGTCGGCCCCAATGCCGCCGCCCTCAAGACCATCGAAACCGCTCTGGCCCCCGACGGTATCCGCCTTGTCCGCCTGCAACGCCCCTTCGACAGCAGCGCCTGGCCCCATGCGACGGCGGGGTTCTTCAAGTTCAAGGACAAGATCCCCACGCTGGTGGCGGGGTTGAAGGGCATAAGCAGCGTCCAAGGATAGGCCCCCACAACGCAAACCGCCCCCCGGTTGCGCGGGGGGCGGTCTTTTGGTGCAGCGGCCTTGATCAGCCGAACATGTCGGCGACGATGCCGGAATACCAGCCCAGGCTTTCCTCATAGGTCTGCTTGCGCAGGGCCGCGTCCTCGCCGGTCTGGCTGATGAAGCTCGACACGCTGGCGATCTTCTCCTCGGTCGGCTCATAGGCGGCACCGACCTTGACGCCATCCTCGGGCGCGATCAGCGACCAACAGGTGTTCGAGAACTTGGCCGGGAAGACCGACGAGCCCAGCAATTCGCCCCGGATCGCCATGGCCGCAACCTTGGCCTGGCTGTTGGCGGAATAGCCCGACTTCGGCATGTCGCCCTGCGCCGTGGCATCGCCCAGCACATAGACCGTGGGATCAATCCGGCTTTGCATGGTAAAGCCGGTGACGGGAGCCCAGTTGCCATCGGTCACGCCTGCGATTTCGCAGATGCGGCCCGCCTTCTGACCCGGAATGACGTTGCAGACATCGACCTTCTCGGCCGTGCCGTCGATCACGACTTCCATCGTGTCGGCCCGCACCTCGACCTTGTCACCGCCGAAATCGGGGCCGATCCGCTCGATCATGCCGCCGTAATGCTTCTGCCAGCCTTCCTCGAACAGGGCCTGTTTGCTGAACTGCTCCTTTGGGTCCACCAGCAGGATCTTGGCGGTGGGGTTCACCTGCGTCAGCAGATGTGCCACCATGCTGATCCGCTCATAGGGTCCGGGGGGGCAACGGAACGGGTTCGGCGGGGCCACCATGGCGAAACGTCCGCCCTGCGGCATCGCCTCGATCTGTGCCTTGAGCAGTTCGGACTGCGAGCCTGCCTTGTAGGCATGGGGCATCTTGTGCTGGACGGACACATCCCAGCCCGGCACGGAGCCATCGACGAAATCAATGCCGGGGCTGAGGACCAGACGGTCATAGGGCAGCACCGCGCCCCCTGCCAGCGTCACGGTCTTGGCGTCGCGGTCCACGCCCACGGCCCAGTCATGCACCACATTGATCCCGTATTCCGCAGCCAGCGTGCCATAGGAATGGCCGATACTTGCAATGTCGCGGAAGCCGCCGATATAAAGGTTCGAGAAGAAGCAGGTGTAGTAATGCCGCGTGGGTTCGACCAGCGTCACGTCGATCTGGCCCTGACTGTCCTTGGCCAGATAGCGCGCCACAGTGGCCCCGCCTGCGCCGCCG
>JAMWZG010000043.1:13734-17718 GCA_024304855.1 Paracoccaceae bacterium
GCGACCAGACCATCGGGGCCTGCAAGGCGGCGGCAGCCGCCACGCCCGTGCCGATGAAAGCTCTTCTGTTCAGTTTCATGTGATGTTCCTCCCTGAGAACAAAGGGGTCATTCCAGACCCTCAAAATATGCGGCCAAAGCCGCAATCTCTTCATCCGACAGCCGCCCGGCCATCATCTGCATCACCGGATGCGGGCGGATCTGCCGCTTGTAGGCGTGCATGGCGATCACGAAATCCTCGATGGGCCAGCCCACGATACCGGGAATGCCCTCATTGGCACCGCTGCGCTGATGGCAGGTCAGGCATTCGCTGGACAGGTATTCGCCGTAAGCCTTGTCCCCCACAATGGCGAGGGTTTCGGGCGACAGTTCCACCTCACTCGCGCGGGCGGTGGGCTGGCTCTCAGGGATATTGGCCGGGCTTGCCGAAAAGCCGCGCAGATAGGCCAGAAGATCGGCACGATCCGCCTCATCCTTCATCCCGCGATAGGACATGCGGGTGTCACTGACCAACGCCTTGGGGTTCTCGACATAGGCATCCAGCGTGTCGAAACTCCAGACCAGACCATCCGCGCCCATCCGCGCCAGCCCCTTGGAATAGCGGAAACCCTCGACCGATCCGGCCTTGCGCCCGAAAATGTCGTTCAGATGCGGCCCGACACGGTTTGTGGCCTCCGCCCCCACCTGATGACAGGAACTGCATTCGCGAAACAATGCCTCGCCGCGCGCGGCATCACCCAGCAATTCGGCCCGCACACCCGTTCCCATGGCACTGGTGGCGACAAGGAAAATGGCAATGGCCATCTTTGAGATCATCATGACATCCTGTTGGTGCGCGCCCTCAGGAAAGCCTGAAAACGCTTTGAAAACAACCAGTCTTTCACGTCAGGACCGCTGTCCCGCACAAGAAAGACCGGACGATCCGGGTCTGCCAACAAGGATGGAACACGTGAGGGAACGGCCGGGCACAGACAGGAACAAACGTCCCGGCACCAGCCTTTCATCCACGCGGGTCCGCCTCCTCCGAAACCAGCCCCACGTCTGTGCCACGCCCCTCAACGTGGTGTGGAACGGGCCGATCCGACGGCCCGCTCCCTGTCCTGTCTTACTGCGCGAACGACTTCAGATAGGCGTTGATCGCAGCAATCTCGTCCTCTTTCTTAAGGCCTGCAAAAGACATCTTGGTGCCCTTCACATAGTCGCGGGGTTTGGCCAGAAACGCGGCCATCGCCTCTTCCGTCCAGACCGTGCCCGAGGCTCCCATCTCGGCCATTGTCTTGGAATAGTTGAAGCCATCCACAGCCCCAAGGGTCCGCCCCATCACACCGTTCAGATGCGGACCTGTCTTGTTCTCGGCACCCTCGCCAATCTGATGGCAGGCGGCGCATTTCTTGAAGACCTTTTCGCCGGCCGCAACCAGTTCCGGGTCCAGATCGCCCGCAGCCGCGGCCGTCTCGGCGGCCGGGGCCGCCTCTTCGGTGGCAGGTTGGGCGGCCGTCTCCGCCGTGGCCGGTGCCGCCTCCTCGGTGGCCTCGGCCGCCTCCGCGGCTGCCTCGGCCGCCTCTTCGGCCTGGAACGCCTCACGCGCGGCGGTCTGGTCCGGCGTCACATCCAGCACCGTGGCGCGCATCGTGATCTCGACCGTCTCCTTGCAATTCTCCATGCAGGGCTCCTGCGAGAAGACGGGCAGTTCCACCGTATCGCGATCATCCACGAAGAAGCCGTCCACATTGGGCAGGGTCACTTCGGTGAAATTCTCGTTTGACAGGACGAAATCATCATCCACCAGATCGTTGGAATAAAGGATATAGGCCGTGATGGCATAGACCTCGTCCGGCGACAGGCTTTGCGCATTGCCAAAGGGCATCGAGCGATGGACATAATCCCACACGGTCGAGACATAGGGCCAGTAGGAACCCACCGTTTTCAGCGGATCGTCGCGGTCCAGCGTATCGGTGCCACCAGCCAGCTTGGGCCAGTTGTCCACGCCTTCGGCAAAGACACCGTGACAGACCGCGCAATAATCCTGAAACAGGTCGTCCCCGTCCGAGACATTGCCTGACCCGGCCGGAAGACCATGGCCATCGGGGCGCACATCCACGTCCCAGGCGGTCACTTCCTCGGGCAGCGCCTCACGCCCGATGCCCAGAGGACCGTCACCGGCTGTCGTGCTGGCAATCGCGGGACGCAACATGAAGCCCATGTCCAGACTGGCCGGCGCCTCGCCCAGCACGCGGTCGGTATCGACCAGCGGTGTCACATTGCGATCCGCAAAATTGTAGGCGGCTGTCAGAATGGCCACGCCACCCAGGGCCAGGCCCCCGTAAAGATTAAGAGATTTCGACATTTTCAGCCTCCCCGCTCGGTTTTACCCACCAGGTCTGGATACAGTTGTTATGATAGACCGAGTTCAGCCCGCGAATGTCACGCAGCTGCGTCTTGGTCGGCTGCACATAGCCCGTCTCGTCATGGGCGCGGGCCTGCAACAGCATCTCCTCGCCGTCCCAGATGTGATCGACATAGAAGCGCGTCAGGGCCATCGGCTGTCCGGGGGCGGCCAGCCGCGCCTGCTGCCAGGTCTTGCCGCCATCCACGGTCACATCGACGCGGGTGATCGCGCCACGCCCCGACCAGGCCAGCCCGGTGATCACCAACGGCCCCTTGCCGTGCCGGATGGGCGACTGCGGGCTGGGGCTGGTGATCACGGATTTCGCATCCATCACCCATGTCCACTTGCGCGATGTGCCATCCGCCATCGTATCGGTATATTTCGAGGTCTCCTCGCGGCTCTCCACGGGGGCATCGGCCACTTCGATCCGGCGCAGCCATTTCACCCACATGTTGCCTTCCCAACCGGGCACAACCAGACGGGCGGGATAGCCATGCTCCATCCGCAGCGCCTCGCCATTGGCCTTGAAGGCCACCAGCACGTCATCCAGCGCCTTTTCCATCGGGATCGACCGCCCGTTGGACGAGGCATCGGCCCCTTCCACATACACCCATTTGTCCGACAGATCGCCTGCGGCATCCAGACCGGCCTCGGCCAGCAGGGTGCGCAGCGGCACGCCCGTGTATTCCATGTTGTGGATCATGCCATGGGTGAACTGCGCCCCATTCAGCTGCGCCCCTGCCCATTCCATGCCGGTGTTGGCCGCGCATTCGCAGAAATAGACATGCTGCTCGCGCGGGAAACGCTCCAGATCCTCATAGGTAAAGACCAGCGGGCGATCCACCAGCCCGTTGATCATCAGCCGGTAGTCCTTTTTCGACAGCTCGATTGCACCCGAATGGTGCCGCTCGAAGGCGCAGCCCTGCGGGGTGATCGTGCCGTCCAGCGCGTGAATCGGGGTGAAGTTGATCGAACTGATCACATCCGCCGTCAGCCATTCCACATTGCGGCGCACCACATCGGATTCGAACTTGATCGGCAGGCCGTAAGGCGTGGCATCCACCCCCTCGCCCAGGCCGCTGGCCCAGGGCTGCACCTCGGTGATCAACGGGTCAGGTCCGGCCGCCTTGGCCATGCTGGCCCCGGCCACCGTTCCACCTGCGGCCAGCGCACCCCGAAGGAACGCGCGGCGCGAGGATTTCATGTCATTGGAGCTGGCTGTCATCTGTCCTTGCCTCCTTTTCAGATCATCAAATTCATTTTTGTGAATTTGATAGAGTCAAAATCATCCCTTGTCCATGGGGGGGCGCAGCCCCCCATGACGCGGCAGCGGGGGTCAGGCCCCCACCACCTGCACGCTTGTATTCGGGGCCACCGTCACGGTGCCCTGCTTGCGGATGTAATCCTCGACCACATCCCAGATCTGCGGGCCTTCCGTGCCCTCGTTCACCGAGGCCCAGCCAGCCACCACATAGGTTTTCGCCGGATCAATCGCCTCGCCGGTCTTGAGCAGGGTCATGTCGCTGATCCGCTGGCCCATCGGCTTGGAAATATCAATGCGATAGCCAAGGCCACCCACCCGCACCATATCCCCGC
>JAMWZG010000430.1 GCA_024304855.1 Paracoccaceae bacterium
ATTTCCTGACCATCATCGCTGCATGGGTCATCACCGTCCCCGCCGCAGCCGGGCTGTCGGGCGTGATCTTCCTGCTGCTCTCACAACTGCCGGCCTGATCCGCCGCGCCGCCTCTTCTTGCGGCAAATATCCCGGGGGGATCGTCGAACAGGGTTCGACGATGGGGGCAGCGCCCCCTCCCGCCCGCGGATCGGATCACAGGCCCAGACACCAGCGCATCACGGCCTTCTGCGCATGAAGCCGGTTCTCGGCCTCGTCGAAGATCACCGAATGCGGGCCATCCATCACGGCACTCGTCGCCTCGTCATCGCGATGGGCAGGCAGGCAATGCATGAACAACGCATCGGGCTTGGCCCGCGCCATCAACGCCTCGTTCACCTGATAGGCGCGCAACTGGTTATGCCGCCGCTCCCGCGCGGATTGCGGGTCATGCATACTGACCCAGGTGTCGGTCACGACCAGATCCGCCCCCTCGACCGCCTTGAACGGATCGCGCTCGATCGTGACGCTGACCCCCTTGGCGCGGGCCTCCTCGACAAAGACCATCTCGGGGTCCAAGGGCGGCGGGCCGGTGAAGACCAGATCGAAACCGAACTGCCCCGCCGCATGGGCGAAACTGGCAAAGACATTGTTGCCATCGCCCGACCACACCACCTTGCGCCCCTTGATCGGGCCGCGATGTTCCTCGAAGGTCATGATGTCGGCCATGATCTGACAGGGATGCGTGCGGTTCGTCAGACCGTTGATCACCGGCACCGTCGCGTGCTCGGCCATTTCCAGAAGCGTCGCCTCCTCGAAGGTGCGGATCATGATCATATCCACATAGCGCGACAGGACACGGGCCGTATCGGCAATCGTCTCGCCATGGCCCAGCTGCATGTCGGCGCCGGACAGGGTCATCGTCTGCCCGCCCATCTGACGCACACCCACGTCAAAGGACACCCGCGTCCGGGTCGAAGGCTTTTCAAAGATCAGCGCGACCATGTGGCCCGCCAAAGGCTGCTCCGCGTCCGTCGCTCCTTTGGGCCGACCATTGCGCGCATCCTTGATGCGGCGCGCATTGTCGATCATGGAGCGCAGATCAGAAGGAGCGGTTTTGTTGATATCCAGAAAATGCGGCATGGTCATCGGTTCCTGAAGCCGGGTCGGGAGGGGGGCCAGCCCCCCGGGTTCAACTATGTTGAACGCTCCCCCCGGGATATTTGAAGCAAGAAGAAACTCAGGCGGTTTTCGCCTCCAGCGAGGCGGCGGCGCGGTCAAGGCGGGCAATCGCCTCGGCGATTTCCTCCTCGGTGATGGTCAGCGGTGGCAAGAGGCGGATCACATTGTCGCCCGCCGGCACGGTGATGACCTGCTGCGCATAGCCGGCCGCCACCACATCGGTATTGGGCAGCTTGCACTTGAGACCCAGCATCAACCCCGATCCACGCACTGCCTCGAAGACATCCGGATGCGCGCCGACCAGCCCCTCCAGCTTTTGACGCAGTCCGCCTGCGCGGGCGCGCACCCCTTCCAGAAACGCGGGATCGGCCACGATCTCCATCACCGCATTGCCCACGGCACAGGCCAGCGGATTGCCGCCATAGGTGGACCCATGCGTGCCCGCCGTCATGCCCGAGGCGGCGTTTTCCGTGGCCAGCACCGCCCCAAGCGGAAAGCCCCCGCCGATGCCCTTGGCCACCATCATGATGTCCGGCGTGACACCCGCCCATTCATGCGCGAACAATCGCCCTGTGCGGCCCATGCCGCATTGCACCTCGTCCAGGATCAGCAGCGTCCCCGTCTCGTCGCAGAGCGCACGCAATCCCTTGAGGCAATGATCCGGCAGCGGGCGAATCCCGCCCTCGCCCTGCACAGGCTCGATCAGGATCGCGGCGGTGCGTTCATTCATCGCCGCGTGCAGCGCGTCATGATCGCCCCAGTCCAGATGGATGAAACCGGGCAGCAAAGGGCCGAAACCCTTGGTCATCTTCTCGGACCCGGCCGCGGCAATCCCGGCCGAGGAGCGGCCATGGAACGACCCGTTGAACGCGATGATGTCCGTCCGCTCGGGCTGGCCTTTCTCATACCAGTATTTGCGCGCCATCTTGACCGCCAGTTCGCAGCTTTCCGTGCCCGAAT
>JAMWZG010000431.1 GCA_024304855.1 Paracoccaceae bacterium
TGGCCGTGGGAGGGAAAGATGGCACCGCAGAAGAACATCCTGTTCATCATGTTCGACCAGTTGCGCTGGGATTACCTGAGCTGCGCCGGGCATCCGCATCTGCATACGCCGCATATCGATCGGCTGGCGGCGCAGGGGGTGCGGTTCACCCGCGCCTATGTGCAAAGCCCGATTTGCGGGGCCAGCCGGATGAGCACCTATACCGGGCGCTACACCTCGAGCCATGGGGCGCAGTGGAACGGCTTTCCCCTGCGGGTGGGCGAGCAGACGCTGGGCGATCATCTGCGCCGGCTTGGGATGGGGTGCTGGCTGATCGGCAAGACCCATATGCGCGCGGATCGCGAGGGGATGGAACGGCTGGGGCTGGAGCCGGACAGCGTGATCGGGGCGCGGCAGGCGGAATGCGGGTTCGATGTCTGGGTGCGGGATGACGGGCTGTGGGCCGAGGGGCCGGACGGGTTCTATGACGAGAGCCGCAGCCCCTATAACGAATTTCTGAAATCGCAGGGTTATGACGATCCGAACCCCTGGAACGCCCATGCCAATGCCGGAATCGCGGAGGGGATGATGGCCAGCGGCTGGTTCATGGCCAATGCGGACAAGCCCGCCAATATCGCCGAGGAACATAGCGAGACGCCCTGGCTGACGACCGAGGCGATGGCCTTCATCGCGCAGGCCAAGGGGCCGTGGTGCGCGCATGTCAGTTATATCAAACCGCACTGGCCCTATATCGTGCCGGCGCCCTATCACGCGATGTATGGGCGCAACCATGTGCCCGCACCGATGCGGCATGAGATCGAGCGGGAGAACCCGCATCCGGTTTACGCGGCCTTCATGGACACGATGATCGGGCGCGGGTTTTCGCGCGATGAGGTGCGCGAGAAGGCGATCCCGGCCTATATGGGCCTGATCAAGCAATGCGACGATCAGATGGGGCGGCTGTTCGCGTTTCTGGAGGAGACGGGGCGGATGGCGGACACGATGATCGTGATCACCTCGGATCATGGCGATTATCTGGGCGATCACTGGCTGGGCGAGAAGGACATGTTCCATGACTGTTCGGTCAAGGTGCCGCTGATCGTCTTTGATCCGTCCCCCGAGGCGGACGGGACACGGGGCACGACCTGCGATGCGCTGGTCGAGTTGATCGACCTTGCGGCGACCTTCATCGACTTTGCGGGCGGCGAGGTGCCGGGGCATATCGTGGAGGGGCGCTCTCTGATGCCGTTCCTGCGCGGGGCGGTGCCGGAGGCGTGGCGCGAATTCGCGGTGTCGGAATATGATTATTCGGTGCGGCCCTTTGCCAAGGCGCTGGTGCGCGAAAGCCGGGATGCGCGGCTGTTCATGGTCACGGATCACCGTTGGAAGTTCATCCATGCCGAGGGCGGGTTCCGCCCGATGCTGTTTGACATGCAGAGCGACCCGGAGGAGTTCCTTGATCTGGGCGGGTCTGCGGATCATGCGGATGTGATCGCGCTGATGTATGAGCGGCTGGGGCGCTGGGGCCGGCGGATGTCGCAGCGGGTGACGCGGTCCGAGGCGGATATTGCGGCGATGTCGGGAAAATCCCTGCGCAAGGGGGTGCTGCTGGGGCTTTATGACGGCAGCGAGGTATCGGAGGAGGTGGCTGCACGCTATGCGCCGCGTCCGGTCAGGGATCACCGAACTGAGGGTTGAGTGCTGCAAAACAAGGCAGTCGGGGGCTGCAGACCGGGGCGATGCCGCAACGCGGCGCGACATATCGCCAGCCTGCCGCGCTGTGTCATTGCGGGAATCACGGGGGCCGCGTAGTGCCCGGATATGGATAAAGCTGCGCGTCTGACACGAAACGACTGGTTGATGGCCGGGCTTGCCGCTCTGGCCGAGGCGGGGCCTGCGGCGTTGAAAGCCGAGCCGATGGCGCGGCGGTTGGGCACGACCAAGGGGTCGTTCTATTGGCATTTCGCGGATGTGCCGGATTTTCACCGGCAGATGCTGGACCTCTGGGCTGACGGGGCGGTGGATCATCTGGCCGAAGCGCTGGCGGATCAGCCGACGGCGGTGGCGAAGCTGCGCCGGTTGGGGCAGATCGTGGCGGGCAGCGGGCATCCGGTGCTGGGGGATCTGGCGGTCGA
>JAMWZG010000432.1 GCA_024304855.1 Paracoccaceae bacterium
TCGGGATGGGCCGCGTGAGCACCCTGACGACTGAGGCGGTGGCCCTGTCATCCGGGGGCGATCGGCGGTTGATCGGGGTTTATGCGCTGTCGCAGACGGTGATGCCGCTGGTGGGCTTCGCGCTGGCGCTGGCGCTGCCTGCGTTGCTCTATCGCAACCGGCGTGGCGTGTTGGACAGGGGGTAGAGGATGGCGGAGGGGTTGGAGCTGGATCACCTGACGATCACGCTGGACGGGCGGCGGTTGGTGGATCTGCATGAAACCGTGGCACCGGGCGAGGTGCTGAGCGTGATGGGACCGTCGGGATCGGGGAAATCCACGCTGCTGTCGGTGCTGATCGGGCGACCTGATCCGGGGTTTGACGTGGGCGGCCGCGTGCGGCTGGAGGGGCGCGACCTGAGCGGTTTGGGGCCAGAGGCGCGGCGGATCGGGCTGCTGTTTCAGGACGATCTGCTGTTTCCGCACCTGTCGGTGGGCGAAAATCTGGCTTTTGCCCTGCCTGCATCCGTCAAGGGACGCGCGGCGCGGGCGGCACGGATCGCGGCGGCGCTGGAGGCGGCGGAGTTGTCCGGATTCGCGGGGCGCGATCCGGCGACATTGTCGGGCGGGCAGCGCGCAAGGGTGGCCTTGATGCGCTGCCTGCTGAGCGCGCCGCGCGCCCTGCTGCTGGACGAGCCGTTTTCACGGCTGGATGCGGATTTGCGCCGCCAGATGCGGGAGTTTGTCTTTGGCCGGGTGCGGGCTGAGGGTATCCCCGCGATCCTTGTGACGCATGATCTGGAGGATGCGCTGGCGGCGGGGGGCAAGGTGATCTCGCCCCTGGGCGAGGTCAGGCAGGCCGGGGGGCCTGCCTGATGTCCTGATTTACTGGTTCCACGCGCGGTCGCCCGCCGCATCCTTGACGCGGGTGGGCAGGCCGATCTGGTCGAGCAGGGTGAGGAAGGGTTTGGGGTCCAGTTCTTCGACGTTCACCATCGTGCCCGTGTCCCATGTGCCGTTCGCGATCAGCATCGCGGCGGCGACGGGGGGCACGCCGGCGGTGTAGGAGATGCCCTGGCTGCCCACCTCGGTGTAGGCGTCCTTGTGATCGGCGACGTTGTAGATGAACACCTCGACCGGCTGGCCGTTTTTCAGACCCTTGACCAGATCGCCGATGCAGGTCTTGCCGGTGTAATCGGGCGCAAGGCTGGAGGGGTCGGGCAGGACGGCCTTGACGACCTTGAGGGGGATCACCTCGAGCCCTTCGGCGGTTGTGACAGGCTGTTCGGAGAGAAGGCCGAGTTTTTTCAACACGGTAAAGACGTTGATATAGTGATCGCCAAAGCCCATCCAGAAGCGCACATCGGCCTCGGGGTAATTGGCGGCGAGGGAATGCACCTCATCGTGGCCGGTCATATAGGCCTTTTGCTTGCCGACGACGGGCAGATCCCATTCGCGGCCCACTTCGAACATGGTGTTGGTCTGCCACGCGCCGTTCTGCCAGCTGTAGACGGTGCCGGTGAATTCGCGGAAGTTGATTTCCGGGTCGAAATTCGTGGAAAACCAGCGCCCATGCGAGCCTGCGTTGATGTCCACGATGTCGATGGAGGTGACGGTATCCATGTAGTCATCGGCGGCCAGACGGGCGTAGGCATTGACCACGCCGGGATCGAACCCGATGCCGAGGATGGCGGTGACGCCCGCGTCCTTGCACGCCTCGCGGCGTTTCCATTCGTAATTGCCATACCAGGGGGGCGTTTCGCAGATCTTGGCGGGGTCTTCGTGGATGGCCGTGTCCATATAGGCAGCACCCGTGTCGATGCAGGCTTGCAGGACGGTCATGTTCACGAAGGGGGAACCGACGTTGATCACGATCTGGCAGCCAGTGTCGCGGATCAGTCGGGCGACGGCGGCGCTATCCATCGCGTCGAGGGCATGGGCGGTGAAGACGCCCGGCTGTTTCATGGCGGATTTTTCATGGACGCTATCGAGGATCGCCTGACATTTCGCGACGGTCCGGCTGGCGATATGCAGATCGCCCAGCACATCATTGTTCTGCGCGCATTTATGCGCCACGACCTGAGCCACGCCACCGG
>JAMWZG010000433.1 GCA_024304855.1 Paracoccaceae bacterium
CGGGATGATCTGCTTGCGCGCCGGGGTCGGCGCGGGCGCGGCCGCCACGGGTTCCGGCGCGGGCGCGGGTTCCGGTTCCGGCTGCGGCGCGGGTTGCGGTGTCGGCGCGGGGTCGGGGTCGGGTTCCGCATTCTGCGCGGTCAGCCGCGTCTCATCCTCGACCTCGCCGCCTTCGGCCACGATGGCATCCAGCCCCTGATCCAGACGGGATGAGGAGGTGAACAGGCGTTGTTTGAGTTTGCCGAAAAATGACATGGCGGCCTCGCGGGGGTGTTTGTCCTCACCTAGACCTTCCCGGCCGGTTTTGAAAGACCCCAAGGGGCAATCCGTCGCATGGCGCGGGGCATGGGGGATTCCGCCGAGCCCTTGGGGCGCTGCGGATTGATCACTGGCCAAATCGGGGGCGGTTGGGGCAGGATGCGGGCATGAGATCCATGCCCCTGCCCCGTGCCCCGCTGATGTTGGTCCTTGTTGCCGTGCTGGCCTTGCTGCCGGCTGCGCCGCCGCTGCGCGCGCAAAGCGGCAGTCCGATGGATGGGGCGGCCTTTGACGCCTATACGCGGGGACAGACCTTCACCTATGGCACCGGCTCCGCGCCCTATGGGGCCGAGGAGTATCTGGAGAACCGCCGCGTGCGCTGGTCCTTTCTGGACGGGCGCTGTCAGGAGGGGGAATGGTATGAGGACAATGGCATGATCTGCTTTGTCTATGACGACAATCCCGATCCGCAATGCTGGAGCTTCTATCAGTCGCCGGGCGGGATCGTGGCGCGGTTCGAGGATGATCCGGGCCTGACCACGCTTTACGAGATCACGCGCAGCGCCGAGCCTTTGATGTGCCTTGGCCCGGAGGTGGGCACATGAGGCGGCGCGGCGCGGCGCGGCCAGAGCCGGTCTGCCGGGTGATCTGAACCGGGGTCCGCGGATGTTCCTGTTTGCCAGTGCCACGCTTGCGCCGCTTGCCCTGCTGATCCTTGGCGCCCTTTGGGGTGGATGGTGGATCATGGCCGGGATCGCGGTGATGACGCTCTTTACCTGGGCGGCGGATCATCTGACGCGCCATGCCGCGGCGGCGAGCGGGGATGAGGCGGAGTTTCCATCAGGCAACGGGCTGGCCATCGCGCTGGCGCTGCTGCTGCTGGCGGGGCTGGCGCTGGCGGTGCGGGCCTTTGGTGCGGGATTTGCCGGTCTGGAGCTGGCGGGGTTGCTGGTCGGCTGGGGGCTGGCCTTTGGCCAGATCGGGCATCCGGTGGCCCATGAGCTGATCCACCGGGGGGCGCGCGGGATGCGTCTGCTGGGGCGCGCGCTCTATGCGGCGGTGCTGATGGGGCATCACGCCTCGAGCCATCTGCGGGTGCATCACCTGCATGTGGGCACGAATGACGATCCGGCCTCGGCCCCGCTGGGGATGGGGTTCTGGACCTATGCGCCGCGCGCCTGGGCCGGGTCGTTCATGGCCGGACTGCGGGCCGAGACGGCCCTGCGGGCGCGGGCCGAGCGGCCTGCACCGGGCTGGACGCATCCCTATGTCGGCCATGGTCTGGGTGCTGCTGTGGCCTTGCTGCTGGCCTATGGGCTGGCGGGCTGGCCGGGGGTCGCGGGCCTTGTGGGCATTGCGGCCTATGCGCAGGTGCAGATCCTGCTGTCGGATTATGTGCAGCACTACGGATTGCGGCGGCAGCTTCTGCCGGATGGGCGGCTGGAAGCTGTGGGGCCGTGCCATTCCTGGAACGCGCCGCAGCGCTGGTCCGGCGCGATGACCCTGCACGCGCCGCGCCATTCGGATCACCACGCGCATCCCGCGCGGCCCTATCCCGCCCTGCGGCTGGAGGCGGGGATGCCCCTGCTGCCCCGGTCCCTGCCGGTGATGGCGGTGGCGGCGCTGGTGCCACCGCTGTGGCGGCGGATGATGGATCGCAGGGCGCTGCGGTGGTCGGCGCAGGGGCGCAGCTTGGAGTGAGCGACCGCCGCGCAGAGCGAGGGCGGAGCGGCGTGGGGTGAGCGAGCGCCGCGCGGAGCGGGGGCGGGAGCGGTGTGGGGTGAGCGAGCGCCGCGCGGAGCGGGGGC
>JAMWZG010000434.1 GCA_024304855.1 Paracoccaceae bacterium
TCGACAAGGGGCTGGTCTATCGCAAGAACGCCGTGGTGAACTGGGATCCCGTGGATATGACCGTTCTGGCCAATGAACAGGTGATCGACGGCAAGGGCTGGCGCTCGGGCGCGGATGTCGAACGGCGCGAACTGACGCAGTGGTTCTTCAAGATCTCGGATTATTCCGAGGAATTGCTGGAAGCGCTCGACACCCTCGACAACTGGCCCGCCAAGGTCCGGCTGATGCAATCCAACTGGATCGGCAAATCGCGCGGGCTGCAATTCGCCTTCTCGCTGATCGACGGCCCCCTCGGCACCGACCGGGTGGAGGTCTATACGACCCGCCCCGACACCCTGCTTGGCGCGTCTTTCGTGGGCATCTCGCCCGATCATCCGCTGGCCAAACAGTTGGAGCGTGACAACCCCGAAGTGGCCGCCTTCTGCGCCGATTGCCGCAAGGGTGGCACGACGGAAGAAGCCTTGGAGAAAGCCGAGAAGAAGGGCTTCGATACCGGCCTGCGCGTGCGCCATCCCTTTGATACGTCATGGGAACTCCCGGTCTATATCGCGAACTTCATCCTGATGGATTACGGCACGGGTGCCATCTTCGGCTGCCCCGCGCATGATCAGCGCGACTTCGACTTCGCCACCAAATACGGCCTGCCCATCATCGCAACCTTCCTGCCGGCCGAGGACAGCTCGACCGAGCTGGACGAGGCCTACGTTCCGCTGAAATCCGAGAAAGTCTTCTATACCAAAGGCTTCGCGGGTGAGGCATGGCAGACCGGCGAACAGGCCGTCGAAGCCGCCATCGCCTTCTGCGAAGGGAACGGCGTCGGCCACGGCGTCACCAAATTCCGCCTGCGCGACTGGGGCCTCTCACGCCAACGCTACTGGGGCTGCCCCATCCCCGTCGTGCATTGCGACACCTGCGGCGTGGTGCCCGAGGCGAAAGAGAACCTCCCCATCCGCCTGCCCGACGATGTCACCTTCGACGTGCCCGGCAACCCGCTCGACCGTCACCCGACATGGCGCGATTGCGCCTGCCCGAAATGCGGTGCCCCCGCGCGGCGCGAAACCGACACGATGGACACATTCGTGGACAGCTCATGGTATTACGCCCGCTTCACCGCGCCCCATGCCAGCACGCCCACGGACATGGCCGAAGCCTCCTATTGGATGAATGTCGATCAATATATCGGTGGGATCGAGCACGCGATCCTGCACCTGCTCTATTCCCGCTTCTTCGCCCGCGCGATGAACATCACCGGCCATCTGCCCGCCTCCGCGCGCGAGCCGTTTGATGCGCTCTTCACCCAAGGCATGGTCACGCATGAGATCTACCAGACCCGCGACGCCAACGGACGGCCCGTCTATCACCTGCCCGAAGATGTGGAAAACGGCCGTGTGATCGCCACGGGCGAGGCGGTGGAAATCATCCCCTCCGCCAAAATGTCCAAGTCCAAGAAGAACGTGGTCGATCCGGTCAACATCATCTCCGCCTACGGCGCCGATACCGCGCGCTGGTTCGTCCTGTCCGACAGCCCGCCCGAACGCGACGTGGAATGGACAGCCTCGGGCGCCGAGGCCACGTTCAAACACCTCGCCCGCGTCCACCGCATCGCCGCCGACATCGCCGCCTCCGACACGGCCCCGAACCCCGAGGATGACGCCCTCCTGCGCGCCATGCACAAATGCATCCACGAGGTGACGGGCGGCATCGAATCCTTCGGCTTCAACGCGGCCATCGCCCGGCTTTACGCCTTCACCAACACGCTGGCCAAATCCACCGCCGGGACGGCTGCGAAACGCACCGCCGCCCTGACACTGGCGCAACTCATGTCCCCCATGACCCCCCACCTGGCCGAGGAGATCTGGTCCCTGCTGGGCGGCACCGGCCTCATCGCCGCCGCGCCCTGGCCGCAAGCCGATGAGGCGATGCTGGTGGATGACACCGTCACCCTGCCGATCCAGATCAACGGCAAACGCCGCGCGGAAATCAGCGTCGCGCGCGAGATCGACAAGGAGACGCTTGAAAAGATCGTCCTCGCCCATGATGCTGTCATCAAGGCGCTGGAAGGG
>JAMWZG010000435.1 GCA_024304855.1 Paracoccaceae bacterium
GTCCACACGCAGGCGCGGGTCCACGACGTAATAAAGCAGATCGACGATCAGGTTGATCAGCACGAACACCAGCGCGATCATCATCAGATAGGCGGCCATCACGGGCACATCGACGAAACGGACCGAGTTGATGAACAACGCGCCCACGCCGGGCCATTGGAAAACCGTTTCCGTGATGATCGAAAAGGCGATGATCGAGCCAAGCTGAAGGCCGGTGATCGTGATCACGGGCACCATCGTATTCTTGAGCGCATGGCCGAAATGCACGGCCCGGTTGCTCAGGCCGCGGGCGCGGGCGAATTTGACGTAATCGGTGCGCAGCACTTCAAGCATCTCGGCGCGGACAAGGCGCATGATCAGGGTCATCTGGTAAAGCCCCAGCGTGATCGCCGGCAGAATGATCGAGGCGCGCCCCGTCGGCGTCAGCAGGCCCGAGGTCCAGTTGCCGACCTGCACCGTATCGCCGCGCCCGAAACTGGGCAGCCATTGCAGTTCAACCGCAAAGACCCAGATCAGCAGCACACCGATCAGAAAGGTCGGCAGCGACACCCCCACCAGCGAGACGGTCATGATCGTATTGGACAGCCAGCCGTTGCGCTTGAGCGCGGTATAGACGCCAAAACCCACGCCAAAGACAAAGGCCAGCACACCCGAGACCAGCGCCAGTTCCAGCGTGGCGGGCAGGCGCGACAGGATCAGCTCCATCACCGGCTGTTGCAGGCGGTAGGAGATGCCGAAATCCCCCTGCACCGCCCGGCCGATGAAGGTGCCGAACTGCGACAGGAAGGGATCGTTCAACCCCAGTTGCTCGCGCAGCGCCTCGCGGTCGGCAATCGTGGCTTCCTGCCCGACCATCGAGTTGATGGGATCGCCCACGAAACGGAACAGCGCAAAGGACACCAGTGCCACGACCAGCATCACAAGCACGGATTGCAGGATTCGTCGGATGATATAGGCCAGCATGGCAGGAACCGCCTTTTCCAGGGTCTATTAGGTCAGCTTTGCTGTCTTAAAGCAAAACGCCCGCGCAGCGATAGACTGCACGGGCGCAAGGATCAAGCCGGATCAGTTCCCGAAAGTGACCGTGGTCATCTTGGGCTGGTTTTCCGGATGAACGTCCAGATTGATGTTGTCCTTCATTGCATAGGCCAGCATCTGATTGTGCACGTTCAGGAAGATGCGCTCTTCCATCACCTTGTCCCAGATTTCCGCGATCAGCGCGTCGCGTGCTTCCAGATCGGTCATGGTCGCCAGTTCTTCGATCTTGGCATCCAGTTCCGGGTTGGAATAGCGCGAGCCGTTGAAGCTGCCGAAGCTGCCTTCACGGGTGTGCACCAGGAAGTTGAACACATAGGCCGAGTCGAAGGTCGGAACGCCCCAGCCCAGCAGGTAGAAGTCGGTCTCCCACTTCTCGATCAGCGGGAAGTGCAGGCTGCGCGACTGCGACACCAGATTGGCGTTGATCTTGGCACGGCCCAGCATACCCACCAGCGCCTGACAGATCGCCTCATCGTTCAAGTAGCGGTCGTTCGGGCAATGCAGATCGACCGAGAAACCATCGGGATAGCCGGCTTCGGCCACCAGAGCGGCGGCGCGTTCGTAATCCGGGGCACCGTAGGCGTTCATTTCCTCGGTCCAGCCGTTCACGAAAGGCGGCAGCGGCGCGGCAGAGGGCTGCGACTGGCCGCGCATCACGACCTGCTGGATCGCGTCACGGTCCAGAACCAGCGCCATCGCTTCGCGCACTTCGGGCTTCTTGAAGGGGTTGTCGTCCACATTGGCCGAGCGCAGCTTGTCCGACGCCATGTCATAGGCGAAGAAGATGTTGCGGTTCTCCGGGCCTGTGGCGATCTTGATGCCATCGGTCTGCTCCAGGCGTGCGATGTCCTGCACCGGCACGTCCTGCACCACATCCACCTCGCCCGACAGCAGCGCCGCAACGCGGGTCGCGGCTTCGGCGATCGGGGTATAGATGATCTCGGTCACGGCGGGGGCTTCGTCCCAGTGACCGTCGAACGCAGCCATCACGGTGCGCACTTCGGGATCGCGCGAAA
>JAMWZG010000436.1 GCA_024304855.1 Paracoccaceae bacterium
CCGCCCCGACCGCATGGCCCGCCCCGCCGACTGGGCGCTGCCGATCCGCCCCGGCGACCTGTGGTCGGACGATCCCCGGCACGAGGATTACAACCTCTTGGTCCGCGCCCCCTACCCGCACAGCCACGAGAACCTGCGCCGCGCCGATCCGCTTTACGATCTGATCCTGATCACCGACTGGAACTGGCCCCGCGCGGTGCGCGGCCATGGCTCGGCCATCTTCATCCACCAGCGCCGCCGCGCCGGCTATCCGACCGAGGGCTGCGTGGCCCTGCGCCGCGATCACCTGCTCTGGATCGCACGCCGCCTGCGCCATGGCTGCCGCCTGATCGTGGCCTGAACCCTGCTTCTCTTTGCTCTAAATATCCAGAAACCAACGGTTCACCCGTAGGCGCGCTCTCCGAAAATCGCCGATCCCACGCGGATATGCGTGGCCCCCAGCGCAATCGCGCTCTCAAAATCGCCGCTCATCCCCATCGACAGGCCGGACAACCCGTTGCGCGTGGCAATCTTGGCCAGCAGGGCGAAATGCAGCGACGGCTCTTCCTCGACCGGCGGGATGCACATCAGCCCGCGCAGCGGCAGGTCCAGCGCCCGCGCCTCGGCCACGAAAGCATCGGCCTCGGCTGGCATCACCCCCGCCTTCTGCGGCTCCTCGCCCGTGTTGATCTGGAGGAAAATCTCGGGGCAATGCCCCATCTCCTGCGCCAGCCGCGCGATGGCCTGGGCCACGCGTGAGCGGTCAACGGAATGGATCACCTGAAACAGGTCCATCGCCTGCCGCGCCTTATTGGTCTGCAACGGCCCGAGCAGATGCAACTCGATCCCGTCATAGCGCTCGCGGAAGGCGGGCCATTTCCCCGCAGCCTCCTGCACCCGATTCTCACCGAAAATCCGGTGCCCCTCGTCCAGCACGGCCCCCACCCGTTCGTTCGGCTGCACCTTGGACACGGCGATCAGCGTCACACTCTCAGCCGCGCGCCCGGCGTCAAGGCAGGCTTTGGCGACACGCGCCTTGATCTCGGACAGCGACATGATGGTTCCCCCGGCAGATGCGTCTGCCGGCATGAAAACACCATCCCCGCACAAAAGAAAAGGGCAGGTCCGAAGACCTGCCCTTCCGTGTTCAACGTCTTGTTCTGGATCAGAACGAGAAGAAGATACCAGCGGAGACGATGTTGTCGCCCGCTTCGTTCTGGGTCCAGCCGCCTTCAACCGAAGCGCCGCCGCCCAGAGCGTAGGATGCGCCCAGACCGAAGGTTTCGTCGATCGAGTTGTTCTCGTCAGCAACGAAGCCATAGACATACAGAGCGTCGTTCACAGTGTAACCACCGCGCAGCGAGATCTTCTCTGCGGTCACGCCACCCAGATCGGTCTCAGCGAAGGAGATCGCGCCGTCGAATGCGCCGAACTTGCCGCCGAACGAAGCGAACAGGATCGAGTCGCTGGTTGCGTTGTCGAACTCTTCGTAAGCGACTGCGATGGTGTAGTCAGCGAACTTGTAGTTGGCGCCGATACCATAGGTGTTGTCGGTGCTGTGCGCATGCAGGCCGATGCCGTTCATGCTGTAGATCACTTCAACGCCATCGGTGTCCTGAGCAGTGCCAGCCGACTGGTAAGCAGTCCAGGCGAAGTTGCCGCCGTTGGAGATGGTGTTGGTGGCCAGCGAACGGAAGCCGTTGCCTTCCAGACCCATGCCAGCCGATTTGGTCGGCAGGTACAGGTTCGGTGCGGATTCGATCACACCCAGGATGTTGCCCATGGCGATGGTCAGGCCACCGGCAGACGCGAAGAAGCGTGCCTGGTTGCCGCCGCCGTTGGCTGCGTTCTCTTCTGCCTGGAAGCGCTGACGCACACCCAGGGTCAGGCCGCCATCGGTCTCGGTGGTGGCGTCGAACTGCAGACGCAGACGGCTTGCAGTGTTTACTTCATCAACGCCAGCTGCGGCGCCGTCGTTGTAAACTGCACCAAAACGTGCGTAGCCGGAGACTTTGACGTCTGCGACAGCAACACCAGCGGTGGCGACCAGCGCGGTAGTTGCGATAAGAA
>JAMWZG010000437.1 GCA_024304855.1 Paracoccaceae bacterium
GGCCGCGCATTGCGATCTTGCCGCGCTGCGCGCAAAGGCGGTGAGGCCCGCGCGGAACCGCGTGGCAGCAGCAAGCGCGCCTGCGTGCAATTCGGGATAGCCGCCAGGCAGCCAGCAGACGGTGGCGGTCGGGTCCGGTGCTTCGTCCTGCAAGGGAGAGAAGGGCAGGATGGTGGCCCCCGCCGCGCGCCAATCGGCCAGAAGATGCGGGTAGATGAAAGAAAAGGCGGCATCCCGCGCGAGAGCGATCCGCTCTCCGGGCGGCGGCACGCGCGTGCTTGCAGCGACGGTCAGGCCGCCCCCCGCCAAGGCGCGCAGCGCGGCAAGATCGCAATGCGCGGCCACAAAGCGGCCCAGCTCGGCCAGCATCTCGGTCAGGCGCGGCATTTCCTCGGCCTGCACCAAGCCCAGATGCCGCTCGGGCAAGGAAATGCTGGTTTGGCGCGGCAGGGCCCCCAGCACCGGGATGCCTGCACTGGCAAAGCCCGCGCGCACCAGCGCCTCGTGCCGGGGAGAGGCGATCTTGTTCAGGATCACCCCGGCCAGCGTGACATCTGGGCGATAGCGCGCCAGACCCATGGCCACCGCCGCCGCTGTTTGCGCCTGCCCGCTGCAATCGATCACCGCGATCACCGGCCAACCTGTCAGCGCGGCAATGTCGGCACTGGCCCCGGTGCCGGTTTCCCCGGGCCGCGCCACCCCATCGAACAGACCCATGGCGCCTTCACCAATCACCAGATCGGCGCCCTGCGCGCCTTGTGTCAGCACCGCGATCCGGTCGGCCCCCATCGCCCAGCTGTCAAGGTTGAACGAAGCTCGCCCGGCGGCCGCGCCGTGAAAGGCGGGGTCGATGTAATCGGGCCCGCATTTGAACGGCTGCACCACCACGCCTTGCGCCCGGAAGGCTGCGATCAGTCCCAGCGTCAGCGTTGTCTTGCCACTGCCCGAGGCGGCGGCCGAAATCAGAAGGCCCGGGGGCATCATTCGGGAAACCTCGGGTCGGTGCCCACGGGGCGGTAACGGCGGTCATAATCCCCGGCATAAAGGCGGCTTTCGTCGAACTCGGACACGCCAAGGGCCTGACCGACAAGGATCAGCGCCGTGCGCTCGCCGACACCGATGGCGGGGTCGAGGGTGGAAAGCGTGGCGCGCACCACCTGTTGATCGGGCCAGCTTGCGCGGAAAACCACGGCGACCGGGCAGTCGGGGCCGTAGAACGGCAGCAGCCGCGCCACCACGTCGGCCAGCACATGCACCGAAAGATGGATGGCCAGCGTGGCCCCGGTGCGGGCAAAGTTCTCCAGCGTCTCGCCTTCGGGCATGGCCGAGGCGCGGCCCGAGGTGCGGGTAAGCACGACCGATTGCGCAAGCCCCGGCAGCGTGAGTTCCGATTGAAGCACCGCCGCCGCCGCCGCAAAGGACGGCACGCCGGGCGTCACGTCAAATGGGATGTTCAGCGCGCGCAGGCGGCGCAGCTGTTCGCCCATCGCCGACCAGACCGACAGATCGCCGGAATGCAGCCGCGCCACATCCTTGCCCATCGCATGGGCGGTGCCGATCTCGGCCATGATCTCGTCCAGCGAGAGGGGCGCAGTGTTCACGATGCGCGCGCCGGGTGGGCAATGTGCGAGCAATGCGGCGGGCACAAGGCTGCCCGCATAAAGGCAGACCGGGCAGGCGGCGATCAGATCGCGGCCGCGCAAGGTGATCAGATCGGGCGCGCCCGGCCCTGCGCCGATGAAGTGAACCGTCATGCGTCTTGTCCTTTGCTTTCGGCGATGGCGCAGGTGGCCATGCCATCCGGCGCGGTGATCCGCGCCACTGTGATCCTTGCCCCCGGCCCTGCCGCTGCCAGCGCTGCCGCCTCGGCCACCGATCCGGTGCCGTGCTGCGCCTGAATGCGCGGCGATTGTGTGGGCGTGGGCACACCCGCCACGGCGACGCCCAGCACCGGCACCCCGCGTGCGCGGCCGAGCGCCTGCAAACCCGCCACCTTTTCCGGCAGGGTCGCCAAGGCATGTACCTGGCCGCCCTTGGCCTCGGCCTTGG
>JAMWZG010000438.1 GCA_024304855.1 Paracoccaceae bacterium
TGCGCCGCCGTTGGAGCTGCCGCTGCCCGAGCCGGTGCCTGTGCCGGAGGCGTTGCCGGATGTGGCGCCGCTGCCTGCGTCACCGCCTTCGGCATTGGCCAGCGCGGCAGAGAGAAGCCCGCCGCCCAGCGTGCCGGCCAATGCGCCGGCCGGACCGCCGGTGGACTGGCTGTCCGCATCGGATTCCGCAGCGCCCAGACCTGCGCCCAGACCCAGGGCGCCCGATCCGCCGCCATTGCCGCCATCGGCATCCGCGTCCGTATCGGCATCCGCATCGGCATCGGCATCCGCACCGGCGCCCGATCCGCCGCCTGTGCCGCCGCCTGCCAGCGCACCTGCGCCGGACAGGCCAAGGCCAAGCCCGCCGCCATCGGCGCTGGCACCACCGGCATCAGCATCCGAGGCGTCGGAATCTGCGCCGGACAGGCCGACACCCAGACCCAGACCCAGCGCACCGGCATCGCCGCTGTCGCCGCCATCGGCATCGCCGTCCTGATCGCTGTCGCCATCATTGTCCGCACCAGAGGCTGCAATCGCGCTGCCACCGGCACCGCCGCTGCTGTCGCTGTTCGTGCCGGCCTCGCCTGCGGCCAGACCAAGCGCGGAGCCGCCGATGGTATTGGCATCGCCCGCGTCGCCGCTGTCGGCATCCGCATCGCCACCGTCGCTGTCGCCATCGGTGCCGCTTGCGGCAATGCCGCCGAGAGCCGTGCCACCCATGGCGTCGCCGCCATCGGCATCGGCATCGCCGCCACCTGCGGCCCCGTCAGAGGAGACGCCGATCCCCTCTTCCGCCGAGGCGCGACCGCCCGTGGCATCGCCGTTCTGGTTGAAATCGGCATTGTTGGCGACCGTGGGGCTGTCCAGCCTGTCGTTGTCGGTCAGGTTGTTGGACTGGCCGATGGCGAAGGCGTTGGAATTGCCGGCCCCGAAGGAGACATCGTTGAGAACATCGCTCAGGTCCACATCGTTGCCGGGGTCATATTCCAGATCGCCCGAGACAGCGAAGACATCGTCGATCGAGGCATTGCCGCTCATGTCGATGTCCACGAAATCGTCGTCGCGGGGAATCCACTCGCCGCCGCCGAAGTCGATATTCACCTCATTGGCGTTCGAGTTGTCGTTGTTGCCGTTCTCGTTATCGACGGCCTGGCCCTGAATCTGACCCTGTTCGGTGCTCTGGCCCTGGTCCTGACCCTGGCCCTGACCTTGGTCCTGCCCTTGGCCCTGATCCTGACCCTGTCCTTGGTCCTGATCCTGGCCTTGTCCCTGATCGACATCGGTATCGACATCCGTGCTCTGCTCTTGCGCCTGGGCGTCAAGCTCGACATCGGCGGACTCGATGGTGATCTCGGTGTCAAAGGTTGCGTCGATCTCATCAATATTGATGTCGTCGATCATGAAGTTGTTGTTGGTGGTGCTGCTGTTTCTCTTGACCATGGTTGTGGTCCTCCAGTTCGCCCGTCTGGCCACCAATCATCTCAAAAGTGACAACTGCCGGGCTGGGTTGAGTTTCAGAACGTGTCTCGTGCCGGGCTGGTGCGTCAGTACTGCCATACCAACAGATCGGCCCGTCTGGTGCGGTCGTGTCTGCGGTCCTCCTCCGTCTGGGTGCAGAGACCCGTCGTCCGGATCGGATGATCCGGGCGCTGGCCGCTGCGGGCCGGTGGTCGCATAAAGGGTGCGGGCCGAACCGGCCGGTTGAAATGTGCTGTTTGCAATGTCCGCCCGGTCACTTGGGCGACAGTGACAGAGTCCCATCGCCGCGCAGGATTCGGAAGTTGGACAAAGGATTAGGGCGCGGGCAACGCGATGATTCCAAAGAGATTTAAGGATTGTGCCATTCTGAGAAACAGTGAGTGTTCATTTTCAGGTAGACTATTTTTCCGGGATGTTACCGCAAACCTTTGCGCCGGGACGCGGGTCAGGGATTTGACGCAGTCCCGGAACAGGTTTCCGTAACGGCATGATCTTCATGGCTATTCCAAAGAGCAGGATGCGCCCCTGGCCGCCCATGTTTCCAAGGTGATCGGGATGAGGGGTGTGAG
>JAMWZG010000439.1 GCA_024304855.1 Paracoccaceae bacterium
GGGCCGCATGTCCAGCGCCGAGGCCAGCGCCTGATAGACCTTGATCGAGAGCGTGTCGCCCATCACCACATGGCCCGGTTCCGCCCCGATCAGCCGCGCGATCCGGTCGCCCACGCGGGTGGGCTGCTCCATCCATCCGGCCTTGTTCCAGCCGGTGATCAGCATCTCGCCCCATTCATCCGAGATCACGCGGGACACCTGGTCTGCGGCTGTGCGCGGCAGCGGGCCCAGCGAGTTGCCGTCCAGATAGATCATCCCCTCGGGCAGGTGGAACATGGCCTTGGTCGCGGCGAAGTCGGTCATGGGCGGCCTCAAACTATTTTAGGCTTAAAGTATCTTTTGGGGATAGGCGCTGTGTCCCGGTTTGTCCACTGAAAATCCATCGCGCGGCGCGGATCAGCGCACCTGACCGCCGGCCATTTCGATACATTGCGCATTGATCGAGCCGGACAGCGGATGGCAGAGCCACATCGCCGCCGTCGCCACTTCCTCGACCGCGATCAGGCGGCGGTGGCGGTTGCTGTCGGCCATGGCCTGCCGGGCCTGTTCGGGCGTCATGCCGGTGCGTTTGGCGATCGATTCCGATTGCAGCGCCACGATGTCGGTTTCGACATAGCCGGGGCAGAGGGCGTTGAAGGTGATCGGCCCGCCCATATGTTCCTCGGAATAGGAGCGCACAAGGCCGATGACCCCGTGTTTGGACGCGGAATAGGCGCCCGCCCCTTTGAGGCCACGCAGCCCCGCCAGCGAGGATACGACGATCACCCGGCCCCAGTCGGTGCCCAGCATCCCGCGCATCGCCTCGCGGATGGTCAGGAAGGCACCGTCCAGATTGGTGCGCATGATGCGGTGCCAGAAGTCGAGGTCGGTCTTTTGCAGGCTCTTGCCCTCGGCAATCCCGGCATTGGCGACCAGGATCTGGATCGGGCCGCGCGCGGCGACGGCGGCCGTGATGCCGTCCACGATCTGCGCCTCCTCCATCACATCCATGACCAGCGGGTGCAGGCCGGGGGTGGTCTTTGCCGCCGCCTCCAGCACATCGGCGCGGCGGCCGGTGATCGTGACCTGCGCGCCCTCGGCGGCCAATGCCTGTGCGATGGCAAGGCCGATGCCGGTGCCGCCGCCTGTGACCAATGCGTGTTTGCCTGTGTGGATCATGCTGTCCTCCCTTGTTGCGGGTCAGACTACTGGCCGCGCCGTGCTTGGCAAGGGGCGGGCGGTGACGCGCCGCAAGGTCACTTTACAAAGACATTCGCCTCTGTGAATGTGATCCGAGTTTGATGTGAGGGAGGGGAGACCCGATGAGACAGAGCATGATGTGGAGCGCGGTGCTGGCGCTTGTGGCGGCGCAAGCCATGGCGAGCGAGGATATTGCGGATAAATACCCGCAGTCCGAGCTTTACGACAAGCCGGTCGAGGTGATCCCGCATGTCTGGTCGGCCATTGGCGCCACCGCGCCGCCGACCTATGAGAACGCGGGCCATAACAACAACCTGTCCTTTGTCGTGACGGGCGATGGCGTGGTCGTGGTCAATGGCGGGGCGTCCGCGCGGCTGGCGGCGGCGCTGCATGACGAGATCCGCGCCGTGACCGATCAGCCCGTGAAGCTGGTGATCAACGAGAACGGGCAGGGCCATGCCATGCTGGGCAATTCCTATTGGGCGGATCTGGGGGTGGATATTCTGGCCCATGTCGATGCCATCGCCGAGGTCGAGGCGCATGGCGGCGCGATCCTGGCCGGGATGCAGGGCTATAACAAGGACCGGGCCGAGGGCACGCGCGTGGCCGTGCCGAACCTGTCGTTCGAGGATCGTCATGACTTCACCATGGGCGATGTCGCCTTCGAGGTGCTGCATCTGGGCCCCGCGCATGGCCCCGGGGATACGCAGGTCTGGATTCCCCAGTGGAACATCATGATTGCCGGTGACATCGCCTTTCACGAGCGGATGCCGCCGATCTTTGCCGATACCTGCACCTCCTGCTGGATCGAGACATGGGAGACGGGGCTGGAGCCGTTGAACCCGACCTATGTGATCCCCGGCCATG
>JAMWZG010000044.1 GCA_024304855.1 Paracoccaceae bacterium
GCCTGGGGGGCGGCCCTCTGGGCGGGGGTGCGTGGGCTGCACTGGTGGCATCAGGCCTTGCTGATGCTGGCCTGCGGACTGTTCGGGGCCGGCATCATGCTGGTCAGCCAGATCTATCACATTCAGGGCAATGCTGCGGATGCGGTCTGGTTGTGGGCGCTGGGGGCCATGGTGGCGGTGGCACTGACCCGCGGCACGATGGCCTTGGTTCTGGCAATCCTTCTGTTCGTGCTCTGGCATGGGATGCAGATCGACAGCTTTGGTCGCGAGAGCGACCTGAACCTGCCCTATCTGGCGTGGTGGATGCTGGGGGCCGGGCTGGCCCTGTGGCTGCGCAGCCGTGCGGCCGCGCATATGAGCGTGCTGGCGCTGTGCTTCTGGCTGCTCAGCGCCGTGGCAAGCGTTGCCCTGCCCTATCTGGCGGCGCTGATCCTGGCGATGCTGGCATTGACGGCAATATCGGGGATGCTGGCCTCGCTCTCGGGTCCGCGCCTGCTGCGCGGGTTCGAGGGGGCCGCGCTGACCTATGCGGTGCTGATGTTGGCGGTGACGATCTTCTACCTGACGCTCAGCCTCAGCGAGGCTTATTTGCGCGGCCCTCAGGAGGCGGCGACAGACCCGCAAAGCTGGAGCCTGCCTGCGCTGCTGCTCTTGCCGATGCTGGGCTTTGCGCTGCTGGGGCAGATGCGGCAATGGGCGCTGTCCTATGATCTGTGGGTCACGCTGGCGGCGGGGGGCCTGATCCTTGGCGTCCATCTGTTCTGGCCGCTGCCGCTGCTGCCCGAGGCCTTGCTGCTGGCGGTGTTCATCTGGATCACGCGGATGGGCTGGCGGCTGGACCAGCGCAGTCTGCGTGTGATCGGGATGGGTGGTTTCGTGCTGGCCCTGCTGATGGTCTACGGCGTGACCGTGGGCACGTTGATCGGAACCAGCGGGTTCTATCTGGGTGCAGGCGCCATCCTGCTGGGCGGAGCCTGGGTGGCAACCCGGCTGGACCCGAAACGGGGGCAAGGATCATGAAGGCCAGTATGACCCGCCGGGGGATGATTGCCGGAATTCTGGCCACGGCCCTGCTGCACACGGCCGCTTTGGGCAAGATGGTCACGGACCGCGCCGCCTTGCTGCGCAACGGCACCGAGGTGGTGCTGGAGACCGGCGCGATCGACCCGCGCGACCTGTTCCGGGGGCATTACACGATCCTCAATCTGGCGATCACCACGATCGACACATCCACCGTGAACGTCGAGGCCGGGCTGGAGGCGGGCATGACCGTCTATGTCACCCTGCGCCCCGGTCCCGAAAACTACTGGCAACCTGTGTCGGTGATGTCCACACCGCCGCAGGATGGCACGCCTGCGATAAGGGGCAGCTATGACTATGGCTATGACGCGCAGGTGTTCCTGCGCTTTCCCATCGACCGCTATTTCGCGCCGCAGGACCGCGCGCTGGAGCTTGAGGCACTGGACCGGGCGGACCGCATGGGTGTGATCCTCGCGCTTGACGACAGGGGCGGAGCTGCGATCAAGGGGCTTATGATCGACGGGGCGCGTGTCTATGAGGAGCCGCTCTTCTGATCTGTCGCACGACGATCCGCGCTTTACGCCCCGGAGCGGGCTGGTAAACTCTGCCGATCACGGCAAGAGGACAGACCATGGCAACCGGCACCCATATCCGCACCTATTTCAATGGCCAATGGCACGATGGCGACCTGCCCATCATGCGCGCGGCCGATCACGGCGCCTGGCTGGGCAGCACGGTTTTCGACGGGGCGCGCTATGTCAATGGCATGGCCCCTGATCTCGAGGCGCATTGCGCCCGCGTCAACCGTTCGGCCGAGGCATTGATGATCACGCCCACCGTGCCCACACAGGAGATGGTGGGGATCGTGCGCGAGGGATTGGGCGCCTATCCCAGAGAGGCGGCGGTCTATATCCGGCCGATGTATTGGGGGATCGACGGCGATCCGACGGCCATCATCCCCTCGCCCGACCGGACAGGTTTCGCGATCTGCCTTGAGGCGATCCCGATGCCGCCCGAGGGGGCCACGACCAGCCTGACGCGCACACGCTTCCGCCGCCCGGTGCTGGAAACTGCGGTGGTCAATGCCAAGGCCGGTTGCCTTTATCCCAACAATGCCAGGATGCTGGCCGAGGCACGCGCCAAGGGTTTCGGCAATGCGCTGGTGGCCGACGCCATGGGCAATGTGGCCGAAACCGCGACGGCCAATGTCTTCATGGTCAAGGATGGCGTGGTCTTCACGCCCATCGCCAATGGCACGTTTCTGGCCGGGATCACCCGCGCGCGCCACATGGCCAATCTGCGCGCGGACGGGATCGACGTGCGCGAGGCCGTGCTGAGCTTCGAGGATTTCCACGCGGCGGATGAGGTGTTCCTGTCGGGCAACATGAGCAAGGTCACGCCCGTCACAGCCTTTGACGACACCGCCTATGCGGTCGGCCCGATCACGCAACGCGCAAGGCAGCTTTACTGGGAGTGGGCGGCCACGGCCGGATAAACCGGGGGGCGGCACCGGCTGCGATCTTGTCTGCGCGCCGCGCGGGGATATTTGAAGCAAGAAGAAACGCAGGGGCAGCGGGGTGCGGCGACAGTTGCGCGACCCCGCGCCATGGGCCATGATCATGGCCAAGGGAGAATGAAGAATGCGCAAGTTTCTGGTCGTGCTGGATGACAGCCGCGAATGTCTGAACGCGATGCGCTTTGCCGCCATGCGCGCCGCGCACACGGGTGGCGGGGTCGAGATCCTGTCGGTGATCCCGCCCGAGGAGTTCAACCACTGGATCGGCGTGGGCGACATCATGCGCGAAGAAGCGCGAGAGCGCATCCATGCCCATTTCGAGGTCTTCGCCAAATGGATGCGCGACAAGCAGGGCGTGGACCCGGAACTGGTGATCCGCGAAGGCGAGCCTGTGACCGAGATTCTGGCCCAGATCAGCGAAGACAATGACATCGGCGTTCTGGTGCTGGGTGCGGGCACGGACAAGGGCGGCCCCGGCCCGCTGGTCACGCAGCTGACGCGCAGCGCGGGCACATTGTCGGTGCCGATCACCATCGTGCCGGGCGATCTGTCCAAGGAACGGCTGGAAGCCATCACCTGAGACGGGCAAGCGGGCAAGGGTCATCCCCTGCCCGCTGCTTTTCATGGATCAGGCGCGGCTGCTGCGCCCGGTGCCACGGCTGCGCAGAAAGGCCCAGATGCGCGGTCCGAAAACGGCCAGAATGGCAATGGCATAGATGGTCAGCGCAATGTTCGACGTGACCAGAAAGCTCCAGTCGCCGCGATTGATCATCAGACCCCGGCGCAACTGCTCTTCGGCCAGCGGTCCAAGGATCGCGCCGACAAGCGCCGGTGCCAAAGGATAGTTGAAACGCCGCATCAGAAAGCCGATCAGACCGAAGCCCAGCAGCAGGATCAGCGCAAAGGCAGAGCCCTGTGCCCCGACGATGCCCAATGTGGCAAAGGTCAGGATGCCCGCATAAAGCCAGGGGCGCGGGATCGTCAGCAGCTTCACCCAGATCCCGATGAAGGGCACGTTCAGCACGACCAGCATCAGGTTCGCGATGAAGAGGCTGCCTACCAGACCCCAGACCAGTTCGGCATTGTTGGTGAACAACAGCGGCCCCGGTTGCAGCCCGTATTGCTGGAACCCTGCCAGCATCATCGCCGCCGTGGCCGAGGTCGGCAGACCCAGCGTCAGCAGCGGGATGAGCGTGCCTGCGGCAGAGGCGTTATTCGCAGCCTCGGGCCCGGCCACGCCTTCGATGGCACCGCGACCTTCGTCAAAATCCCGCCGCCCTTCGCCCTGCGCCAGCCGCTTTTCGGTGGTGTAGGACAGGAATGTGGGAATTTCCGCCCCGCCCGTGGGCAGGGGGCCGAACAGAAAACCCAGTCCGGTGCCCCGGATATAGGGGCGGATGCAGCGCTTCAGATCGCTCCAGTTCAGCCAGACGGAGCCTTTCACCGCCTCTGCCTTGGTCTTGTGATTGATGTGTTGCGAGGCCAGGAACATCGTCTCGCCAATCGCGAAAAGGCCGACGGCGACGATGGCGATCGAGATGTTGTCGCTCATCTCCGGCACACCAAAGGCCAGGCGCACCTGCCCTGTCAGCTTGTCGGTGCCGACCAGACCGATGGTCAGGCCGATGAACAACGCCGTCAGGCCGCGCGTCATCGAGCCGCCAAAGGCTGCGGAGACCGTCATGAAGGACAGCATCATGAGCGCGAAATATTCCGCCGTGCCAAAGGAAAGTGCCACGGACACCATGAAGGGCGCGACAAGGGCCAGACCCAGCGTGGCGAAGGTGCCGCCAAAGAAAGAGCCGATGGCCGCCGCCCCCAGCGCCTTGCCACCGGCCCCGCGCTTGGCCATGCGGTTGCCTTCCACTGCGGTCATGATCGAGGCTGTCTCGCCGGGCGTGTTGAGCAGGATCGACGAGATCGCGCCGCCATACATGCCGCCGTAGTAGATTCCCGCGAACATGATCATCGAGCCGGTTGCGCCAAAGGACAGGCTGACCGGCAGCAACAGCGCGACCGTCAGGGCCGGCCCGATCCCCGGCATCACACCTACGGCTGTGCCCAGCATCACGCCCAGCAGGGCGAACATCAGGTTCATCGGTTGAGCCGCTGTGGCAAGCCCTTCGAACAGAAGAAAGAATGTATCCATGATGTCCTACCTCAGCAGAAGGTCGATGCCGCGTTCAAGCGGGCCGCTTGGCAGGGCCAGACCCAGACCGTAGCGGAACAGCAGAAACAGCAGGGTGGACATGGTCGCGCCGATGGCAAAGTTCAGCAGATGGGTGGTCTGACCAAAGGCGCGGGCGGAGAAGGCGAAAAGAACGGTCGAGGCGGCGATGAAACCGGAGCCTGCGAAAAGCATGATGATCTCGACCACGATGGCCGCGACGATCCAGAAAAGGCCACCGTAGTTCAGCCGCGCCCGCGCCTCGAAGCCGCCGCGCCATGCGATGACCGTGGTGATGCCTGCCAGAACGACAATGCCCAGCGCGATCAGATAGGGGAAGATCTCGGGCCCGAACTGCGCATAGGAGCGGCGCACCGGATAGCTGGCGGCATCGCTGTAGATCACAAAGGCCAGCGCGAAGAGACCCGCCGCGATGCCCAGCCCTGCCAGATCCCGCAGGCCGCTGCCCTGACCCACCTCATCCTCGCCATGCAGGCGCACCTCGGGTGCGGTCTGATCGGCGGACAGCCGGGTTTCCCCGGCTGTCAGATCCTTGTCGGCGGGCATCACTCTGCGATCCCGAGGTCTTTCAGGATCGCGCCGGTGGCGGCAATTTCCTGTTCCAGATAGGCGGCGAATTCATCCCCGGCGAGGAAAGTGTTGACCCAGCCTTTTGTCGCCAGCGCCTCGGCCCATGCGTCAGAGGCGGCCATGGTTTCGATCGTGCCCAGAAGCGTGGCCTTCTGCTCATCGGTGATTCCAGGGGCACCTGCGATCATGCGCCAGTTCTGCACCTCGACATCGAAGCCCTGTTCGGCAAAGGTCGGCGCATCCAGATAGTCCTGACGCTCGGGCGCGGTGATGCCGATGACCTTCAGGGCGCCGGCCTCGATCTGGGCGGAAAACTCCGAGAAGCCCGACACGCCGACGCTGACCTGACCGCCAAGGATCGCGGCCAGAGCCTCGCCGCCACCGGCATAGGGAATGTAGTTGATCTCCTCGGGGGCCACGCCTGCCGCCTTGGCGAACTGGCCTGCCGCGATATGATCCACACCACCGGCAGACCCACCGGCCCAGGTGACCGCGCCCACATCGGCGCGCAGCGCAGCGGCCAGATCCTCGGCCGTGTTGATCGGGCTGTCCGCATTGGCCACGACCACCACATATTCGCCGGTCAGACGGGCCAGCGGCGTGATGTCGGCCAGACTGACAGGCGAGGCATTGGCGATGATCGCCCCCACCATGACATAGCCGCCCACGATGGTTGCCGTCGCATCACCGCTGGAGCGGTTGACGAACTGCTGCAACCCGATGGTGCCCCCCGCGCCGGCCACGTTCTCGACCTGAATATTCGCGACAAGCCCTTCGGATTGCAGCGTGGACTGGATGGTGCGCGCGGTCTGGTCCCAGCCGCCACCGGGCCCAGCCGGGGCCATGATCTTCAGCTCTGACATTTGCGCCAGTGCCATGGGGGCCAGCAGCGTGGCCGAAATGAATGCTGCGATACCAAGTTTTCTCATGATGTCCTCCCGTGACGATCTGTTCGGCCCTGTGGCCGTGACTGGACGGGAAGGATGGGGGTTCGGCCTGTCGCAGACTGACAAGACGGGCGGCCTGTGCCCAAGGGCAGCACATTGCGCCAAGCCTCCTCCCTGCTTGCACCGGAACCGGACACCTCCCATGTCCAGCATCAGGCAAGGATAGCGGCCTTTCCTGTCATCGTCCTGTCATGACCCTGTCAGAGGCTTGCGATGCGCAACGGGGCGGACATGGCAGAGGCGGATGCCTCAGGGCGCGCCGGGTGAGACGATCTCGCGCCAGGTCGCCAGAAAGCGGCTGCGGCGCTGCGGGTCCAGCGCCACCATCAGCACCGGACCCAGCGCAATGGGCTGGATCGTCCCGCGCCCCATGGACGAGATGCGCTCCTGCGTCCAGTAGCCCTGCGCCTGCGGCATCACCGCCCCCAGCGCCGCAGGGCCGGCGGCCACGGACTGACCCGCAGGCGAGAGGGTGAAATCCACGAAAGCCTTGGCCAGATCCGCATTGGCAGCCTTGCGCGGGATCAGCATCGTGCGCGTCAGGACCAGCACATAATCATCCGGCACGATGATTCCGATGGGCACCCCCTCGGCCTGCCGGGCAAAGGCATAAGAGCCAAGGACATTATACCCCAAGGCCAGTTCTCCTGCCGCGACACGGTCCAGGATCGCGGGGCTGGAATCGCTCAGCCACGCACCGACCCGCCCAAAGGCCGCCGCCAGCCGCCAGAATTGCGAGGAAATCTGTTGATCCTGCGCCGCCAGAAGATAGCCGACACCGCTGCGCGCGATGTCATAAGTGGCAATGCGTCCACGAAAACGGTCGGGATCGCGCTCCAGCAGTTCGGCCAGCTCAAGATGGCTGCGCGGCTGGGTGCCCGGCGGCAACAGGGTCGGGTTGTAGATGATGACGATGGGTTCATAGGTGAAGCCGATCACCTCATCGCGCCAACTGGCCCAGGGCGGAAGGTTGTCGCGCCAGACCGAGGCATGGGACAGCGCATGACCGTCATTCGCCAGCTTGAGCTGAAGATCTGACGCGGAACTGATCAGCAGGTCAGGTGCCACCGGAAGCTGATCCGCCAGAAACCCCTCGTAAAGCGCGAGACTGTCCGTCTCGGTATAGGTGACGGCCACGGTCGGGTTACGGGCCTGAAAAGCTGTGATGAAATCCGCGAAAAGCTGCGTGTCGGTGGTGCCCGCGATATGCAGCCTTCGGCTTTCCTGTTGGGGGGAGGGATAGACAAGCGGTTCGTCCGCATCCGCAGGCGCGGGCATGATCCACAGGGCCGCCAGCACAAGCGCCAGACGGCCCGCCCGGCGGGGCGCAGGTTCGTCCCCCTCATCAGCACCGGTCTCGGCCAGCCTTGGCAGGGCCAGCACCACGCAAAGGCCGCCACCTTCCCGATCCGACAGGGTCAGACGACCAGCATGGGCCTGCGCGACGCGATGCGCGATATCCAGTCCCAGGCCCGAGCCGACCTTGGCCTCGCCCGCAGCCCCCCGGACGAAACGCTGGATCACGCGCGGCTTGTCGATGTCGGGGATACCGGGACCGCGATCCAGCACGGACACGGCAATCCGGCCGGGTTGTGACAGCCGCAGGTCAATCTCGACAGCGCCATCGGAATAGGCCAGCGCATTGCCGATCAGATTCGCCAAAGCCTCGCGCAGCGCGATCCTGTCGCCCATGACGACGGCCGTTTCCGCACCGGGGGTCAGCGTCACCGACACCCTTGGGGCAAAGTCGGGATCGAACCGCCCCACCACCTCCTCAACCAGAACGGCAAGGGACAATGGCCGCACCTCGGCCGTATCCATCCGGTGCGAGATCGTGGCATCCATCAACAGCTGCGAGACAAGATGACTGGCCTGCACAGCCAAAGCGTTGATCCGGACCACGCGCGCACGCAGCCCTGCCTCATCCGGTTCGGTAAGGGCCAGTTCGGATTGCGCCCTGAGGGCCGCCAGCGGATTGCGCACCTGATGCGCCGCCTCGGCCACCAGCTCGCCCATCCGGCCCATGGCCACACCCAGCCGGCCCATGAACCCGTTCAGCCCCTCGACAAGGCGCTGCACCTCGATCGGAACGGGCAGATCCAGCGGGGACAGATCGTCAGGACGGCGCTGCCGCAATGCGCGGTCAATCGTGGCCAGCGGCGCAAAGGCCCGCCCGATGACGACCCAGACCATCCCCAGCGCCAGAAGTGTCAGCACGGCCACGGGCACGAGGGCATTGCGCTGAATCTCGGTCGCAAGCGCAAGGCGCGCACCCCGCGTTTCGGCCACGCGCACCGTGACCCACCCCGTCTCCTCGGCGGTCGAAATCAGCCGCCCGACGGTCACAAGGCGCACAGGCTCGCCATTATGAGTCGTGTCCGAAAACTGCGGCAGAACCGCACCGGCCAAAGGCGCATCCTGCGCCAGATCTGGATAGCCCGTGACATGCGCGCCATCAGGGCCAAGCACGGCATAAAAGACCCGTTCCTGCCCCGACACCATGGCAAAGGCCGCAACGGGCAATTCTATCGCCACCGCACCATCCTCGACCTGCACAGCCCCTGCAATCGACAGCGCCGAGGCAGACAGAAGCCGGTCAAAGGCCCGGTCCGCCGCCTGAAACGCATAGTCGCGGATGAAGGCGATCAACAGGGCCGCCGCCGCCAGAAGCATGACAGCGGCCAGCACCAGAACGCGCCGGCGCAGGGAAAGCGTCGTCGGCTCAGCGCCGCGCATCGCGCCCCTTCCCGTCTACCCTGCCATCGCGCGCCAGATAGCCGACGCCACGCACCGTCACGATCTCGACCCCGGCACCAGCGATCTTGCGCCTGAGCCTGGAGACCAGCAGTTCCAGCGCATTCTCGGACCCGCCATCCTCAAGGTCAAACAAGCGCGACATCAACCGCTCGCGCGTGACCACGCGCCCGGCCATGCCCATCAGGGTCTCGAGCAGACGAAACTCGCGCAGGCCCAGATCGACCAACTGCCCCTCCTGCCACAGCACCTTGCCCGCAGGCTCCAGCTCCAGAAGACCCAGTTCCAGCCGTGATGCCACATGCCCCGCTGGCCGCCGCGTCAGGGCGCGCAGACGGGCCTCAAGCTCGCGCATGTCAAACGGCTTGACCAGATAATCATCCGCCCCCTGATCCAGCAGGCTGACCTTGTCGTCAATCTCGGCCTTGGCGGTGATGACCAGCACCGGAAGATCGCGGCGGCTGCGCCTGAGTTGCTTGAGAATGGTCAACCCATCCGCCTCTGGCAGGGTCAGATCAAGGATGATCGCGTCCAGATCATCCAGGAGGACGTGATCCAGAACACCCTGCCCGTCCGTATTCCAATGCACCTGATGTCCCGCCGCCCGCAGCCGACGCTCGATGGCCTCACCCAGATCGTGATTGTCCTCGACCAACATGATGTTCATGACGCCCATGCAAACAACAGCCCGACACGGTTGTATAGTGCGAACTGCGCCGATGCCGCGTGTCGCAGAGTGGTCACAGGTTTCCGCCCGCGTGAAGGCGTTCTCGAAAGATACCGGATTTTCTGCCGGCTTGCCTCATTTTTGGCCCGATTCCCGTGTTGAAAAGGATCAGATCAAAGCGGCGCGGAACAGCGTCGGGTAAGCAAGAAGGACAGCAAACAATGAGCGCAGGACTTGTCGCAGTGACCCTCTACTTCGCCATCGCGCTTTTCGCGATGCTTGCCCTGTGCCGCGCCGCATCGCGCGGCGACCGCCCGATGGCCCCCTCCCGCTCCGTCTGATTCCACCAATCGCACCGGATCGCGCACCCTCTCGTCATGTTGACCTGACTGCACGGGGCACCAGCGCGCCCCGCCCGATCAACGCGCGACAGCGGTTCAGGTCATGCAGACGTGGGATGGGGCGCGCATCACCCGCCGCGCTTTACCCGCATTTGGAGTGACCACAGCTGGCGCAGGTCATGCAGCCCTCCACCATCCGCATGTCATATTGCCCGCAAGACGGGCAAGCCTTTCCGCGCGGTGTGTTCAGGCCCACGACATTGGCTTGCGGATCGGTCTTCAGGCCCAGCCCTTCCCCCTCGATGAACCCGATCGAGATCATGTGACGCTCGATCACCCCGCCGATGGCCGCCAGGATCGAGGGGATATATTTGCCCCCCATCCACGCACCGCCGCGGGGATCGAATACGGCTTTCAACTCTTCGACCACGAAACTCACATCCCCCCCGCGCCGGAACACGGCCGAGATCATCCGCGTCAGTGCCACGGTCCAGGCGAAATGCTCCATGTTCTTGGAGTTGATGAACACTTCGAACGGGCGGCGATGGCCGTTGATGATGATGTCGTTCACGGTCAGATAGATGGCATGTTCGCTATCGGGCCATTTCAGCTTGTAGGTATTGCCCTCCAGCGCCTGCGGGCGATCCAGGGGTTCGGACATATAGATCACATCCGCGCCCTGATCGGCCTCTGGCGTCTTGTCGGTGGTTTCCGACACGCTCAGCACGCTGCCGGTCACGTCATTGGGGCGATAGGTCGTGCAGCCTTTGCAGCCGGATTCATAGGCGGCCATATAGACCTCCTTGAAGGCGTCAAAGCTGATGTCCTCGGGGCAGTTGATGGTTTTCGAGATCGAACTGTCCACCCATTTCTGCGCTGCCGCCTGCATCCGCACATGATCCAGCGGGGCCAGCGTCTGGGCGTTGACGAAGTAATCCGGCAGGGGCGCATCGCCGAACTTTTCGCGCCACATCTGCACGGCGTAATCAACCACCTCTTCCTCGGTCCGGCTGCCATCCTTTTGCAGCACCTTGCGCTTGTAGGCATAGGCAAAGACCGGCTCGATCCCCGAAGAGACGTTGCCTGCATAGAGGCTGATCGTGCCGGTGGGCGCGATCGAGGTGAGCAGGGCGTTGCGGATGCCATGGGTGCGGATCGCCTCGCGCACGTCGTCATCCATCACCTGCATATTGCCCGATGCCAGGAATTTATCCGCATCGAACAGCGGGAAGGCGCCCTTTTCCTTGGCCAGATCGACCGACGCCAGATAGGCGGCGCGGGCGATCGCGTGCAGCCATTCCTCGGTCTGACGCGCCGCCTCCTCGGACCCATAGCGCAGGCCGACCATCAGCAGAGCATCGGCCAGACCCGTCACACCCAGACCGATGCGGCGTTTCGCCTGCGCCTCCTGCGCCTGCGCCTCCAGCGGGAAGCGGCTGGCATCGACGACGTTATCCATCATCCGCACCGCCACGGCGACCAGATCCGTCAGCGCCTTGGGGTCAAGCCGGGCGGTCTTGCCGAAAGGATCTGACACCAGCCGCGCCATGTTGATCGACCCCAGCAGACAGGCGCCATAGGGCGGCAGGGGCTGCTCGCCGCAGGGGTTGGTGGCGGCGATGGTTTCGACATAGTTCAGGTTGTTCGCCGCGTTGATCCGGTCGATGAAGATCACGCCGGGTTCGGCGAAATCATAGGTGCTTTTCATGATCTTGTTCCACAGATCACGCGCCTGCACGGTGTGATAAACCTTGCCATCGAATTGCAGATCCCAGGGCGCGTCCGCTTTGACAGCTTCCATGAAAGGATCGGTGATCAGCACCGACAGGTTGAACATGCGCAAGCGCGCGGCATCGGATTTGGCGGTGATGAAGGCTTCAATGTCGGGATGATCGCAGCGCATCGTGGCCATCATCGCCCCGCGACGCGAACCTGCCGACATGATCGTGCGGCACATCGCATCCCAGACATCCATGAAGGACAAGGGCCCGGACGCATCCGCCGCCACGCCCAGCACATCCGCGCCGCGCGGCCGGATGGTCGAAAAGTCATAGCCGATCCCGCCACCCTGCTGCATGGTCAGGGCGGCTTCTTTCAGCATGTCGAAAATACCTGCCATGCTGTCGGGGATGGTGCCCATGACAAAGCAGTTGAACAGCGTCACGCGCCGTCCGGTGCCGGCCCCTGCGGTAATGCGGCCTGCGGGAAGGTATTTGAAATCCTCCAGTGCCGCATAGAATCGGTCTTCCCAGACCGCGCTGTCCTGTTCGACCTGCGCCAGAGACCGCGCAATCCGGCGCCATGTGTCTTCGACCGAGCGGTCGATGGGCGCGCCATCCGCCTGTTTGAACCTGTATTTCATGTCCCATATCTGTTCGGAAATGGGGGCGGCAAAACGGGTCATGGCGGCGTCCTTGGATCAGCGGAAAGGGGTGCATCAGGAGCGACGCCGCACAGGCGTTGCGTCCTGCAACAGGACGCAGAGGATAGGCCGGAGGGGGGCCGGGGTCAACGGCAGAGAGCGCGGAAACCCGCCACCTGATCCCCTTGATCTCGGGGTCAGTCCCGCTATGCTCCACAACCACTGGGGAACACACATGCCGGAACCATTGCATCTGATCAAGCTGTCTGTCGGCACCGAAGGGGTCGAGGATCTGGCCGCGTGGCAGGCCTCTGCACGGGCCAAAGGGCCTGACGGCCTGCCCCGTCATGTGACCCGCATGTGGCCCAAGCGCGAAGCCGAGATTCTCGATGGCGGGTCGATCTACTGGGTCATCAAGGGCGTCTTGCAATGCCGCCAGCGTATCCTGCGGCTGGACGAGGTGACAGGCAGCGACGGTATCCGCCGCTGCGCCATCGTGCTGGACCCTGACCTGATCCGCACGACGCAGGCCCTCAAGAAGCCATTTCAGGGCTGGCGCTATCTGCCGGCCAAGGACGCGCCTGCCGACCTGCCCAAGGGGCGCGCGCATGAGGATGCGCTTCCCAACAGCCTCAGCGCGGCGCTGGCGGATCTGGGCCTTCTCTGAAGCCACGCTGCGACGCGGCATATCCGCCTGATCCAAGCGCCTGAAATCCCGCTTGAAAGCCGCAAGGGGCGGACGCATTCTGCATGCATCCTCTCAGGACAGATGCCATGCTTCGCCCCCAATTGTTGACCAGTCTTTCCACCTATTCCGCTGTGACATTCCGGGCCGATCTCTTTGCAGGCATCACCGTGGCGATGGTGGCCCTGCCCTTGTCGCTGGCCATCGCCATCGCCTCGGGGGCGACCCCGGCGCAGGGGTTGATCACGGCGATTGTGGCGGGGTTCATCATCTCGGCGCTTGGTGGCAGCACGGTGCAGATCGGCGGGCCAACGGGGGCCTTCATCGTGGTGGTCGCGGGCGTCATCGCGCAACATGGCTATGACGGTTTGTTGCTGGCTACGGCCATGGCCGGGGTGATCCTGCTGGTGGCGGGGTGGTTGCGCGCCGGCAGTCTGATCGCCCATGTGCCGGAGGCAGTGGTGAACGGCTTTACCATCGGGATCGCGGTGCTGATCGCGTCAAGCCAGCTCAAGGATCTGATGGGGCTGTCGGTGGTCAACGAACCGGCGGAACTCCTGCACAAGATCCCCGCCCTCTGGGCTGCGCGCGATACGTTCAGCATGGCGGCCTTTGGCGTGGGTCTGGCGACGATGGTGCTGATCGTGCTCTTTCGCCGCGCCGCGCCACGCCTGCCCGGCCTGATCGTGGCGCTGGCGCTGACCTCGGGGGGGGCTGTGCTGCTCTCCCTGCCCGTCGAGACGATCGCGGCGCGCTTTGGCGCGTTGCCCAACACCCTGCCGATGCCCGCCCTGCCCCAGATCACGCTGGCGCGCATGATCGAGGTGCTGCCTTCGGCGCTGGTCATCGCCTTTCTGGCTGGGATCGAATCGCTGCTCTCTGCCGTGGTCGCCGACCGCATGACCGGGGCGCGGCACAAACCCAATGCCGAGGTGGTGGCGCAGGGCGCGGCCAACCTGGCCTCAGCCGCCTTTGGCGGCTTGCCCGCGACCGGCGCGATTGCCCGCACGGCAACGAATGTGCGCGCAGGTGGCCAGACCCCCGTGGCCGGCATGATCCATGCCGTGGCCATCCTGGCCATGATGATGCTGGCGGCGGGGCCGACGGGGCTGCTGGCGATGCCTGCCATGGCGGGGCTTCTGATCCTGACCGCCTGGAACATGGCCGAGCCGCATAAATGGGGCGCCTGGATGCGCGAGCGACCATCGGATCGCGTGCTCTTGCTGCTGACCATGGCGCTGACCGTGCTGGTCGATCTGACCGTGGCCATCGGGGTGGGCGTGGCGCTGGGTCTGGCGCTCAAGCTGCGCGAGGGGCGGACGCGGCCCGAGGCTTTCGACCCGCGCGACCGCTAGGGCGGATCAATCCACCCCGATCATCTGGCACAGTTGCGCGAGCGTGGCACGATCCGCCTCGTTCATCTCGGCGGCGCGGCTGCGGAAGAGCGTGGCCTGCGAGCGCAGGATCAACCCGTCCTGCAACAGCTTGAGGTGATTGGCCCGCAGCGTCTCGCCGGTCGAGGTGATGTCGGCCACGGCCTCGGCGGTCTCGAATTTCACCGTGCCCTCGGTCGCGCCCTGGCTATCCACCAGCGCGTAATCAGCCACCCCGGCATGGCGCAGGAAATCGCGCACCAGCCGGTGATACTTGGTGGCAATCCGCAGCCGGAACCCGTGCCGCGCGCGAAAGGCAGCGGCGGCGGCGTCCAGATCGTCCAGCGTATCCACATCGACCCAGGCCGCAGGCACGGCAATGATGAGGTCGGCATGACCGAAGCCAAGCTCGGCCAGTTCCTGCACCTGCTGATCCCATTGGCTGAGCTTTTCACGCACCAGATCGGTGCCGGTCACACCCAGATGGAGGCGTCCCGCCGCGAGTTCGCGCGGGATTTCACCGGCCGACAGCAGGACCAGCTCGACATTGCCGATACCGTCCACCGCACCCGCATATTCCCGCTCCGAGGCGCTGCGCGACAGGGTGATGCCGCGCGCGGCGAACCACTCGAAGGTCTTTTCCATCAGCCGCCCCTTGGAGGGCACGCCCAGCTTGATCGTCATCGCGCGGCCCTCAACTCCAGCAGCAGGCCGGGGCGGATCACACCACCCACGGCCGGAATTTCCGCGCCCTGCCCCAGCACGCGGGTCAGCGCGTCATAGCGCCCGCCCGTTGCCACGGGCGGCAGGTCGCTGCGACCCTCGGCGTAGAAGCCGAATACGAACCCGTCGTAATATTCCATCGAAGTGCGGCCATAGCTCGCCTCGAACTCCAGCGTCTCGATGTCGATGCCACGCGCCGACAGGGCACGGGCGCGGGCTTCCAGCCGGTCCACCGCCGGGGCGATGGCGGGCAGATCGACCGAGATGTCGCGCAGATGTTCCAGCGCGAAAGGCAATGTCTCGCGCACGCTCAGGATCGCATCCAGCAACGCCACATCATTCTCGCTGATGGGCGGGGCGGCGGCATCGTCGCGCAGACGGGCAATCCGCGCGGCAATCTCGTCTCGGTCGCGCAGACCGATGACCGGCGCGCAATCGGCCAGCGGATCGGCCGAGGCGAGGAGGGCGGACCGGGTCTCGGGCACCGGGACACGGCCCGCATACCGATCGAGCAGCGCGCGAAAGCGGCGCGGACGCCAGATATGGCGGCGCAGCGCCGCCTTGCGCGCGGGTGTCGTCTGCAAGCCATCCACAGCCGCGGTCAGGATACCGATGTCCCCCATCGCGGCGCGCAGCGGCAGATCGCCCAGCGCGGCGCGGATCTCGGCGAAAACCTCGGCATCCGCCGCTGCCGGATCGGTGCGGTCGAAAACCTCATACCCGGTCTGGAAATACTCATTCGCGCGGTCGGGAAAACTCTCCTGCCGCCGGAACACCTCACCGGCATAGGTATAACGCGCGGGTTCCGCACCATGGGCCATATGCATCTGCACCACGGGCACGGTGAAATCCGGGCGCAACATCTGCTCGCCCCGCAGGGCATCGGATGTGACATAGGCGCGGGCGCGAATATCCTCGCCATAAAGATCCAGAAGCGTGTCGGCAGGTTGCAGAACCGGCGGGTCCACCACCTGCGCCCCTGTCGCCTCGAACAGGGTGCGCAGGCGCGTGGCCTCATCCCTGATGGCAGAACGCGCGGCGGTGCGGTCAGCGGGTGTCGGCATCAGCCCTGCCCTTGCAAAATCTCGCGCACCTTCGCGACCATCTGATCACGCGGCACCTCGTATTGGCTGGGGCGGCTTTGCCATTCTTCCAGCGTGGCATTGGCGGCGATCTGCGCCCCAAGGATCAGATCCTTGATCTGCACCACGCCGCGCGCCTGTTCATCGCCACCTGCGATGATGGCAACGGGCGAGGCGCGTTTATCCGCATATTTCAACTGGTTGCCGAATTGCTTGGGATTGCCCAGATAAACCTCGGCCCGGATGCCGGCACGGCGCAACTCGCCGGCCATGGCCTGATAATCGGCCATCCGGTCGCGGTCCATGACGGTCACAACCACAGGCCCCTGTTCGCTGGCCTGCATCCGCCCCTTTTCGCGCAGCGCGGCCAGCAGACGATCCACGCCGATCGACACGCCCGTGGCCGGCACTTCCTGCCCGGTGAACCGTTTGACCAGATCGTCATAGCGCCCGCCCCCCGCGACCGAGCCGAACTGCCGCTTGCGGCCCTTCTCGTCAAAGATCTCGAAGGTCAGTTCCGCCTCGAACACGGGGCCGGTGTAATAGCCCAAGCCACGCACGACCGAGGGGTCGATGACGATCCGGTCGGGACCGTAACCCTGGGCGGCCACAAGTTCCACGATCTGCTCCAGCTCGTCCACGCCCTGCGCGCCGATGGCCGAGGCACCAATGGCCGCGCGCAGGTTGGTCAGGGTCTGTGCCACGCTGTCAGCCTTGGAGGTGAGGAAAGCGATCACGGGCTCCGCCTGCGACGCATCCAGCCCCACGCCGTCGATGAAGGCGCCCGAGGCGTCAAGGCGACCTTTGGTCAGCAATTCGCGCACGCCCGCCTCGCCCACCTTGTCGAACTTGTCGATGGTGCGCAGCACGGCCTCACGCGCGTCGCCCTCGGGCAGGCCCATCACCTCGAGAATACCGTTGAGAACCTTGCGGTTGTTGATCCGCACGATGTAATCGCCGCGGGGGATGCCCACCTCTTCCAGCGTATCGGCCAGCATCGCGCAGATTTCCGCATCCGCGGCCACGCTTGCCGCGCCCACCGTATCGGCATCGCATTGATAGAACTGGCGGAACCGCCCCGGTCCCGGCTTTTCGTTGCGCCAGACCGGCCCCATCGCATAGCGACGGTAAGGCAGCGGCAGGTCGTTGCGGTGCTGCGCATAGACGCGGGCCAGAGGGGCCGTCAGATCATAGCGCAGCGCCAGCCAGTCGCCGGGTTTCGCGTTCTCGCCCTCATGTTCGGGCGCTTCCTGCCAGGCGAAGACGCCGGCGTTGGGGCGGTCCACATCGGGCAGAAACTTGCCCAGCGCCTCGACCGTTTCGACGGCCGAGGATTCCAGCGCGTCAAAACCGTAGCGATGATAGACCCCGGCGATGGTTGCCAGCA
>JAMWZG010000440.1 GCA_024304855.1 Paracoccaceae bacterium
CTCGGCCCGCGCGGTCGAGATCTTCCAGCGCCTGCGCCCCGAGATCCTGTCCCGCCTCGCCCGCGCCGCCAAACCCGAGGAGGCGCTGCTGGCCTTCGACGGCTTTCTGGCGGGCCTGCCTGCGGGGGTGCAGCTTTTCTCTCTCTTCGATGCCAACCCGCAACTGATCGACCTGCTGGTGGACATCGTCGGCAGCTCGCCCGCGCTGGCGCAGCACCTCTCGCGCCATTCCGGCGTCTTTGACGCGGTGATCGGCGGCGGTTTCTTCGCGCCCTGGCCGGGGATGGACGCGCTCTGCGCCGAACTGACCACGCGCCTCGCGCTCGAGGCCGATTACGAGCGCAAACTGGACACCGCGCGCCGCTGGGCCAAGGAATGGCATTTCCGCATCGGCGTGCACCATCTGCGCGGCCTGATCGACGCCGAGGCGGCAGGCCCGCAATATGCCGATCTGGCCGAGGCGGTGCTGCGCGCCCTCTGGCCCGTGGTCGTGGCGCAGTTCGCTGCCAAACACGGCAACCCGCCGGGACGTGGCGCCGTGGTGCTGGGCATGGGATCGCTCGGGGCAGGGCGGCTTAACGCCACCTCGGATCTGGACCTGATCGTGATCTATGACGCGGACGGGGTCGAGATGTCGGACGGCCGCCGCCCGCTGGCCGCGCGACCCTATTACGCGCGCCTCACGCAGGCGATGGTCACGGCCCTGACCGCCCCCATGTCCGAAGGCAAGCTCTATGAGGTGGACATGCGCCTGCGCCCCTCGGGCACGCAGGGGCCGGTCGCGACCAGCCTGACCAGTTTCCGCGACTACCAGATGAACGAGGCCTGGCTCTGGGAACATCTCGCCCTGACCCGCGCCCGCGCAGTCGCGGGCGAGGCCGGGCTGGCCTCCGATGTCGAGGATGTGCGGCAGGCCGTGCTCGCCCGCAGCCATCCGCGCGACGCGATCATCACCGAACTCGCAGCCATGCGCGCCCGGATCGCTGCGGCCAAGCAACCCGAGGGGCCCTGGGACGCCAAGCTGGGACCGGGCCGCCTTCAGGATGTCGAACTGATCGGGCAGGCAGGCAGCCTCATGGCCGGCTCCACCGACCGGCAGGCGCGCGCCGGATTGCAGGCCGCTGTCGCCTGCGGCTGGCTGGATGACGCCTCTGGCGCAGCTTTGACCGCGGCCTATCTGCTCTTCTGGCGCTTGCAGCTTGTCGCCAAGCTGCTCAGCGACAGACCGCTCGATCCAGCCGGGATCGGCGAAGGAGGATGCAGGATGCTGATGCGCGAAACAGGGTTCGAAACATTGGACGCGCTGGAAGCCGCGCTGATCGAGGTGGCGGCCGAGGCCGATGCCGCCATCCACGCCGCCCTCGGCACCGACACCGGAGAGGCGGCATGAAAAAGGGCACAGCCGAAGACCCCAAGGGCCTGATCGTCGAAGCCTACCGGATCGAGGGGATCACCGAACCCGAATGCCGCACGATCTTTCTGGATTGGGCGCTCAGCCTGCCCGACGGGGCCGACAGCCGCGCGGTGCTGGCCCTGCTTGTCGCACGCTATACGCCCCTGGCCCCGGATCACCCGATGACGCAGGTGATGCGCGACGGGTTGCAAGCCATGTCCCGCACCGGACGGCGCGGTGGCTGGCGCTCGCGCCCCCGCGACTGATCCCGGCCGCGGACGGCCCGCAGGGCCGGATCAAGGCTCAGTCGCCGCGTGGCAAGGCACTGGCCGCCCGCGCCAGCCCCTCGATCCCCGCCCAGTCGCCCGCCGCGATCATCTCGGGCGGGGCCACCCAACTGCCGCCCACACAGGCGACATTGGGCAGCGACAGGTAATCGACCGCATTGGCCGGGCCGATCCCGCCCGTCGGGCAGAAGGTGATCTGCGGCAGCGGCGAGGCCAGCGCACGCAGGGCAGGGGCACCGCCCGCGATCTGGGCCGGAAAGAATTTCTGCGTGCTGTAGCCGCGCTCCAGCAGCACCATCGCCTCGGTCGCGGTGGCGGCCCCCGGCAGGATCGGCAGCCCCGCCTCCTCGCAGGTGCCCAG
>JAMWZG010000441.1 GCA_024304855.1 Paracoccaceae bacterium
CGCGGTATACTTGTTCAGGCTTGCGCCGGAGCGTCAAGGGGCGTGACCGAGAATGCGGGCGCAAAGGGCAGGTTGGTGCAGCGCGGTCAAGGCGCAGGGACCAGTCCGCGCCATGACAGCAAGACCCGTCACGAGGTCGCAGGCAAGGAAAGGGCAGGACCATGGCAAAAGGTTTCATTCGCGGCAGTCTCGTGGGCGGGGCGGTGTCGGTGATCGGCTTGTCCGCGCTCTCCATCCTGTCGGGTGCACCGGCGCCAGTGGGACCGAGGGTGCCGCAGCAGGAAGCCGCCCGCCCGCAGCAGAGCGCGCCGCCCGTGACAAGTCCTGCGCCAGAGGTGACGGCGCTCCCGGTCGCGGAGCAGTCTGCGCCCGCGCAGGCGGCAGGCAATGACCAGTTGGCACAGGACAGCGCGCCCCCCGAAACCACGGCGGTCGAGGTGCCGGCAGATAGCGTGTTCAATGCGGCCCGCGAGGATGGCCAGGCGGTCCTGCCCCGGACGGATGCCGCACCGCAGATCGCCGCCGCGCCGACGCTCGACACGGCTGTTGTGCCTGCCAATCCGCCGCTGTCGATGATCGGACGTGATCCGTCCACGCCGCCCGAGGCGGATCAGGGTGGCGACAGTCTGACATCGCCAGCCGTGGCAGGCGATGCGCCGGCGATGCAGCCGCCAGCCCAGGCCGAAGCGCCGCGCAGCACGGCGCCGGTCGAACCCGCCGCCCCGGCCGAGCGTGCTGCGGCGAACACACCTGTCCAGACCCCGCCCGCCATGTCGGTTCAGCCCGCTCAACCGGATCAGGCGCAGGCCGCCCCGGATATGGGCGCACCCGACCGCCCGGTTCCGGCCGAGGAGGAGAGCGGCATCGCCGCTCTTGCGCCCATGCCGCAACCCGAAGCGCAGCCGCGCCGTCAACCCCTGCCGATGATCGAGGCGACCCCGCCCGCGGCCGTGCCCGAACCATCAGCGCCAGAGGCCCCGGCCCCCGTGCAGGAAACCGCGCCACTGGTCCGCCCGGCGATCGGAACACCGGCCACGTCGCTGGTCGATCGCCCTGCGCCGGGCGCAGCGGGCGAGGCCGCCGCGCTCTCGCCGGAAGACAATATCCCGTTGCGGCGCAATGCTCTGCCTTTCGATGATCCCGAGAATCGGCCGCGTCTCGCCATCGTCCTGATCGACCGGGGCGACACGGTGATCGGGATCGAGGCCTTGCGCGATTTTCCCTATCCGCTGACCTTTGCGATTGATGCCGCGCGGCCCGATGCGACCGAAGCCTCGGCCCGCTATCGCGATGCCGGGTTCGAAGTCATGGCGCTGGTCGATCTGGCGCCCGATTCCACGCCGCAGGATGCAGAGGTCGCGATGGAAGTATCCCTCGCCGCTGTCCCTGATGCCGTGGCCGTGATGGAGGGGGATGCGACCGGCCTTCAGGCCAGCCGAACGGTCTCGGAGCAGGTGACGGCCATCTTGCAGCAACGCGGCTATGGTCTGGTGATGTTGCCCAATGGGTTGAATACGGCGCAGCGACAGGCCGCGCGCGACGGCGTGCCTTCGGCCACGATCTTCCGCGATTTCGACGGGGCCGGGCAGGATGCGGCGGCGATCCGACGGTTTCTGGATCAGGGCGCGTTCAAGGCCGGCCAGCAGGCCGGTGGCTTGCAGGAGGCCGAAGGGGACGGGGTCATCATGATGGGGCGGTTGCGCCCGGACACGATTTCGGCCCTGCTGCTCTGGGGGCTTCAGGATCGCGCGCAGCGGGTGGCGCTGGCCCCTGTATCCGCCGTTCTGGACCCGGCGGATTAATCCTTCTGCGACAACTCGGCCGCGCGCCACTGGCCCGAGGGCAAATCCCCCAGAGCCCATGGTCCGACCCGCACGCGGATCAAGCGCAGCGTTGGGTGGCCGACATGGGCGGTCATGCGCCTGACCTGCCGGTTGCGCCCCTCGGAAATGGTCAGCTCGATCCAGCAATCGGGCACGGATTTGCGGAACCTGACCGGCGGGTTGCGCGGCCAGAGCCAATCCGGTGTATCCA
>JAMWZG010000442.1 GCA_024304855.1 Paracoccaceae bacterium
CTGCGAGACAGAGCAGGTCCACCATCACCCGCGCGGCGTCCCGCAGGCTGTCCGGCTCTGCCCCGGCGCGGGCGCGCAGCATCAGGCCGCGTGTCGTGGCCGCCAGAAGCAGGGCGAGCAGGGCCGGATCTGCGGTGGCGGGCAGTTCGGCGCGCCCGGCGATGAGCCGGTCTTGCAGGCGGCTTTCCAGCGCGGCGAAGCGGGTGGCCAGTTCGCGGCGCAGGCGCGGGTTGTTGCCAGCGGCATCGGCCAGAACGCAGGAGATCAGGCAACCGGGCGTGGCGGGATCGGCCGTAGCCAGCCGGATCGCGGCATCAAGGAAGGCGCGCAGATCGCTGGCGAGGCTGCCTTGCGGACCCAGCGCCTGCGCGACCGGGGTCTGTCTGGTCTCGGCATAGCGCTGGATCGCGGCCAGGAACAGGCCTTCCTTGTCGCCGTAGCTTTGATAGAGGCTGGCGCGGGGCAGGCGCATCTGGCGGCTGAGGCGGGCGAGGCTGGCGCCGTCATAGCCATGGGTCCAGAACAGGCGCACCGCGGCGTCAAGCGCCTGTTGCGGCGCGACGCTGCGGGGGCGGCCACGGGTGCGGGGGTGGCATGTGGTGTCTGGCGCGGGCTGGGTCATCGGATCACCGATCAGGGCAGGTTGCCCCTCTGTCTAGCGGATGGCGGCGATCCATTCAAATGTTGAAATATGGAAAGGCGGCGCGGGGGCGCGACCATGCCCGCGTTTGGGACTTGTGCCGGGCGGGATTTCTCCGCATGATTTTCAGAACGATTTGTCCGAAACTGCGCCTCGCTTCGGGGCCATTGACGCAAAGGCCCGTTTCCATGACCCCAGGCTGCCGATTTCTGACCACGACCGCGCTTTGTGCGATGAGCCTTGCCGCCAGCGCGCAGGCCGAGACCTTCCGTTGGGCCAGCACCACGGACCCGCAGACGATGGACCCTCATGCGGCGAATGTGGCGCCGGTCACGTCATTTTTGAACAATGTCTATGAAGGGCTGGTGCGGCGCGACAAGCAGATGCGGATCGAGCCGTCGCTGGCGACCGCCTGGGCGCCGCTGGAGGGGGCCGAGGAAGGGTGGCGCTTTACCCTGCGGCAGGGGGTGACATTCCATGGCGGCGAGGATTTCACGGCGGATGACGTGCTTTTCTCTTATGAGCGGGCCAAATCCGAGCAGTCGGATGTGCGGTCCTGGTTCAGCCCCGTGACCGAGGTGCGGGTGGTGGATGACTATACCGTGGATTTCATCACTGCCGCGCCCAATCCGCTGTTTCCCGACAGTATCGCCAACTGGATGATCCTGGATCGCGGCTGGACCGAGGCGAACGGGGCCGAGGTGCCTGCGCGGGACGAGGAGAAGTTCACCACACGCAATACCAACGGGACCGGGCCGTTCATCCTGACCGCGCGCGATCCGGGGGTCGAGATCCGGTTGGCGGTGAATCCCGCGTGGTGGGACACGCCCGCGCACAACATCACCGAGGCGGTGTTCAACCCGATCGAGAATGCGGCGACGGGTCTGGCCGCGCTCTTGTCCGGTGAGGTGGATATGCTGTCCCCGATCCCCATCCGCGATGTGGCGCGGCTGCGCGAGACGGAAGGCATCCAGACCTATGAGGGGATCGAGGCGCGGGTGATCATGCTGGGGTTCGGGCACAACAAGGACAGTTTGAGCTATTCCGAGGAAACGGTGGGCGTGAACCCGTTTCAGGATGTCCGTGTGCGGCGCGCCGTGGCGCAGGCGATTGACGTGGAGGCGATCAACACGGTGCTGATGTCGGGTCTGGCGGTGCCGGCCAGCCAGCTGCAACCGGCGGGGCTGTCGGGCTATTCCGAGGCGAACGCGGCGCGGCCCGCCTTTGACGAGGCGGCGGCAAAGGCGCTGATGGCCGAGGCGGGGTATGCCGAGGGGTTTTCCTTTGGGCTGCGCTGCACCAATGACCGCTATCTGAACGATGAGGCGGTCTGTCAGGCGATCACCGGCATGTTGCAGCGCGCAGGCCTCGAGGCGCGGCTGGAGACGATGC
>JAMWZG010000443.1:0-1485 GCA_024304855.1 Paracoccaceae bacterium
GCTGGCTTTATACGCCGCGCTCTGTGCCCGATCCGGTGCCGGAATGAGCCAGCCACGCCAGAACCTCGTTCACGCTGCTCGCCAGATGGCGCGGGGGCAGGGCGGGCCGGTCGATCATGATGATCGGCAAATTGAGTGTGCGCGCGGCACCCAGTTTGGCCGCAGCGCCCGCACCGCCTGCATTCTTGGCGACGATATGGGTTATCGCATGGTCACGCAGCAAGGCCGTGTCGCCAGCTACCTCGAAAGGACCGCGCGCGATGATCGTGCTTTCCCGTGGCAGCGGCACGGGGCCAGCATCGACAAGGCGCAACAGGTAGTGATGCTGCGGCTTGCTGGCAAAAGCGGCAAGATTCTGTCTGCCGATGGCCAGAAAGACGCGCGCGGGCTGGTCGGGCAGGGCGGTCACGCTGGCCTCGATATCCGGCACATGGGTCCAGTTGTCGCCCGCTTCCGCCTGCCACGCAGGACGCTCCAGCGCGATCATCGAGGTGCCTGTCAGGTTGCAGGCCTGCAAGGCATTGCGGCTCATCTGGGCTGCGAAAGGATGGGTGGCATCGACGACATGGGTGATGGAATTGCGCTGCAGATAGCGCACCAGACCATCCACGCCGCCGAAGCTGCCGATCCTTGTCGGCAAGGACTGCGACACGGGCGCGTCGGTGCGTCCAGCATAGGAAAACACCGCATCTGCGCCGCACTCAGCCAGACGTTGCGCCAGAGCGCTAGCCTCGGTCGTGCCGCCAAGCAGAAGGATGCGTGTCATGTCTGAGCCCTGGTTGTCGATCATCGGTCTGGGCGAGGATGGACTGGCGGGGCTGTCAGGTGCAAGCCGTGCCGCGCTGGACAGTGCGGAAATCGTCTTTGGCGGCCCGCGCCATCTGGAACTGGCGCAGGTCGGGGCCAAAGGGCAGGCATGGCCAGTGCCCTTTGATCTGGCGCCTTTGCTGGCCTTGCGCGGGCGTACTGTCGCCATGCTAGTGTCGGGCGATCCTTTCTGGTTCGGCGCTGGCGGAACCGTTGCGGCGCATCTGGCGCCTGATGAATGGCACACCTTTCCGGTGGCGGGGACGTTCTCACTGGTGGCAGGGCGTTTAGGCTGGCGGCTTGAGGAGGTGATCTGCCTTGGCCTGCATGCAGTGCCGTATGCGCGGCTTCGGCCGGTTCTGGCGCGTGGTGTGCGGGTGATCTGCACCTTGCGCGACACGGCGGCGGTGACGGGGCTGCACAGCTGGCTACGCGACAACGGCTTTGCCGCGACACGGATGACGGTCTGCGAGGCTTTGGGCGGCCCGCGTGAACGGATACGCCAGGGTGCGACCGGGGATGATGTCATTGCCCCTGTCGCCGTGGCGCTGGACGGGGCCGATCTGCCTCATGGCGCAGGACTGCCGCGCGCATCGGGGCTGCCGAATGATCTGTTCGCGCATGACGGGCAGATCACCAAGCGGCCGGTGCGGGCGCTGACCCTGTCGGCGCCCGCAC
>JAMWZG010000443.1:1495-2030 GCA_024304855.1 Paracoccaceae bacterium
GGCTCGGTCTCGGTCGAATGGTGTCTGGCGGGGGGGCGGGCCTGCGCGGTCGAGGCCAAGCCTGCGCGGGTTGCCAATATCCGTGCCAATGCCGATGCGTTCGGACTGGCGCATCGGATGCAGGTGTTCGAAGGCCGCGCGCCTGAAACTCTGCGCAACCTGCCCGCACCTGATGCGGTTTTCGTGGGCGGCGGTGGAGATGCGGGACTTTATGCAGCCCTTTGGCCGCTTCTGCCTGCAAGCTGCCGCCTTGTCGCGAACGGGGTCACGCTTGAGACTGAGGCGCAGCTTGCCACCTGCCATGCGCGGTATGGCGGGCATCTGCTGCGGGCAGATCTGGCCGAAGCCACCGCTTTGGGCGGTTTTCGTGGCTGGACTGCCGCGCGTCCTGTGGTGCAATGGAGTGTGGTAAAATGAAAGTTGCGGGTCTTGGTTTTCGGCAAAATGCCACGGTTGAAAGCCTGCGGGCCCTTCTGTCTCTGATCGAGGCGCAGAGCGGGCCTGTCTCGGCGCTTGCGACTCTGCCTGCCAAAAC
>JAMWZG010000444.1 GCA_024304855.1 Paracoccaceae bacterium
ATGATGAAGAAGATGGGCAAGATGGGCAAAGGCGGCATGCTGAAACAGGCCATGAAGGGCATGTTCGGCAAAGGCGGGATGCCTGCGGGCGGGATGGACCCGTCGCAGATGGACCCCAAGGCGCTGGAAGCTGCGGCCAAGGCGATGACGGGCGGCAAGCTGCCTGCCAGCCTGACCGGCCCCGGTGGTCTGGGCGGATTGGGCGGCGCAAAGCTGCCCGGCGGGCTGAGCGGTTTCGGGAAGAAGAAGTAAGCGATGCAGGCGCCCTCCTCTCCTCTGTCCTCGGCCTTGACGCGCGCGCCGCGTCTTGAGACGCGCAACCTGATCCTGCGCGGCCCCGAGCATGGCGACATCGAGCCGATGATCGCCTTTCTGACGGATCGTGATCGGTCCTGGGGATTTGGTGCCTATGACAACCGCCATGACGCCTGGCGCTGGTTCGGGCTGAACGTGGGGCATTGGCATATCCACGGCTATGGCTATTTCACGATCGAGGATCGCGACACTGGCGAGGTGGCGGGCATCACCGGGCTGTGGAATCCCGATGGCTGGCCCGAGCCGGAACTGGGCTGGGCGCTGTTCGACGGCTTCGAGGGGCGCGGCATCGCCTATGAGGCGGCGGCGCGGGCGCGGGACTGGGCTTACGGCGAGATGGGCTTCATGACGCTGACCTCGAACATCGTGCCGGGCAATGACCGCTCGGTCGCGCTGGCCGAACGGCTGGGGGCCTGGCTGGAGCGGACCTATCAGAATGTCTATATGGGGACAGAGATGCTCTATCGGCATCCCGGCCCTGCTTCGCTGGATGATACGGATGACGGCGACGGGTCGGTGGAGGCTTACGCATGACGCGGTTTGCCTTTGACATCCCCACGCTCGACGCTGGTGACGCGGGGCTGCGCGCCATTCAGGAAAGCGATCTGGAGCCGCTGGCCGCGTTTTACGCCACAGAGCGGAGCCGGTTTGTCGGCGGGCCGCTGCCGCGTGTTGACGCCTGGCGGATGATTTCCAGCAACCTGGGCCATTGGGCGCTGCGCGGCTATGGCATGTGGGTGATCACCGCCGACAAGCAGCCGGTCGGCCTGTGCGGGTTCATCTTCCGCGAGGGCTGGGACGAGCCGGAACTGGGCTGGCAGGTCTGGGGCGGTCATGAGGGGCGCGGGCTGGCCTATCAGGCGGCTCTTGCCGCGCGGGCGCATGGGGTGCGGGCCTTTGGCTTGAACGGGGTGATTTCCTATATCGACCCCGCCAATGCGCGCTCGATCCGTCTGGCCGAGCGGCTGGGGGCGACGTTCGAGCGGGAGACCGTGTTCTTCGACAAGCCCTGCCATGTCTATCGCCACCCCAAGCTGGAGGACCGGGCATGACCCAGACCACCGCCGAACGTGCCGCGGCCATCCTGCGCGAGCATCGCGCCAGTATCGACCGGCTTGATGCCATCCTGGTCTATACGCTGGGTGAGCGGTTCAAACATACACAGGCCGTGGGGCGCTTGAAGGCGCAGCACGACCTTCCCCCTTCCGATCCCGATCGCGAGGCGCGCCAGATTGCCCGGCTGGAACAGCTGGCGACAGACGCCGATCTGGACCCGGAATTCGCCAAGGCTTTCTTGCAGTTCATCATTCAGGAAGTCATCCAGCACCACAAGAAACACCAACAATAACAAGACCATTTGGCGGGGCGACCCGTCATTCCAAGCCATCCAAAGGAGATACTGACATGGCAATGAAAATCCGTCTGGCCCGTGGCGGCAGCAAAAAGCGCCCCTTCTATCGCATCGTGGCGGCTGACAGCCGTATGCCGCGCGATGGTCGCTTCATCGAGAAGCTGGGCACCTATAACCCGCTGCTGCCGAAAGACAGCGAAGAGCGCGTCCGCATGGATGTGGAGCGTGTGAAGCATTGGCTGGCCCAGGGCGCGCAGACCACCGACCGTGTGGCACGGATGCTGGAAGCGGCTGGCGTGACCCCCAAGACCGAGCGCAGCAACCCCAAGAAGGGCGAGCCGGGCAAGAAGGCCAAGGAT
>JAMWZG010000445.1 GCA_024304855.1 Paracoccaceae bacterium
ATTCCGCGCCGCTGGCCCTTGCCTGTGCAAAGCGGCCACAGCATAGATGGGCGATGTTTGTCGCCCGCCCCCTGAACCCGCCGCTGGCCATTGCCCTGATGCTCTCGGCCACCGCCTTCATCGCGGGCACCACCCTGCTGGCCAAGGCCATCGGTGCCGGACATCTGGGCCCGCCGCTGCACCCCTTGCAGATCAGTCACGGGCGGTTCGTCTTTGCCTTCGCGCTCTTCGCCATGGTCGCGGCCGTGCTGCGCCCGCGCATCGCGCGTCCCGATCTGCGGCTACATCTGGGACGCACCTTCTTTGGCTGGAGCGGGGTCACGCTGATGTTTGCCGCCGTCGCCTTCATCCCGATGGGCGATGCCACCGCGATCAGCTTTCTGAACCCGGTCTTTGCCATGATGCTGGCGATCCCCCTGCTGGGCGAGCGCGTCGGCCGCATCCGCTGGAGCGCGGCCGCCATCGCCCTGATCGGCGCGCTGATCCTGCTGCGCCCGACCCCGGCCAGCTTTCAACCCGCAGCCTTGTTGGCGATGGTGGCCGCGGTCGCCATGGGGCTTGAGGTGATCTTCATCAAGAAACTCGCCGGGCGCGAGGCGCCGTTCCAGATCCTGCTGGTCAACAACGCCATCGGCGTGGTCATCGCCAGCCTGGCCGTGATCCCGGTCTGGGTGCCACCCAGCCCCGCACAATGGGCGGCCCTTGCCGCCATCGGTGCCCTCATGGCCACGGCGCAGGTCTTTTTCATAAATGCCATGGCCCGCGCCGATGCCAGTTTCATCGCCCCGTTCAGCTATGCCACGCTGATCTTCGCCACGCTCTATGATGCGCTGGTCTTTGGCACACGCCCCGACGCCGTGTCATGGCTGGGGGCGGTGGTCATCCTGTCGGGGGCGGGGCTTCTGGCCTGGCGCGAGGCGCGCCTCGGCAAGCCGCGCCCACCTCTGCCGCCCGCCTCCGGTGCCGCGCCCTGAGGCGTCAGACCTTGAGGCGGTATCCTGTGCGGAACATCGACCAGGCCATCAGGCTGACACCAAGCGTCGTGGCGCTGCACACCGCCAGCCCCAGCCAGGGCGAGCTGTCGGACACGCCCAGAACGCCAAAGCGCACCCCGTCGATCAGATAGAAGACCGGGTTCACATGGGTGATTTCGTAAAGCACCGGCGGCAGGGCTGCGACGGAATAGAATGTGCCGGACAGAAAGGCCAAAGGCGTCACGATGAAATTGGTGATGGCGGCCATCTGGTCGAACTTGTTGGCGAAGACACCGGCCACGATACCCACCGCCCCCATCATCGCCGATCCCAGCAGGACAAAGACCAGCGCCCAGAGGGGATGCGCAATCGGGATGCCCAGCACCAGCAGGATACCAAGCCCGATCGCCAGCGCCACCGCAAGGCCGCGCACGACGCCGCCTGCCAGATAGCCGATGACCAGCTCTCCGGCCGAAAGGGGCGGCATGAGCGTGTCCACGATATTGCCCTGCACCTTCGAGATCACGATGGACGAGGAGGTATTGGCAAAGGCGTTCTGGATCACTGTCATCATCAGGATGCCCGGTGCGATGAAGGCGGTGAAGGCCACCCCCAGCACGTCCCCGCGTGTGGGTCCGATGGCGATCGAAAAGATCACCAGAAACAATGCCGCCGTCACCAGCGGGGCTAGCAGGGTCTGCGTCCAGACCGACACGAAGCGCATGACCTCGCGCCAGGCCAGCGTATAGAGGCCCAGCCAGTTGACCCGACCGAAGCGGCGGCTTCCCATATCCAGTGTCTGACGCATCACGGCTTCTCCTGTTGTGCGGGGCGAGAGGGTGTTACCCGCCACTCCCGTGGGCACCGATGTGATTCGGCACCTTGTAACTCGGCAAGGGTTGTTTAGAATAGGAAGCCTTGAGATGACAGGGCGGCCCCGGACATTCTGGGCCGCCTTTTGGGTAAGGAAAGACCATGTCCTGGACCGATGAGCGCGTTGAGCTGTTGAAGAAAATGTGGGGCGAGGGTCAGTCGGCCAGCCAGAT
>JAMWZG010000446.1 GCA_024304855.1 Paracoccaceae bacterium
TGCCAAACATCTCATTGCGGCTGCAAAGCGCCTGGCACCAGGTGGGCGCCTGGTGGCGATCATGCCGCCGGGGTTCACGCCCGAACGCGATGCCGCGCATTGGTCCCGCGCCTGCGGTCTCCTGACGCCACGATTGGCGCTGACGATGCCGGGGCAGGTCTACCGCAAGCTCGGCACCTCTGTCGAAACCCAGCTCATGGTCTTCGACAAGGTGCAGGAGGGCGGCGAGATGATCCGCGCCACTTTGTGCGATCTGGATGAAGCCCTTCCATTTGTCGATGCCGTGGCCGCAACACGGACCGAGATGAGCCCGGCCCAACGGGTTGAAGCGATCCCTCATGCTCGGCCGACCGTTCGATCATCTGTCCCGCGCAAGACCGCTGCCGGTGTTATCACCGCCCCCACAGCCAGGGCCAATGCCGTCCGCCCGCTCACTTTCAAGAGCCTTGAGACTCCGCGCGACAACACGCCCATCTCGGATATCTATGCGCGCTACCGCCCACAGCGGATCGAGATCGCGGGTGCGCAGGAACATCCCACGCCGCTCGTTGAAAGCATCGCCATGGCCTCGGTTGCCCCGCCGATGCCCTCAAATACGGGCCGTGATGACCTGCGCCTGCCCGCACGGTTGGTCGAGGAGGGAGATCTCTCCGAGGCGCAGCTGGAAACCATCATCATGGCGCATGACGCCCATGGGCGCGACCTGCCGGGTCGGTTCGCGATCGATGACGACCAGACCAAGCTGACGCGCGCCGATGATGACCCGGATGCACGTCCCTATCGCCTTGGCTATTTCCTCGGCGACGGCACCGGTTGCGGCAAGGGGCGCGAATGCGCGGGGCTCATTCTCGTGAACTGGCTGGCCGGTCGCAGAAAGGCGATCTGGGTCTCCAAATCCGCCACGCTCATCGAGGACGCCATCCGCGACTGGACCGATCTCGGCGGCTCGCCAGCCGACATCCAGCCGCTCTCAAAATGGAAACCGGACCAGCCCGTCCCTATGGGTGACGGTATTCTCTTCGTCACCTACGCCACGCTGCGGTCCGCGGGCAAATGCGGCACCACACGACTGAGCCAGATCCTCGACTGGATGGGCGAAGACTTTGAAGGCGTACTGGCCTTTGATGAGGCCCATGCCATGCAGAACGCGGCCGGGTCCGAGCAGGGCAGGGGGGTCAAACCCTCCCAGCAGGGCCTTGCTGGCCTGCGGCTGCAACTGGCAGCACCCCGCGCTCGCGTCTTCTACATCTCGGCCACGGGTGCCACGAGCGTGCACAACCTGGCCTATGCCGCGCGGCTGGGGCTCTGGGGGCAGGGCCCCGAATACCCCTTCCCAAGCCGCGAGAGCTTCGTTTCTGCGATGGAAGCCGGCGGTGTCGCTGCCATGGAGGTGGTCGCGCGCGATCTCAAGACGCTCGGGCTCTACACGGCCCGCGCCCTCAGCTTCGACGGCGTGGAGTATGACGTGCTCGAACACGCGCTCACCCCGGCCCAGATCGAGATCTACGACGCCTATGCGGGTGCGTTTCGCACCATCCACCAGAATCTCGAAGCCGCGCTGACGGCGACCGGCGTCAACGACGCCTCGGGCGAGACCAATGCGTCGGCCGCACGCGCCTCGGCCAAGTCCCGCTTCGAGAGCACGAAACAGCGTTTCTTCAATCATCTGCTGATGGGCATGAAGGCCCCGACCATCATCCGCGCCATCGCGGACGATCTGGCGGCAGGCAATGCTTGCGTCATCCAGGTTGTCTCGACAGGCGAGAGCCTGCTGAAGCGTCGGCTTGAGGCGATGGACCCGGAGGATGAACTCGTCGAGGGTGCCTTGACGCCGCGCGACTATGTTTTATCCGGAGTTCCGGATAAAACATAATATGCCGCGTCACTGTTATGCGGAGTTTTAAGTTTCAAGCTGTTGTTCTTCTGATTCATTTTTGGTTTTTCGCTTTGGATAATCATGATGCCTCTGCTCTTAACCGCAGAAGGACATCCCCCATGAACTCCCCCTCGAACTCTCCG
>JAMWZG010000447.1 GCA_024304855.1 Paracoccaceae bacterium
TTGCAGAAATGCTCAATGAAGTATTTGGGACACCTGCCAAGATGAAGGCAGCGTTCGAGAAGCAAAGTGCTGTCGAGCAAGCTGCCCGCGATCTGTTGCATTGACATGCTTGGTGCGTGGTAAGCGGCAAGCCATCCGCTGTGGACCCGTTAAGCATGCTCCGCGATGATCGCCCGTGTCGTCTGCACAGCCGACGCAAGCTGGGTCCTGTCTGCCTCCTTGAGCCCCAGTCCAGCGAGATCGAACGACAATTGACCGGACCCACCGCCACCCGCCGCAGCGCGTGCTGCTCGTCCGCGCGCCCGACCTGATGGCGCTGGCTGCGGATCCTGCGTCTCCGTTGCAGGTGGCTGAACGGTCATCGACGAGGGCGCAGTCCCAGACCCCTGCGCTCCCGCAGCAGCCCTAACCGCCTGCAGTTCCTGCTTCAGCTTCTCCACGGTCTCGCGTGTCTCGGACATCTGCCGATCCCGCCGCAGACCATCTTCATCTGGATAAGGGAAACTCCCCACCTGACCGGCATGCAGCAACTTGAGTATCGGGTCCTCGAAATACTTGATCCGCCGCGCCCGGATCGGCATCTGCGCATCGATCACGAGGATCACCTCATCGAGGTCCATGCGCCGGGCCTGGTCCTCGGTCAGCAGCGGCGTATCCTCGGTCCGCTCGGAAACACTACGTCCCTCGAATGGGTTACGCCCGACCGCGCGGGACCGGGTGACCACGCGCTTCGTGGTCTTGCCGACCGCCTGGCTTAGCTCCTCGATGGTCTTCTGCTCGGACGGGGTGAGGTAGAGCTTCACGCCCGCGCCGCCCTGAAGCGACCTGCGGGTGTTTTCGCCATAGATCTCGTCCAGTGCCGGGATGGTCTGGGTGACAATGGCGAGGTTGCCCCCGAAAGAGCGCAGCGTCTTGATGCTCTCGGCGACGATCGGCATTTTCCCGAGCCGGTCGAACTCGTCGAGCATGATCATCACGGGCCAGGGCTCGTCGTCGCCCGGCTCCTGCGCCTGCAGGGAGGCGATCAGGTCCGAGAAGAACAGCCTGATCAGCGGGGCCAGAGGGCGGATCATCTCGGACTCGACCACGAGATAGATTGCGTGGGGGCGGCGTCGGATATCACGGAAGGAGAAGTCCGAGGTCGCGGTGGCCGCGTCGATCGCGCGGTTGTCCCAGGTGTCGAGACCCGAGGTCATCAGGAGCGACAGGTAAGAGGTCAGGGTGTCGTTGTTGGTCGAGGCCATGCGCTCAAAGATCAGCTTGGCCGAGGTGTTCTTCACCTCATGCGCGCGCTTCAGGTACTCCTTCTGCTTGTCGCCACCCGAGGCGGTGATCCGGTAGATCTCGCCGATGGTCGGCACGCCGCGCTCGAATGCGAGGAGGCCAGCCGCCACGAACAGATCAATGCCGCCTGCCAGAAGCCCGCTCAGCTTTTCATTGTCGGTCTGCAGGAAGAGCTTGGCGGTGAGCTTCAGCTCCATCTGCTGCCGGTCAGGGTTGGTCATGGCCGCAATACGGGCCAGCGGATTGTAGCGGTGGGTAGCGCGGTCCCAATCTGTCGGCGCGAAGCGGAACACCCTGTCGCCCATGCTGGCGCGGAAGCGCGAGGTCTCGCGGAAGTTCTCGCCCTTCACGTCGAGCACCACGGCCGAGCCCTTGTAGGTGAGCAGGTTCGGGATCACGAAGCCTACTCCCTTGCCCCGGCCCGTGGGTGCCACGATTAGCGCATGCGGGAAGGTTTTTGACACGAGGAAGGGGCGCTTCGATTTCGGGGGGCCGAGCTTGCCGAGAAGGAAGCCGCCGCCCGGCTTGGCAAAAAAGCCGTTGCGCTTCATCTCGCCCCGGGTTTGCCAATGCGTCGTGCCAAAGCGCGTCAGGGCATCGCCCAGAAGCGTGACGCTGAGCAGCAGTACTGCGACGCCAAAGCCGCCCAAGATCAGGTTCACCCAAAGGAAGTCCTTCGGGGCGGTGGTCCCAAGCGCGCGGTATTCCCGCGCGAGCAATGTGAAATCGAT
>JAMWZG010000448.1 GCA_024304855.1 Paracoccaceae bacterium
CCGTCGCGCAGGTGAAAGAGATTGCCGAAGCGAAAATGGTCGATCTGAACGCCAATGACATCGAAGGCGCAATGCAGATCATCCTGGGCTCTGCCCGCTCCATGGGCATCGAGGTGAAGTAATGGCGAAGTTTGGAAAACGTACCCGCGCCGCACGCGAAGCCGTTGCCGGCAAGGAAAACCTGAGCGTTGAAGAAGCTGTCGCGCTGATCAAGGCCAATGCTTCGGCCAAGTTCGACGAGACGGTTGAGATCGCGATGAACCTTGGCGTTGACCCGCGTCACGCTGACCAGATGGTTCGCGGTGTTGTCGGTCTGCCCAACGGCACGGGTAAAGATGTGCGCGTCGCCGTGTTTGCCCGCGGTGCCAAGGCCGATGAAGCCAAGGCTGCCGGTGCCGATATTGTCGGGGCCGAAGACCTGATGGAAACCATCCTGTCCGGCAAGATCGAGTTCGATCGCTGCATCGCGACCCCCGACATGATGCCGGTTGTCGGCCGCCTAGGCAAAGTGCTTGGTCCGCGCAACCTGATGCCGAACCCCAAGGTCGGCACGGTGACGATGGATGTTGCCACTGCCGTGCAGGCTGCCAAGGGCGGCGAAGTGCAGTTCAAGGTCGAGAAGGCCGGTGTGGTTCATGCCGGCGTCGGCAAAGTCTCGTTCGACGAGGCCAAGCTGGTCGAGAACATCCGCGCCTTTGTGGGTGCCGTTGCGCGTGCCAAGCCGGCCGGTGCCAAGGGTGCCTATCTGCGCAAGGTGTCGCTCTCCTCGACGATGGGTCCGGGCGTGTCGGTCGATCTGGCTTCGGCCAACGCCGAGTGATCTGACGATCCGTGTGAATGTGAAAACGCCGGTCCCTTGGGCCGGCGTTTTTGTTGTGACGCATGAGAAACTAGTTTGCCTGGTGCTGTGCTTCACCTAGGATTTCGGGACGGTGTTTCATTGCGGTTGATATTGAGAGTAGCGAATGCAGCAAGCCATTACTTTGCCGACCTTGGCGCAGACCTTTCGCAATGACCTTTCAGATCAAGAGCGCCGTATCAGCGAAATCAGAGCGATTGCCCTTTATGCGCTGATGTTTGATGAGCCTGGCTTTCATGCCTTTCGCTATTTTGCAGAGCTCAAGCAGTTGACCAGTAAGCGGATGCGGGGTGAATGGCTGGAAGCGCGGATTGCCACCTGTATCGCTGGTCGCATCAGGCCTGCCATTGTGGTGCGGACGATCAAGCTGCTGCGGACCTATCGCGAAACGCGCGGTGAGGCGGAGCGCTTCGATGCTTTCGAGGCCTTGCTGAAGATTGCATTGAAGGACGATCGGTTAACCAGTCACGGGTATCAGAAGCAGAATTTCAGCGATATGGACCATGCCCCGATCTGGGGGCGTGTGGGGGAACATATCGGTTTCCTGAAGCAGCAGGGGTATCAGGTGTTTCTAAACTCGGGCACCTTGCTGGGTGTGGTGCGGGACGGGCGGTTGATTGATCATGATGATGATGTGGATCTGGCTGTCATCCTGCGGGCGGATTCGGCGGAAGCGGCGGTTGCGGAATGGGCGGCGTTGCGCGCCGCCTTGAAGGCGGAGGGGCGTCTGGCCGAGGATGAGATGGAGAGTAATGCCATTCTCAAGCTGACGGGTGCCGACGGGGTTGCCTTTGATCTGTTCCCGGCGTGGTTCGAGGGGGATGCGTTCTTTGTCTATCCGCATTCCCATGGCGATTTGACGCGGCAGGATGTTCTGCCGCTGTCGCCCTGCGCGCATTCCGGGCATATGATCCCGGCAGATCCGGCCAAGATGCTGGCCAATAATTACGGCAGCGGGTGGCAATCGCCTGATCCCTATTTCAAGTTTCCCTGGAACGCGGCGCGCAAAAAGTTCAGGGTGTTCCTGACCGGGGTTGACGATCTGTGACGGTCCGAGAGGTTGCGTTTGCGTGAAAGTGCGAACGGGGGCTTCACATTTCTTGCACAAGAGACTAGACAACCCCTCGTTAGGTCGCCCGACCCTGTCG
>JAMWZG010000449.1 GCA_024304855.1 Paracoccaceae bacterium
GCGCGAAGGCGTGATGGAATTCCTGCTGATCAACCATCCGCTTGATTGCCCGATCTGCGATCAGGGCGGTGAATGCGATCTTCAGGATCAGGCGATGGCCTATGGCGTCGATTTCAGCCGCTACCGCGAACCCAAGCGCGCGTCCGAGGATCTGGATCTGGGCCCGCTTGTCGAAACCCATATGACGCGCTGCATTTCCTGCACCCGCTGCGTGCGTTTCACCACCGAAGTGGCGGGCATCACCCAGATGGGCCAGACCGGACGTGGCGAGGATAGCGAGATCACCTCGTATCTGGGCGAGACGCTGGACAGCAACCTGCAAGGCAACATCATCGACCTTTGCCCGGTGGGTGCGCTGGTCTCCAAACCCTATGCCTTTACCGCGCGGCCGTGGGAGTTGACCAAGACCGAGAGCATCGACGTGATGGATGCGCTGGGATCGAACATCCGCGTCGATACCAAGGGCCGCGAAGTCATGCGTTTCCTGCCGCGCAACCATGACGGCGTGAACGAGGAGTGGATTTCCGACAAGACCCGCTTTGTCTGGGACGGTCTGCGCCGCCAGCGTCTGGACACGCCCTATATCCGCGAAAACGGCAAGCTGCGCCGCGCCGGCTGGGACGAGGCGCTGCGCGCCGCCGCCGCCGCGATGAAGGGCCGCAAACTGGCCGGCCTGATCGGTGATCTGGTGCCTGTCGAGGCGACCTTTGCCCTGAAAACCCTGATCGAAGGGCAGGGCGGCCATGTCGAATCCCGCACCGATGGCGCACGTCTGCCCGCGGGCAACCGCTCGGCCTATGTCGGCAATGTCGCGATCGAGGATCTGGATACCGCAACCGACATCCTGATCGTCGGCTCCAACCCGCGCGACGAGGCCCCGGTTCTGAACGCCCGCATCCGCAAGGCCTGGACACGCGGCGCCAATGTCGCGCTGGTGGGGCAGGCGGTTGATCTGACCTATCCCTATACGCATCTGGGCACCGACCGCGCGGCCCTGTCGAAGATCAAGGCGACCGAAGGCACCATCGTCATCGTCGGCCAGGGCGCCCTGCGCGAGGCGGATGGCGAGGCGGTTCTGGCCGCCTGCATGGCCCTGTCGGGCCGGATGCTGGTGCTGCACAGCGCCGCCGCCCGCGTGGGCGCGCTGGATGTGGGTGCCGTGACCGAAGGCGGCATGGCGGCGGCCATCGACGGGGCCGAGGTGATCTACAACCTTGGCGCCGATGAGGTGGACATCGCGCCGGGCCCCTTTGTCATCTATCAGGGCAGCCATGGGGACCGTGGCGCGCATCGCGCCGACATCATCCTGCCGGGGGCGGCCTATACCGAGGAGAACGGCCTTTTCGTGAACACCGAAGGCCGGCCGCAACTGGCGCTGCGCGCCGGTTTCGCACCGGGCGAGGCCAAGGAGAACTGGGCGATCCTGCGGGCGCTGTCTGCCGAACTGGGGGCGGCACTGCCCTATGACAGTCTGGCGCAGCTGCGCCGCGCGCTGGTGGCCGCGCATCCGCATCTGGGCGATGTCGATGTGGTCGCGGATAATGGCTGGACGCCGCTGGCATCCGCCCCGCTGGGCAAGGCCGATTTCCGCAACGCGATTGCAGATTTCTACCTGACCAACCCCATCGCGCGGGCCAGCCAACTGATGGCCGAGCTCAGCGCCGGGGTGAAGGCGCGCGGGCAAAAGGCACTGGCCGCCGAGTGATGCAGATGCGGGCGATCATATCCGCTCTGGCCCTGACGGGCGCAGGCGCTCTGGCCGGGTGCAGCGAGCTTGCCACCCCCGAGGTCAGCCGCTTTGCGCCTGTCTATGAAGGGGTCGAGACGCAGCTTCTGGACGGTGATCTGGTGCGCTTTCAGGTCGCCATGCAGGGCGCGCGCGGCAATGACGACGTGTCCGCCTATGCCGAATGCGCGGCGGCGCAATATGCGCTGATCCGGGACTATGGTTTTGCCCGGCATTTGCGGACGAATGTGACACAACAGGGTGGTCTTTGGCGCGG
>JAMWZG010000045.1:0-16734 GCA_024304855.1 Paracoccaceae bacterium
GCGCTGGGGCATGAGGTGGCGGCCGTCACCGGGCGGCCCGAGACGGAGGACTATCTGCGCGGTCTGGGCGCCACGCGGATCGTGCCGCGCGCGGAGTTGGCCGAGACGGTCAAGCGGCCGCTGGAGAGCGAGACCTGGACCGGCTGCGTCGATGCGGTGGGCGGCGCGATGCTGGCGCGGGTTCTGGGGCAGATGAAATACGGCGCCTCGGTCGCGGCCGTCGGTCTGGCCGGGGGTGCGGGATTGCCGGCGACGGTGGTGCCTTTCCTGCTGCGGGGGGTGAACCTGCTCGGGATCGACAGCGTCATGCAGCCCTATGCCAACCGTCTACGCGCCTGGGAACGGATCGGGCGCGATCTGCCGATGGACAAGCTGGAGGCGATGATCCAGCCTGCGGTGCTGGCCGATCTGCCGGAGCTGGGCGCCGAGATCCTGCGCGGACAGGTGCGCGGTCGGGTCGTGGTGGATGTGAACGCCTGACCTTGCGGCAGGGGACAAGGCGCATCGCCCCGGATGCTTGACGCGGGGCGGTGCGAGGGTCAGTCTGCGCGCAAAACAATACCATGGGGGACATGATGCTGCTGGACGTGGACTATGTGCGCGCGCAATTTCCGGCCTTTGCCGTAGACAGCCTGCAAGGCCAGAGTTTTTTCGAGAACGCGGGCGGGTCTTATACCTGCCGCGCGGTGATCGACCGGCTGACGCGGTTCTACACCGAGCGCAAGGTGCAGCCCTATGCGCCCTATGAGGCAAGCCGTCTGGGCGGCGCCGAGATGGACGAGGCGCGCAGCCGCCTGTCGGCCATGCTGGGGGTCGAGGGGGACGAGCTGTCCTTTGGCCCGTCCACCACGGCCAATACCTATGTTCTGGCGCAGGCCTTCCGGCAATGGATGAAACCGGGCGAGGCGATCGTCGTGACCAATCAGGATCACGAGGCCAATTCCGGCCCCTGGCGGCGGCTGGCCGAGGCGGGGATCGAGATCCGCGAGTGGCGGCATGACCCCGAGACCGGCCATCTGAACCCCGAAGATCTGGAGCCGCTGCTGGACGAGACTGTGCGGCTGGTGTGTTTCCCGCATTGTTCGAACGTGGTGGGCGAGATCAACCCGGTGGTCGAGATCACCGCCATGGCCCATGCGGCCGGGGCTTTCGTCTGCGTGGACGGGGTCAGCTATGCGCCGCATGGCCTGCCGGATGTGGGGTTGATGGGGCCGGATATTTACCTGTTTTCCGCCTATAAGACCTATGGTCCGCATCAGGGGATCATGGTGATCCGCCGCGCGCTGGGTCGCCAATTGCCCAATCAGGGGCATCATTTCAACGGCGAGGCGCTTTACAAGCGCTTCACCCCGGCTGGGCCCGATCACGCGCAGATCGCCGCCTGTGCGGGGATGGCCGATTACATCGACGCACTGGCCGATCATCACGGGGTGAAGGGCAGCCCGGCGCAGCGCGCCACGGCCGTGCATGACCTGATGCGCGCCCATGAGGTGCGGCTGTTGCAGCCCTTGCTGGATCATCTGGGGTCCAAGAATTCGGCCCGCGTTCTGGGGCCGCGCCGGGCCGCCGAGCGTGCGCCCACGGTGGCGATCGAAACACGGCATCAGGGCCGCGATCTGGCCGAGAAGCTGGCCGCCTATGGCGTGATGGCGGGAGGCGGCGATTTCTATGCCGGGCGCGCCTTGCAGGGCATGGGGGTCGATCTGGCCAAGGGTGTGCTGCGGTTGAGTTTCGTGCATTACACCGATCAGGCGGATATGGACCGGCTGATGACGGCGCTGGACGAGATTCTTTAATCCGATCAGGCGGCTGGCCCGTAACGCTTTGCGCGCTATAAAGTTACCAAAGCAATAACAAGGCAGCAGTCGTGTCGGTGAACCCTCCTGTAATCCTATGGCTCCGCCGCGATCTGCGGCTGAGCGATCACCCCGCCTTGACGGCGGCGGTGGCGCTGGGGGCGCCGGTCATTCCGGTTTTCATCCGGGATGCGACGGTCGAGGCCCTGGGGGCCGCGCCGAAATGGCGTCTGGGGCTGGGGCTTGCGACGCTGGAGACATCCCTGCGCGCCAAGGGCAGCCGTCTGATCCTGCGGCAGGGACCGGCGCTGGAGGTGTTGCGCAAGCTGATCAAGGAGACGGGCGCGAAAACCGTCTACTGGACCCGGCTCTATGATCCCGAGGCGCAGCAGCGGGATTCCGGTGTCAAGGAGGCGCTGAAGGCGGAGGGCATCGCGGCGCGGTCCTTTGGCGGCCATCTGATGTTCGAGCCATGGACGGTCGAGACCAAGACCGGCGGCTATTACAAGGTCTATACGCCCATGTGGAATGCCGTGCGGGGGCGCGAGGTGGATGCGCCGCTGCCGGTTCCCGCAAGGATTCCCGCACCAGAGGCATGGCCCGGATCGGACGATCTGGACGACTGGCACATGGGCGTTGCCATGAACCGGGGGGCAGATGTGGTGCGGCCCCATCTCCGGCTGGGCGAGCAGGCGGCGCAGGAGCGGCTGGCGGAGTTCATCGCGACCTGGGTGGCGCGCTATGACACGACGCGCGATCAGCCGCATGTGGCGGGCACCTCGCTTCTGTCCGAGAATCTGGCGCTGGGTGAGATCAGCCCGCAGCAATGCTGGCACGCGGGGCAGCGCGCTTTGGCCGAGGGCAAGGCGGGGGCCGAGACCTTTCTCAAGGAGCTGGTCTGGCGCGAGTTCGCCTATCACCTGATGTATCACACGCCCCATATCCTGAGCGGCAACTGGAAACCCGATTGGGACGGCTTTCCCTGGCGGACGGACGCGGAGCATCCCCATGTCCTTGCGTGGAAACAGGGGCGCACGGGTATTCCCTTTGTCGATGCCGCCATGCGCGAGATGTATGTGACCGGACGGATGCACAACCGGGGGCGGATGATCGTGGCCTCCTACCTGACCAAGCATCTGCTGACGCACTGGCAGATCGGCCTGAAATGGTTCGAGGATTGTCTGATCGACTGGGATCCTGCGTCCAACGCGATGGGCTGGCAATGGGCGGCGGGATCGGGGCCGGATGCGGCCCCCTATTTCCGGGTGTTCAACCCGGTCACGCAACTCGACAAATTCGACAAAAAGGGCGAATATGTCGCCCAATGGATCGCAGAGGGGCACAGGTCGCCGTCCGAGACGGCGCTATCCTATTTCCGCGCCATTCCGCGGCACTGGCGGCTTGATCCGCACGATCCTTACCCTTCACCCGTCGTGGCGGCGGATGAAGGACGCAAGGTCGCACTTGCAGCCTATGAGAACCGCGGGTTCTAGGTGTCATTGTCCGGGTGCCATGCGAAACTTGAGCGGCCTCGCCCGCGTGTATAAAAAGACGAACCGCCATATGGAGATGCGGATGATCCTGACGAGTACTGACAACCAGACCAACCTGCCACGCTATTTCGCGCGCGGCTTTGCGGTTGCGCAACGCCTGAGCAATGGGCGGTTGGACATTGTGTTGCCCGATGGTCGGATTTTCCGCGCCGAAGGCCGAAACCCCGGCCCGGTGGCGGAATTGCACATCCATAACCCCGATTGCTTTGCCCGGTTGATCCGCGAGGGGGATCTGGGGTTCAGCGAGGCCTATCTGGACGGCTGGTGGAGCACGCCGGATCTGATGGCCTTCATGGACCTGATCCATGCCGATAATGACGCGATCTTTGACGGCTATCCGGGCATGATCTTTGTGCGCGCCTTTGAGCGGCTGCGCCATTTCCTGCGGTCGAACACCAAGAAGCAGGCGCGCAAGAACATCAGCTATCATTATGATCTGGGCAATGATTTCTACGGGCTGTGGCTGGATGATACGATGACCTATTCCAGTGCCCTGTTCGAGAGCGGGCAGGAAAGCCTCGAGAAGGCGCAGATCGCCAAATATGCCTCGATGGTGGATCAGATGGGGGCCAAGGCGGGCGATCATGTGCTGGAGATCGGCTGTGGCTGGGGCGGGTTCGCGGAATATGCCGCCCGCGAGCGGGGGCTGCGTGTGACCTGCCTCACCATCTCGAAGGAGCAGTTCAACTATGCCGTGGACCGCATTGAAAAGGCTGGACTTTCGGATATGGTCGAGTTCAAGTTGCAGGATTACCGCGACGAGAAGGGCATCTATGACGGCATCGCCAGCATCGAGATGTTCGAAGCGGTGGGCGAGAAATACTGGCCCGTCTATTTCGACACGCTGCGCGAGCGGCTGCGCCCCGGCAAATGCGCGACCTTGCAGATCATCACGGTGCAGGATCACCGTTTCGAGCTGTATCGCAATGGTGTGGATTTCATCCAGAAATACATCTTTCCGGGCGGGATGCTGCCATCGCCCGCCGTGCTGAAACGCGAGGTGGAGCGGGCGGGGCTGACCTTCTCGCGCTCGATCGAATTCGGCGAGAGCTATAGCCAGACCCTGCGGCGCTGGTATGACACGTTCAACGAGAAATGGGATCAGGTGGCCGATCTGGGTTTTGACGATCGTTTCCGGCGGATGTGGAATTATTACCTGACCTCTTGCGCCGCGACCTTCCATAGCGGAAATTGCGACGTGACACAGATCACAGTGACAAGGCCCGCATGATGTTGACTGCCCCCCGACTGGTTGCTGCGCTGCTGTTGGCCATCGTGGGGTTTGCCGTGTCCGAGCTGATCAAGCCGCTGCTGCCCGAGGGGACGCAGTTCGGCCTGTTTTCTTTCATCAATGCAGGTCTGGGCGTGATCGTGGGCTGGCTGGTCATCGGCAGCCGGATCGGGCGCGGCATGGCGGCGGCGATCAGCCACGGCCTGACCGGGGCGGCGGCGCTGATGTTCTGGGGGCTGTTCACCCAATCCGTCTATGAGATGCTGCGCCTGTCGCTACGGCGGCGCTATGATGGCCCGGTGGAGGCGCTGAGCGATGTCTTTCGCGTCGGTCTGGAGCACGCCATCACCATGTCCACCGTGCCTGTGCTGGGCACCCTCTTTGCGGGCGGCGTGATCGCGGCGCTGCTGGCCGAAATCTCGGCCCGGCACTGGCGCTGACGACGATGCAGCCACTTTTCGTCTATGGCACCTTGCGGCATCTGCCGTTGCTGGAACAGGTGGTGGGCCATCCTGTTGCGACGGATGGGATCGTGCCGGCCCGGCTGCCCGATCATCAGGCGCACTGGGCGGCGGGTCAGGCCTTTCCCTTGCTGGTGGCGCAGCCCGGTGCGCAGGCCGAGGGGCTTTTGCTGCGCGGGCTGACTGCGCAGGACATGGCGCGGCTCGATTTCTATGAGGGCGGCTTCGGCTTTCATCTGGCCCGCGTCACCGTCCAGACGGATGGGGGCGGGGTGGAGGCGCAGGTCTGGTATCCCGATGCGGGGTTGTGGGAACCGGCGGCGGCCTTCGATCTGCCCCTTTGGCAGGCGCGATGGGGGGCGATCAATGTCGCGGCCGCGGCCGAGATGATGGATCACTTCGGCCAGCGCGACGTGGCGGAGATTGCGCGTCTCTATCCGATGATCCATGCGCGCGCCGCCTCTCGGGTGGCGGCGGAACGGGCCGGGGTGCCTACCGATGCGGCCTTGCCGGACAGCGGGATGCGCCGGGCGGATGTGGTCTTGCAGGAATTGGCGCGGCCCTATGCGGATTTCTTCGCGGTCGAGGAGCATCACCTGCGCTTTCGGCGGTTCGACGGCACACAGAGCCCGGTGGTGAAACGGGCGGTCTTCATGGCCTCGGACGCGGCGATCCTGCTGCCCTATGATCCGGTGCGCGATGCGGTGCTGGTGATCGAGCAGTTCCGCGCCGGCCCCTGGGCGCGCGGCGATCTGGCCCCCTGGCCGCTGGAGCCGGTGGCAGGCCGCGTCGATCCCGGCGAGACGCCCGAGGACGCCGCGCATCGCGAGGCGGCCGAGGAGGCCGGGCTGGTGCTGCACCGTCTGGAGAAGGTGAGCGGCAACTATCCCTCGCCCGGATCGACATCCGAGTTCTTTCACATCTTCGTGGGCCTGTGCGACCTGCCGGACCGGCTCATGGGGCTGGGCGGTGTCGCCTCGGAGGATGAGGACATCCGCAGCCATATCCTGCCATGGGCGCGGTTTCAGGATCTGCTGGACCGCGATCTTCTGACGGTCGGGCCGCTGATCCTTGCGGGGCATTGGCTGGCGCGTCACCGCGCAAGGTTGCGCGCCGCACCTTGAGTTCCGGTCGCCGGATGCCTACTAGATGCAAGGAACGGGCTTTGGCCCATGATCTGACGATCTGACCAGCGGGAGACGGGCGATGCGGATAGCACATGATCTGGCCGAGGCGGTGGGACACACGCCATTGATCCGGCTGAAAGCCGCGAGCGAGGCGACAGGATGCGAGATCCTGGGCAAGGCCGAGTTCATGAATCCGGGCCAGTCGGTCAAGGATCGGGCCGCACTTTTCATCATCCGGGATGCGGTGGCGCGCGGGTTGCTGAAGCCCGGTGGCACGATTGTCGAAGGCACGGCAGGCAACACGGGTATCGGCCTTGCGCTGGTCGGCGCCTCGATGGGGTTCAAGACCGTGATCGTGATCCCCGAGACGCAGAGTCAGGAAAAGAAGGACATGATCCGGCTGGCGGGTGCGCAATTGGTTGAGGTGCCGGCGGCCCCCTACAAGAACCCCAACAACTATGTGCGCTATTCCGGCCGTCTGGCCGAGGCGCTGTCCAGGACAGACCCCAATGGCGTGATCTGGGCCAATCAGTTCGACAATACCGCCAACCGGCAGGCCCATATCGAGACGACTGGCCCCGAAATCTGGGAGCAGACCGGCGGTAAGGTGGACGGCTTCATCTGCGCGGTCGGGTCGGGCGGGACGCTGGCAGGCGTGGGCATGGCCCTGCAACCCAAAGGCGTCAAGATCGGGCTGGCCGATCCTGACGGCGCGGCGCTGCATTCCTTCTATACGACCGGCGTGTTAAAATCCGCAGGCGATTCCATCACCGAAGGCATCGGGCAGGGGCGCATCACCGCCAATCTGGAAGGGTTCACCCCCGATTTCAGCTATAACATCCCCGATGCCGAGGCTTTGCCGATCATCTTTGACCTTTTGGCCCATGAGGGGCTGTGCATGGGCGGATCGACCGGCGTGAATATCGCAGGCGCCATCCGCATGGCGCGCGAGATGGGTCCGGGGCATACCATCGTGACGATCCTGTGCGACTATGGCACGCGCTATCAGTCCAAGATCTTCAACCCCGAGTTTCTGCGCGAGAAGCGCCTGCCCATTCCCGGCTGGCTGACGGAGACCGGACGCGCGGTGCCGTCCGTTTTCGAACAGGCATGATTGCCAAGGCGGTGACGCTGCCCATGGCCGCCGCGTTGCGGCGCGCGCTGGCCGTGGTGCTGGTACTGGTGCTGGGGCTTGCGATGGCGCTGGCCTTGAGCGCGCCGATGGCGATGGCGCAGCAGGGGGCCGCGACGCAGGATGCGGCGGCAGGCCCGGATTATGCCGCCTGGCAGGAGACCGCCACGCGCGCCGAGGAATCAATCGAGCGCGAGCGCGCCTCGAATGTCGCGCTTGAGGCGTTGCGGGCAGAGGTCGTGGGGTGGCGCGAGTCCTTTCTGGCGGCGCAATCGACCAACGGGACGCGCATCACGACCCTGCGCACCCAGATCGAGGCGCTGGGTCCGGTCCCCGAAAGCGGCAATGAATCCGAGGAAATCGCGGCAAGACGCAGCGAGCTGACCGAACAGCTGACGCGGTTGCAGGCCCCGGTTCTGGCCGCCGAGGAGGCCTTTACCCGCGCCAATGGCATCATCTCCGAGATTGACCGGATCATCCGCGAACGGCAGACCGATGCGCTGCTGACGCTGGGGCCAAGCCCGCTGAACCCGGTCCTCTGGGGGCGCGGTCTGCGCGAGCTGGGGGCGACTGTCACCGAATTGGCGGATGAGGTCGCGCGCGCCTGGGCCAATCCGGCGCAACGCGCGGCGACGATGCAGGATCTGCCGGTGACGCTGGTGTTGACGGTGGTGGGGTTGATCCTGATCCTGCGCGGGCGTCGCTGGGCCACGCGTCTGGGTATGCGGCTTTATGATCGCTGGAAAAGCGGCAAGGATGTCTGGGGTTTCCTGATCTCGCTCACGCAGGTGGCCTTGCCGCTGGCCGGGATTTTCGTGCTGACCGAGGCGTTGTTCGCGACAGGTCTGATCGGGTTGAAAGGGTCGGAGATCGTCAGTGCCCTGCCGATCTGGGGCGCGACCCTGCTGGCCGCGCGCTGGCTGGCCGGGCGGCTTTTCCCGGCGCGGATGGCCGCCCCTCCGCTGGCGGTGCAGCCCGAACGCCGTGGCGAGGCGCGGTCCTATACCACGTTGCTGGCGGTGCTGATGGTGCTTCAGGGCGTGGTCGCGCTGTTGGGCATGGTCGGCGACATCAGCGACGAAACCGTGGTGGTGCTGAGCTTTCCGATCATCGTGATGACCGCGCTGGTGCTGTTCCGGCTGGGCCAGTTCCTGACCAAGCAGATGGCCGCCCATACCGATGAGGGCAACGAGACCGGCTATCGCAACCGCGTGGTGCGGGTTCTGTCGCGCGGGGCCATGCTGGTGTCGGTCGTGGCCCCGGTCGCGGCGGCCATCGGCTTTACCGCAGCGGCCAATGCGCTGATCTATCCTTTCGTGCTGATGCTGGCGTTGCTGAGCGTGGTGCTGCTGCTGCAAAAGCTGGTGAGTGATGTCTATGCGCTGATCACCCATGCCCCGGAAGGGCAGACCGATGCGCTGATCCCGGTGTTGATCGGCTTTCTGCTGACGCTTGCGGCGTTGCCGTTTCTTGCGCTGATCTGGGGGGCCCGCGTGGCCGACCTGACCGAGATCTGGGCGCGCTTCCGCGAAGGGTTCTCGCTGGGGGGCACCCGGATTTCCCCGACGGATTTCCTGGCCTTCGTGCTGATCTTCACCTTTGGTTATGCGCTGACGCGGCTGGTGCAGGGGGCATTGCGCACCTCGGTCCTGCCCAAGACCAAGATTGATCCGGGCGGGCAGAACGCGATTGCCGTCGGTCTGGGCTATGTCGGTATCTTCATCGCGGCCCTTGTCGCGATCACCGGGGCCGGGATCGACCTGTCGTCACTGGCCATTGTCGCGGGTGCCCTGTCGGTCGGCATCGGTTTCGGCCTGCAAAACATCGTCTCCAACTTCGTCTCGGGGATCATCCTGCTGATCGAGCGGCCGATTTCCGAGGGCGACTGGATCGAGGTGGGCGGGCAGCAAGGCTATGTCCGCGACATCTCGGTGCGCTCGACCCGGATCGAGACCTTTGACCGCACCGATGTGATCGTGCCCAATGCCGACCTTGTCAGCGGCACCGTCACCAACTTTACCCGTGGCAATACCGTGGGTCGCGTCATCGTGCCCGTGGGTGTGGCCTATGGCACCGATACCCGCCGGGTCGAGGCGATCCTGCGCGAGATTGCCGAGGCGCATCCCATGGTTCTGGCGCAGCCCGCGCCGGGGATCATCTTTCAGGGCTTCGGCGCGGATTCCATGGATTTCGAGATCCGCGCCATCCTGCGCGACGTGAACTGGATGCTGTCGGTCAAATCCGAGATGAACCACCAGATCGCCAAACGCTTTGCCGAGGAGGGGATCGAGATCCCCTTCGGCCAGCGCGACATCTGGATCAGGAACCCCGATGCCCTGCGCGGCGCTTTGGCCCCTGCCGCAGCGCAGGCGTCCGCTGCGGCCCCCGCCGCGGCCCCTGCGCCAGCGTCGGCGCCTGCGCCCGCGCCACGCGACCCCATGACGCCACCACCCGACACTATGCGCGATGTCGAGATGGATGACGCCGGAGATAACTCTGGCGGCGAAGGAGAGAAATGACATGACAGAACCGTTGTTCCGCACCGATGCCTATCTGAAACAGGCCGAGGGGCGCGTTCTGGCACATACGCCCGAAGGCGGGGTGATCCTGGATCGCAGCCTCTTTTATCCCCATGGCGGGGGCCAGCCCGGCGACAGCGGCAAGCTGACATGGCCGGGCGGGAAGCTGTTCCTCTCGGATGCGCGCAAGGCCGAGGCGGGGCAGATCGCCCTGATCCCGGACCCGGCCCATGCCGGAGCACCGCTGCCCAAGCCCGGCACCGTGGTCGAGCAGGTGCTGGACTGGGACCGCCGGCACCGGCACATGCGCGTGCATACCGCGCTGCATCTGCTGTCGGTCATCATCCCGCTGCCGGTCACAGGCGGCTCTATCGGCGCGGACAAGGGGCGGCTGGATTTCGACATGCCCGAGGCCCCCGATGACCGCGACGATCTGGAGGCGGAGCTGAACGAGCTGATCGCCCGCGATCTGCCCGTGACCGAGGAATGGATCACCGATGCCGAGCTGGAGGCCAATCCCGGACTGGTCAAGACCCTGTCGGTGATGCCGCCCATGGGCTCGGGCCATATCAGGCTGGTGCGGATCGGGCAGGGCGCGGATCAGGTCGATCTGCAACCCTGCGGCGGCACCCATGTGGCCCGCACCGCCGAGATCGGCCGCGTCAGCCTTGGCAAGTTCGAGAAGAAGGGCAAGCAGAACCGCCGCATCACCCTGTTGTTGCAGGACTGAGCCGGGCTGCCGCAACCGGACAGTGGCGCAAGGCAGGGCCTCTCGCGCGGCCCCTCATTCGCCCTGAGCGGGCGGCTTCGGGATTTGCCCTGTGCGCAGACGGGGCAGGTCATGCTCGGTATCGGGCAATCCTTCACGCGACAGCAGCACCGCCAGCCCGCGCAGTTCGGGGATATGGCTGCATATGATCATCAGCGCGACCATGATCGGCACCGACAGGAACATCCCCGGAATCCCCCAGACCGCCGCCCAGAAGGCCAGGTTGATGATGATCCCGAAGGATGACAGGCGCAGCGCGTGCCCCATGAGCATCGGGTCGATCACATTGCCATTGAGGAACTGGATCGCCGTCACGATCAGGAAGATCGCCAGCGTCAGGGACGGATCTTCCAGTTGCACAAAGGCAATCAGCGCCACCACCACAGTGGCGACGATGGAGCCGATATTGGGGATGTAATTCAGCACAAAGGTCAGGATGCCCATGGCCACCGCCAGATCCAGCGCAAAGAGCTTGCACACGCCAAACACCATCAGCCCGGTCACGATGCTGACGGCCGTCTTGACCAGCAGGTAGTAGTTCACGCGGTGGATAATCGACCCGATGATCCGGCTGACATGCTTGGCCTGCGCCTCGTCCCGGAAGAAATTGGTCAGTTTGGTATCGAACCAGATCCGCTCGGCAAACAGGAAGCCGACGAAGAGGATCACCAGAACCGTCGCCTGCAACAGATTGCCCGCCTGCGCCGCCATCTGGCGCAGATAGCCGGAAATATCCGCCGTGCGCACGGTATTCAGGATCGAGGCCTCGATATCCTCGCCCAGCCAGGAGAACAGCGCCGCAATCGCAAAGGGCGCGCGTTCGGTATAGGCCAGCGCCGTGGACAGCACCGTGTTGATCTGGCTGAGGATGATCGAGGTCAGCGTCAGCAAGGCCGCTGAGATCAGGAGCAGGGCCGCGATACTGGCCAGCCAGTTGGGAATGCGAAACGGCCCGATCCTGATCCGGGCGATGCCATTGATCGCATCCGATGTCAGCGAGAACAGCACGATGGCCGTGGCCAGCGACACCAGCAGGAATTGCGCCTGCACCAGCAGGAACAGCACCACGGCAAAGGCGATGATGATCAGAGCCGAGGTCTGGATGCGCGAATACTGGCTGGGTTCGATCCGCGCGCCGGACGCAGCCTCTGACCGCGCGGAGGCGACGCTGGAACTCCGCTTGGCGGAGGGGGGCAGGGCGTTGTTCATGCGCGGCATCGGCCTTGTGCTGTGGTGATCCTGATCCATCGCGGCGCCTGTGATGGGCAGGGCCGCTTGCCCATAACTATGTGGCATCCGCGCCCAAGGTTCAACGCCCACGCGGGCCTGCGCGCGCGCAGAGCGGCCCTGCCGATGAAAACAGTCGCACAGGGCCCGATTCCGGGTCTTGCAATCCGCCGCGAGGTGAGGATAGAAGGCCAGCTAACGGAGAGGTGGCCGAGTGGTCGAAGGCGCACGCCTGGAAAGTGTGTAGGCGGGAGACCGTCTCCAGGGTTCGAATCCCTGTCTCTCCGCCATAATCCCATGACACGGATCGGGCAGGCCGGGCGCGCAGGCCCTCGGGCATGGGCCGGGCCCATCCATTCGGGCGCAGAAGGCTGGCTCTGACAGCCAGGGCAGCAGGATCAGGCGGACCGCAATGATGGATCAGCAATCCCATGATAACAGCGCGCTGCAAGGCCATGCTGATGTGACGCAGGCGAGTGCGATCCGGCGCGGTCGCGCCGGGAGGGCGGCATGACCCCGGCGGCACGTCTGGCCGCGGCGGCCGAGATTCTGGACCGGATTCTGGCGGATGAGCCGGCCGAAAAAGCCCTGACCGCCTGGGCGCGGCGCAGCCGCTTTGCAGGGTCGGGCGATCGCGCGGCGATCCGGGATCTGGTTTTTGACGCTATGCGCTGCAAACGCTCTTTTGCGGCTCTTGGCGGGGCGATGACCGGACGCGGCCTGATGCTGGGCCTTCTGCGCCAAGAAGGGCGCGACCCGGCCACGCTTCTGACGGGCGAGGGGCACGCACTGCCCCCGCTGACCGAGGACGAGGCCGCCGCAGGCCGTATCCCCGCCTCAGGTGCCGAGGCTTGTGACATCCCGGACTGGCTCTGGCCGCAGTTCACGCAGAGTCTGGGCGACCGGAGCGAAGCCGTGGCCGCCGTTCTGCAAACGCGCGGCCCGGTGATGTTGCGCGTGAACCTGCGCAAGACCACGGTGGACAAGGCACAAGCCAGCCTCGCCGCCGAGGGGATCACCACTCTGGCCGATGACATCGCCAGCACCGCGCTGCGCGTCACCGAAGGGGCGCGACAGGTCGCCCGCTCACAGGCCTATCTCGAAGGTCTGATCGAGTTGCAGGACGGCTCCAGCCAGGCGATCGTAGATGAGCTTCACCTGCCAGAACACGGAAACATATTGGATTTCTGCGCGGGTGGCGGTGGAAAATCCCTCGCCATGGCGGCCAGAGCCGGGGCGCGGCTTTTTGCCCATGACGCAGAACCCGCACGGATGAAGGATCTGCCGGCACGGGCCGCGCGGGCCGGTGTCACCGTCACGCAACTGGATAGATCGGAGCTGTCCCGTGCCGCGCCTTTCGCCTTGCTGCTCTGCGATGCGCCTTGCAGCGGTGCCGGCGCATGGCGGCGCGCACCCGAGGGGAAATGGGCCTTGACCCCGTCACGTCTGGCAGAGCTCACGCAGATACAGGACACGATCCTTGCCCAAGCCGCGCCGCTTGTCGCGCCGGAAGGGGTTCTGGCCTATGCCACCTGTTCCGTCCTGACGACCGAGAATGAAGCCCGCGCCGAGGCGTTTCTGGCGACCCATCCCGACTGGCGGATGCAGAGCAGTCGCCGCTGGGATCCCGGCCCCTCGGGCGATGGGTTCTATCTGGCACAATTCCGACGGCGCTGATGCGGTTGCGCGGATAAAATTAAACACCAGTTAAGGGTTTATGCGGCATCCTTGGGTATCGCGAATCGCTTTGGCGGAACTTGGTGTGTTGTATTCAGTGCTGTCGCGCGGATCTCTTGCGCGGGTGTCAAACCGGATTGCCGTGAATCGGCCTGTGCTTCTGGCACTGGTCGCCCTGACCTGCGCCATGGCGCTGACCGTGGCGGACCCGACGCTTTCGCTTGCGGCGCTCACGGCGGCGTCGGTGCTGGGCTCTTGCGTGGCGCTGGCCTGGATCGTCGGGCGCATCGCCGCTTGGCAGGACAGGCAGCGCAGGACGGTTCTGCACGATCTTGTCGGCCATGACCTGCTGCCCTCTGTCATCACGGATCACGCGGGCGAGGTGGTCTTTTGCAACGCCGCCGCCACCAAACGGTTTGGCGGCGCGGATGGGCAGACGCTGGGCAGCCTTCTCAAGGGGGCGCTGGCCGCCCCGGCGCCGATCCTGACCCGCCTGCACATCAAGGCCAAGGCCACCGGCGCCGCGCGCGAAGATGTGGTCACGCGCAATGGCCATCTGCGGATCAACGCACAACGCCTTGGCACCGATGACTGCCTGTGGCGGATCGAAGACATTCCCGACCCGCCCTCCGACGGGCGACCGGCGCGCATGGCGGGTCTGGACATCGCGATGCTGACCATCGGTCGCGGCGCGGCGATCCTGTCGATGAACGAGGCGGCACGGCGACTGATCGGCCTGCGCCCGAAAGCCCTCGACCGGCTCTGCGCCGATCTGCCGCTGCGGCCGGGCCAGATCCAGCCCATCACCACGGCGCAGGGAACGGTGCCCTGCCTGGTCCTTGAATCCGAACCCGCAGCCGCCAGGCGGGAGGTGTATCTGCTCCCGATGCCCGCCAATCCGGAGGCAGAGCGCGACACCGCCGATCTGAACGAGGATTGGCGCTATTTCGACGCCCTGCCGGTGCCACTGCTGAAGCTGGACCCGGCCGGCACGGTCCTGATGTCCAACAAGCCCGCCCGCGACCTGCTAGGCTTTCGGCCGCAGACAGAGAACCGCCTGTCCGACCTGATGGAAGGTCTGGGCCGCGCCATCAGCGACTGGCTGATAGAGGCATCGGCCGGCCGCGCGGGGCCGCATTCCGAATTCCTGCGCCTCACCCGTGCTGACAGCGAAGTTTTCGTGCAGGTCACGCTGAACAAGGTCAACGATCGCGGCCAACCCGCCCTGATTGCCGTGCTCAGCGACGCGACCGAGCTCAAGACGTTGGAGGCGCAGTTCGTCCAGAGCCAGAAGATGCAGGCCATCGGCGAATTGGCCGGGGGCGTGGCACATGATTTCAACAATCTTCTCACCGCGATTTCAGGACATTGCGACCTGCTTCTGCTGCGCCACGATCAGGGCGACCCGGATTACGCCGATCTGGTGCAGATCCATCAGAACGCCAACCGGGCCGCCGCTCTTGTCGGGCAGCTTCTGGCCTTTTCGCGCAAGCAGACCCTCCGCCCCGAGGTTCTGGACCTGCGCGACACGCTCGCCGACCTGACCCATCTGCTGAACCGTCTGGTCGGCGAGAAGATCACCCTGACCCTGACCCATGAACCGGTGCAGCAGGCGATCCGCGCCGACAAGCGGCAGTTGGAGCAGGTATTGATGAACCTTGTCGTCAATGCCCGCGATGCCATGCCCCGTGGCGGTGAGATCAGGATCGAAACCGAAGCCTTTCACCTGCGCGAGGCGATGGAACGCGACCGCGTGACCCTGCCGCCGGGGTCATATGTCTGCGTCAAGGTGTCGGATCACGGTCATGGCATTCCGGCGGACAAGCTCCAGAAGGTTTTCGAGCCTTTCTACACCACCAAACGCACGGGCGAGGGGACGGGGCTTGGTCTTTCGACCGCTTACGGAATCGTCAAGCAAAGCGGCGGCTATATCTTTGTCGATAGTGTCGTGGGGCAGGGCACCTGTTTCACGCTTCTCTTTCCCGGTCACGATCTGCTGCCCGCAGCCCCCGCCGCGCCCCCGGCCCCTGTCGCGCGCGGTCCGGGCCCGCGCTATGGCGACGGTGTGGTGCTGCTGGTCGAGGATGAAGCCCCGGTGCGCGCCTTCGCCTCGCGCGCGCTGCGCCTGCGCGGCTATACGGTGATCGAGGCGGATTCCGCCGAACAGGCCCTCAAAACCCTGGAGGATGCGGATCTGAGCGTTGATATCTTCGTGACCGATGTGATCATGCCCGGCATGGATGGCCCCAGTTGGGTGCGCGAGGCGTTGAAGACAAGGCCCGACGTGCGGGTGGTCTTCGTGTCGGGCTATGCGCAGGAATCCTTCGGCGATGCGCAGGCCAGTATCCCGAATTCGGTCTTCCTGCCCAAACCCTTCTCGCTCGATGACCTGACCGAAACCGTGAAAAGCCAGTTGCACTAGGGGGCGACGCGTCACGCTCCGCGCAAGGAGATGCCTTCCCACAAGGCAAACTCTTCCGCGCATTTGCGGCGCAGGCGTTGTTCCACCTCGGACGACAGGGTCAGATCCATCTCTGGCGAGACATTGCTGCGCGGCAGGACGATTCGCATCCCGAGGCGGGATTCAAGAAAGGCCAGCAGCCCGGCCTGATCCTCGTAACGGAACAGATGATCCACCGCCGTGCCATTCGGGCGGGGTTCCAGAAACTTGGCCTGACTGCCGACATTGGCGAAACCCGGCGGATTGCCCTGCATATAGGCGGTGACGAATTCATCGAAACTGATGTCGAAGGTCGCATTGGCCTTGCCCGCCATGAAGGGCCGCCGCCGGAACCGATACCAACTGCCCAGCCAGCTGACCGGCTCGCGCACCACGGCCAGGGTTTCGACAGGATTGCCTTGCCCCACCTTCTCGAACATCGGCCGGAAGAAGCGGTTATACCTGTAAAGCGGTGCATGTTTCAGATCGGGCGGGTCCAGCACCGCGATCGAGGCATGGGGTGCCAAGGCCTCCTCCCAGGCGGTCGTGCCGGTCTTGGGCACCGAGAGAAAGACCAAACCCTGCTTCCAGAAAACCAGCATCATACACCCCGTTCCGTATCAGATGACCATAAGCAAAAGCCATAAACCACTCCTTAACCTGTTTCGGCCAGAGTGGAACAACAAAGATTCTGCTTGAAATGTTCTTGTTTTGATCTCATAACGCAAGACAAGAACAAGACAGGAACACAGGCAAACGTTGCCGCCCGCGACAGGGTGTGGAATAAGGGGACAGAACAATG
>JAMWZG010000045.1:16744-17238 GCA_024304855.1 Paracoccaceae bacterium
AGCAAGAAAAACGCAGACAAGCAAAAGGCGCTCGACAGCGCCCTGGCACAGATCGAGCGGCAGTTCGGCAAGGGCTCCATCATGAAGCTCGGCGGCGAAAATGTGATGCGCGACATCGAAGCGACATCAACAGGCTCGCTGGGTCTGGACATCGCGCTGGGAATAGGGGGCCTTCCCAAGGGCCGCATCATCGAGATTTACGGGCCCGAAAGCTCGGGCAAGACCACGCTCACGCTGCATTGCGTGGCCGAGGAACAAAAGAAGGGTGGCATCTGCGCCTTTGTGGACGCCGAACACGCGCTGGACCCGCAATATGCCAAGAAACTGGGCGTCAATCTTGAGGAATTGCTGATCAGCCAGCCCGACACGGGCGAGCAGGCGCTGGAAATCGTGGATACGCTGGTGCGCTCTGGCGCGGTCAGCATGGTGGTGGTGGACAGCGTCGCCGCCCTCACCCCCAAAAGCGAGCTTGAGGGCGATATGGGCGACAGCAA
>JAMWZG010000450.1 GCA_024304855.1 Paracoccaceae bacterium
ATCAACCTTCTGGGCGATACCGCGCGCGACATGCTGGACCCGCGCCTCAAGAAACGGGGGGAATAAGCCGATGCTGTTCAAGACGCGCAATTTTGACGATGCGAAAACCGTCCTCACGGTCGATAACCTGACCGTCAGCCTGCCACCGGCGGCCAAGGCGCCGCCTGTGCTCAACGGCATCAGCCTGACCATCCGCGCCGGTGAAACCGTCTGCCTTGTGGGGGAATCCGGCTCGGGCAAGTCCGTCACCTCGCTTGCGGTCATGGGCCTTCTGCCCAAGGACGCGCTTTTCGTGACGGGCGGGCGGATCACCCTCTCGGACACCGACCTTCTGACGCAATCGCCGGCCGCGATGCAGGACATCCGCGCCCGCCGCGTGGCGATGATCTTTCAGGAACCGATGACCGCCCTCAACCCCGTGATGCGCGTCGGCGACCAGATCGAGGAGGTGCTGGAAAGCCATACCTCGCTCTCTGCCGATGAGCGCCGCAAGCGCGTCATCGACATCATGGAGCAGGTGCATCTGCCCGATGTGGAACGCATCCACCGCAGCTATCCGCATCAACTCTCGGGCGGCCAACGACAGCGCATCATGATCGCCATGGCGCTGGTGCTGGAGCCGGAACTGCTCATCGCGGATGAGCCGACCACCGCGCTCGACGTGACCACGCAACAGCAGATCCTGTCGCTGATTGCCGAATTGCAGGAAAAGCACGGCACGGCGGTCCTGTTCATCACGCATGACATGGGCGTCGTGGCCGAGATTGCCGATACCGTCTATGTGATGAAATCCGGCGATCTGGTGGAACATGCACCCATCGAAACCCTGCTGCGCACGCCCAAGCAGGATTACACCCAGAAACTCCTGCGCGCCGTGCCCAGCCTGATCCCGCGCGCCGCGCGGGCGGCACCGGGCGGGGATCCGGTGCTCAAGGTCGATAACCTCGACATGATCTATGGCGGCGGCGGGTTCTTCGTCAAACGCGCCGGCACCCATGCGGCCAAGGATGTGACCTTCACGGTCGCGCGTGGTCGCACATTGGGGATCGTGGGGGAATCCGGCTCCGGCAAATCGACGGTGGCCCGCTGCATCATGCGCCTTATCGCGCCGACTGCGGGCGCGATCCGCCTGCGTGACACCGACATCGCGCATCTGAACCGCGCGCAGCTCAAACCCCACCGCCAGCACCTTCAGGTGGTGTTTCAGGATCCGTTCCGCTCGCTCAACCCGCGCTGGACCGTCGGCCGCAGCCTGATTGAAGGCCCGGTGAACTATGGCACCAGCCCCCGCGACGCCATGACCCGCGCGGCCGAATTGATGGAGATCGTGGGCCTGCCCCGCGACAGCCTTGACCGCTATCCGCACCAGTTCTCCGGCGGGCAGCGCCAGCGCATCGCCATCGCCCGCGCGGTCATGATGCAGCCCGATGTTCTGGTCGCGGATGAGGCAGTGTCGGCCCTTGACGTGTCGGTGCAGGCGCAGGTGCTTGACCTGCTGAACGACCTTCAGGACAAGCTGGGGATCACCATCGTGTTCATCACCCATGACCTGCGCGTGGCCGCGCAGATCTGCGACGATGTTCTGGTGATGCAGCGCGGCGTGGTGGTGGAACAAGGCCCTGCCGCCGCCGTCCTTGCCAATCCGCAACATGATTACACCAAATCCCTGATCGAAGCCGCCCCCGGCCGCGCCTGGGATTTCGCCAATTTCCGGGAACTGGCCACCGCCTGACACCCCCGCATTCCCCAAAACGCATACCAAGACCGCAATACGAAGACCGAGGAGAAAGACATGAATATTCTGCCCGTGATCGAATCCAGCACGGAGGAGCTGGTGACGATCTTCAAGGATCTGCACGCCCATCCCGAAATCGGGCTGGAAGAACAGCGCACCTCTGCCATCGTGGCCGAGAAGCTGCGCAGCTATGGCGTGGATGAGGTCCATACCGGCATCGGCATCACCGGCGTCGTGGGCATCATCTCTGTCTCTTA
>JAMWZG010000451.1 GCA_024304855.1 Paracoccaceae bacterium
CCCCGCCTGCCCCGCTGATCTCCACCGCCCCCGCACGCTGGAAGCCTGGCAGGTCTGGGAACTGGCCCAGTCCTTGCGCGGCCAGTTTCGCGCCATCCCCGGCGGGGTGGTCGGCTGGGACATGACCGCCGCCTTGGCCATGGCCGAAGCGCTGGGCCTGAACCGGCTGATCGCGGCTGAGCTTCTGCCCCTGATCGAACCCTTCGCCGTGCGCGGCATCAACGCCCAAGTGAGAACCCAGAACCATGACGAGTCGATCTGAACGCCGGGTCTCGGTGCGCCTTGTCGCGACCGGCGGGCAGGCGCTGAAGGCCGAACTGGTCGGCATCGGCCAGGAAGGCGCCCGCGCGCTGACCCTGATCGAGGCAGCGGGCCCACGGGCGGCGGCGGGGCTCAACGCAGCCGGGGTCTCGGCAGGCGAGGCCATGCGCCAGATGCAGGACCTCGCAGATCGTGCCGCTCGGGCGGCCAGCGCCTTGCGCCAGGCAGGTGCCGTATCGGGTTCGGTCATGAACACGGTGAACCGATCCACCGGCGTGTCGGGCGGGATGACACGCGACGCGGCGGATGTTGCAGCCTATGGCCGGGCGCTGGATGACCTTCGCGCCAAGCACAACCCGCTCTTCTCCGTGGTGCGGGAGTATCGATCGACCCTGACCGAGATCCGGCAGGCGCACCGGGTCGGGGCGATTTCCGCGGCGGAGATGACGGCGGCGATTTCGCGGGAACGGCAGGCAACGCTGGCCAGCATCGCGGCGATCAAGGCACGCACCTCGGCGCTGGGCGGGATGAGCACAGCGACCCGCAACGCCAGCCACCGCATGGCGAACCTGTCCTTCCAGCTTCAGGATATCGGCGTGTCGCTCGCAGGCGGCATGAATCCCTTCATGGTCATGGCGCAGCAAGGCAGCCAGATTTCCCAGATTTATGGATTTGGGAATGGCGGTGTCGGTGCGCTCTTTCGCGATCTGGGCGGCATGGCGCGAACCCTCGGCCAAGGGGTGCTGCAAGTCGCCGGACGCTTCCCGCTGGTGACGGCCGCCGTGGCGCTGGGTTCGGCGGCAATTGCGGGCATGCGGAACGAGATCAACGAGACCACCGGCGCGCAGGTGAGTTTCACGGATGTGGCGCGGGCGGCCTGGCAGGTCTTTGCGGAGAACGTCTATCAGATCGGCAAGCCCGTCTTCGATACGATCCGCGGCTGGTGGGACAACGCCGTCGCCTGGGCCGATTGGGCCTGGGAGCGGATCGTCGACGGCGTCATCTGGATGGGCGACCTCGTCATCAATGCCTTCAAGGTCGCTGCCGCAGGTGCGACCTACGCCTTCCAGGGCGTGCCGGATGCGGGCGGGGCCCTCGCGGTGGGCGCCGCGAATGCCGTGATCGATGCCGTCAACTGGATGATCGAGAAGGCCCTGGCCGGGATCAACGCTCTTGCCGAGGCGGCGAATGCGGCCCTTGAGGCGGTCGGCCTTGATCCTGCCTTGTCCACCTTGGACCCCGCCACTTTCCGCATCGACAGCGTGGCGAACCCTTACGCGGCCCGCGATGCCGAACGTCGCGCGGCCCTGGCGGCGCAAATCCGCGGCATCGTCTCAGGCTCGCCGCTCTCGGAATAATTCAACGACGTCCGCGATCGGGCGCTGCAAATCTCGATCACGCCCGACGATCCGGCGGCCGGGGGCGCGGGCGGCGGCGGAGGCCCGTTGCAGACGGCCGAGGAAGTGGCTGCCGCGGCCGATATCGCGGCAACCGGCTGGGCGGCAGTCAGCGAGGCGCTCTCCACCTATGCCTCCCAGGCCGCGAACTGGGGCGGCGGCGTGGGCGAGGCGATCACCAGCGCGTTTCGGGCGGGCGAAGAGGCCGTCGCCGAGTTCGTCCGGACGGGGAAGCTGGATTTCTCGAGCCTCGCGACATCGATCATCGCCGACTTGGCCAAGATCGCCTTCCGCCGCTTCGTTTTCGGCCCCCTCGCCTCAGCGCT
>JAMWZG010000452.1 GCA_024304855.1 Paracoccaceae bacterium
CCCTTTGTCTGGGGCGTGCTGGGTCTGGGCGCGGCGATGACGCTGATCGCGCTGATCGGCGTGCTGGAAAGCCTGACCTTTGCCGCGCTTCTGACGGTGATCGAGGTGATCGGCCTGATGCTGGTGATCGGCGCGGGCTTTGCCGCCGTGCCGGTGGCCGCATGGACCGCGCCGCCCGCGCCGGTCTGGTCGGGCGTGGCGGCGGCGACGATCTTTGCCTTTTTCGCCTTCATCGGCTTTGACGACATGGTCAACATGGCAGAAGAAGCGCGCGATCCCGCCCGCACCATGCCGCGCGCCATTCTGGCCGCCCTGGCCGTGACGGGGCTGCTTTACATGCTGGTCACGCTGGCCGCTGTCCGCGCCGTCCCGCGTGAGGTGCTGGCCGCGTCCCAGCGCCCCCTCGCGCTGGTCTGGGAGGCGGGCACGGGCACATCGGCGGCCTTTCTGGCGGCCATCGCGGTGGCGGCGGCGCTGAACGGGGTGCTGGCGCAGATCGTCATGGCGGCACGGGTGCTGTTCGGGCTGGGCAAACGCTCGCCCGGCCTGTCGATGTTCCGCCATGCGCATCCCCGGCTTGGCACGCCGGTGCTGGGCACGCTGGTGGTGGGGGCGGCGGTCACGCTGTCGGCGCTGACCCTGCCGGTGGCGGTGCTGGCCGGGATCACCACGCAGGCCTTGCTGATCGTCTTTGTCATCGTCAACGCCGCCCTGATCGGGCTGAAACGCCGCACGCCGGACGGGCCCTTCGCGGTCCCGATGGCGGTGCCCGTCCTTGGCATCCTGACCTGCGCCGCCACATTCGCGGCCTCATTCATCGGAGGTGCGCCATGAGCCTGTCCCTGATCCTTGCCTGCCTCTGGGCGCTGGCCGCGAACCTGGCCGCGATGATCCCCTCGCGCGACAATCACTGGCGGCGCGCCTATGTGCTGATCGTCTGCGGTATTCCCCTTCTGGGCTTTGTGACCTATGAGAACGGTCCGGTCGCCGGGCTGATCGTCCTGGTCGCCGGGATGAGCCTGTTGCGCTGGCCCGTGGTCCATCTGGGCCGCTGGATGCGCCGCCGGATGGAGAAGTGAGACGATGCCCCGACCCGATGCAATCCAAGGCCTGCGCGGCACCCTGACGGCGGACCGGCCGCTGTCCGATCTGACATGGCTGCGCGTGGGCGGACCTGCGGACTGGCTCTATCAGCCGGCCGATGCCGATGATCTGGCGCTGTTCCTGCGCGGGCTGGATGCGGATGTTCCGGTCTTTCCCATGGGGGTCGGCAGCAACCTGATCGTGCGCGACGGCGGCCTGCGCGCCGTGGTGATCCGCCTGGGGCGCGGCTTCAACGCCATCACCATCGACGGCACAAGCGTGACCGCCGGGGCCGCCGCGCTGGATGCCCATGTCGCGCGCCGCGCGGCCGAGGCCGGACTGGACCTGACCTTCCTGCGCACCATTCCGGGCAGTATCGGCGGCGCGGTCAGGATGAACGCGGGCTGCTATGGCAGCTATGTGGCCGATGTGCTGCACAGCGTCACCGCCGTCACCCGCGAGGGGCGCATCGTGACCCTGACCCCGGATGCGCTGCGCCTTGCCTATCGCCAGAGCCATCTGCCGGACGGCTGGGTGCTGGTCAGCGCCACCTTCCGGCCGCCCGCCGGTGATCCCGCCCATCTGGCCGCGCGGATGGAGGAGCAGATCGCGAAGCGCGACGCCAGCCAGCCCACGCGCGAGCGCAGCGCCGGCAGCACCTTCCGCAATCCCGCCGGTTTCTCCAGCACCGGGCGCGCCGATGACGTGCATGACCTCAAGGCGTGGAAGGTGATCCAGGACGCCGGACTGCGCGGCGCGCGCCTTGGCGGCGCACAGATGAGCGAGATGCACGCCAATTTCCTGATCAATGCCGGGGGGGCCACAGCCGCCGATCTGGAAATGCTTGGTGAAATGGTGCGAAAAAAGGTTTACGATTCAACCGGGATCACGCTAG
>JAMWZG010000453.1 GCA_024304855.1 Paracoccaceae bacterium
TTGATCAGACCCGCGGCCGAGCGCAGATAATCCTTCATCGGCTCCCGCGCGATCTCGCGCACCGCGTCACGATCCTGCCCCAGATAGGTGTGCAGCATCAGCGTGACCTTGAAGTCGTCGGGATCATGCCCCGCCTCGCGCAGGGCGGCGTGATAGATCTGGATCTTCTCGCCCACCTCATCGACCGACTGGCCCAGAAGGTGAGTCAGGACATTGGCCCCGATCGTCCCCGCCTCGCGCCATGTGTCGGGATTGCCCGCCGTGGTCACCCAGACGGGCAGGGTTTTCGACACCGGTCGCGGCTGGGTCACGACCGCATGCATCCCGCCCGCCGCCGTCGGGTATTCCACCGCCTCCCCGGCCCAGAGTTTGCGCAGATCGGCAATCGCCTGCATCATCGAGGGCTTGTTGTGCGGCGGTGCGTTTTCGGGCCGCAGAATGAAATCATCGGGCTGCCAGCCGCTGGCAATCGCCAGCCCCGCGCGCCCGTTTGTCAGGTTGTCGATGACCGCCCATTCCTCGGCGATCCGGGCGGGATGGTGCAGCGGGGCCACGCAACTGCCCGCGCGCACGCTGATGTTATGGGTGACAGCCGCCACCGCCGCGCCCGTCACGGATGGGTTTGGATAAGGCCCGCCGAAGGCATGGAAATGCCGCTCGGGCGTCCAGACCGCGCAGAAGCCGTTTTGATCGGCGAATTTCGCACCCTCCAGCAGCAGCTTGTATTTGTCGCGCCCGGCCCCGTCGTCATTGCCCCAATAATAAAGGCTGAACTCCATCCCCTTGCCCGTCACATTGACCGGCCCGTTCGACACCAGCGCCCGCGTCTCGTCACTGCTCAACACCAGCTTGAACCCGCGTGCCAGCGTCCAGAACAGCTCCAGCACCGAAATGTCGAATGACAGCGAGGTCACTGCCAGCCAAGTATCGCCCGGTTTATGCGGGATGCGGGCATCCATGCCGATGCAGAAATTCACGACGTTGCGGTGTTCCACCATCACGCCCTTGGGCCGCCCGGTCGAGCCGGAGGTATAGATCATATAGGCCATATCCGCGCCGGTCGCCGCACAGGCGGGCCGCGTCGCGGGGGCCGCGCCGACACGCGGATCGGTGTCGATCACCAGAACCTGCGCGGAATGCGGCGGCAGATCGGGGGCAAGTGCTGCCTGCGTGATGATCACGGGACAGGCCGAATCCTCGATATAAAGGGCGATGCGATCCGCCGGGAAAGCCGGGTCCAGCGGCACATAGGCGCCGCCTGCCTTGAGGATACCCAAAGCCCCCACTACCATATCCGGGCTGCGCGCGCAGTTCAGGCCCACCAACGTGCCCTGCCCCACGCCCATGCCTTGCAACACATGCGCCACACGGTTGGCGGCGGCGTCCAGTTCGGCATAGGTCAGGCGCGTACCCTCATAGACCAGCGCCACGGCATCGGGTGTCGCCGCGACCTGTGCCTCGATCATGTGATGCAGGCAGGCGATGTCGGGCAGATCGGTCGCGGTATCGTTCCAGCCTTTCGTGACCAAAGCCAGTTCCGCATCGGGCATCACGGGCAGGCTGGCCAAGGGCTGCGCCCCCGCATCCCCCCGCGACAGCGCCGCAGCGACAACCGCCAGACGCCCGGCAATCAGGTCCAGCGCCATGGGCGACAGGCGGGCGGCATCCGCGATCAACCGCGCGCGACCGTCCACGATCGCCAGCGTCAGCACCGCACCGGGCACAGCCGCGTCAACCCCTTCGGACAGTCCCACCGCAGGCACCGCCACGGCACCGCAACCGGGGATGCGCCCCGACAGATCGGCCATGAACCCGCCACTGGCCCGCGCGCGGGTCAGATCGGCGGTGAACCCCTCGACCGCCTGCCCTACCGTGCCGCCACGCGCCACGCGCAACGGCGCCCAGCCCGCGACATAGCCCGCCAGCAGCGCCACCAGATCGGGGAAACTCTCGATCGCCTCGGCAAAGCAACGG
>JAMWZG010000454.1 GCA_024304855.1 Paracoccaceae bacterium
AGTGCGGGCAATCACGGCCTGTCCGTGGCGGCGGGGGCGCGGGTCTTCGGGGCGAGGGCGGTGATCTATCTGGCGCGCCCGGTGCCCGAGGGGTTTGCGGCGCGGCTGGAGGCCAAAGGGGCCGAGGTCAGGCGCGCGGGCGAGACCTATGAGCAGAGCATGGCGGCGGCCACGGCGGCGGCGCGCGATGAGGGGGCGGTGCTGCTGTCGGACAGTTCATGGCCGGGCTATACCGGGCCGGCCTTGCGGGTGATGGAGGGGTATCTGCAACTGGCGGCGGAAGCGGCGGCGCAGGTGGAGGCGGCACCCAGCCATATCGTTCTACAGGCGGGTGTCGGCGGTCTGGCCGCAGCGGTTGCGGCCCATGCGCGGCGGGTCTGGGGCGAGGGGCCGCAGATCATCGTGGTCGAGCCGGAGGTGGCGCCGGCCCTGTGGGCGGCGATCCGTGCGGGGCATCCGGTCGAGACGGCGGGGCCGGAGTCGGCCATGGGGCGGCTGGATTGCAAGATGGCGTCGATGATCGCGCTGGCCGGTCTGGCGCGGGATGCGGATCAGTTCGTGACGATCACCGAGGGCGAAGCGCTGCGCGCGGTGGAGGAGGTTGCGGTTCATGGGCTGGAGAGCACGCCGTCAGGCGTGGCAGGGCTGGCGGCGCTGCTGGCGGGGATCGCGCTGCCGCGCGACGCGCGGGTTCTGGCGATCCTGAGCGAGGGGCCGGAGGCGGGCTGAGGGGCGCGCGGTCTGGGGCTTCGTTGTGCGGGGGTCTCGTTTGCGGGGGCGTTGTGTGCGGTGGGCCTTGCCTGCGCAGGGATGGTGGCGGCGCAGGGATGGCTTTGTGGCCGTGATCTCCAGGCCGGATTGGGGGGGCGGGATCAGCCGCTGCCCAGGGCCTCGTTCTCGAGCGGGGTGATGGTGAAGCCCTGCACCTGCGGGTCTTGATGCAGGGCCTTGCTGAGGCCTGCGTTGTCGAGGGTGACGCGGGTGGAGGTGGCTTTCAGCAGCACATGGCGCAGGCCTGTGCTGCGATCCTCGCGCTGCGAGATCGGGCCGGGTTTCAGGTGATGCGCGGCCAGCGTGGCGGTCAGCGTGGTGCTGTCGAAGGGGCTGTTGCAGGCGGTGATGATTTCAAGGCGCAGGGAGGGGTGGCGCAGGGACACGCGTTGCAGGACGCGCAGCAGGATCAGCACGATCAGCGCCGCCGCCGTGCCGATGGTGCCCAGTTCCAGCAGGCCCGTGCCGAAGACGATGCCCAGTGCCGCCGTCAGCCAGAGCGACGCGGCGGTGGTCAGGCCGTGGACCGAGGCCCCCTCGCGGAAGATGACGCCTGCGCCCAGAAAGCCGATCCCCGTGAGGATGGCATGGGGCATCCGGGCAAGGTCGGAGATCACCTGCGTTTCAACCGACAGGGCGGCCGTCCATTCGGCCATGCGCAGGCCCAGCAGGGTCATGAGGGCTGCGGCGAAGCAGAGCAGCGTATGGGTGCGCAGGCCTGCGGGCTTGCCCTGAAACTCGCGCTCGACCCCGATCAGGGCGCCGGCGATCAGGCTGCACAGCAGGGGGAGCATCATGTCGGTGTCTTGCAGCGTGGTCAGAAGGCTGTCGGGGGTCATGGGGGCTTGCACCGTCTTTTTCTTTTGTGTCGGCGGTAGTGGGCGCTGATTTGCGCCTTTGTCAACACGCGGGCGGGGGGATTGGTTCCCTTGGGCCGGTTGGGATCAGGGGCTGAGAAGCCACAGGACAAGCGGGATGGTGGCAATGGCGGCGAGCGTTTGCGAGGTGACGATGCCTGCCATCAGCGTGCCGTCGCCGCCCAGTTGCCGGGTCAGCACATAGGAGGTGGGGGCGGTGGGGATGGCGGAGAAGACGATGAGGACCAGCGCCTCGGTCCCGGTCAGGCCGAAGGCGCGGGCGATGAGGGCGGCCAGAGCCGGCATGAGCAGCAGGCGCAGGCCGCCGGTGGCCGTCAGCGT
>JAMWZG010000455.1 GCA_024304855.1 Paracoccaceae bacterium
GCGCGGGTCCAGCAGCAGGGTCTCGGCCGCGATCCCCTCGGCATAGATGATCTGGTGGCGGTCGAACAGGATCTGGAAATAATCCACGAAACCGCCTTGCTGGCGATAGACGCTGACCCCGTTCACCAGATGCCGCGCCCGCACCAGAACCTCGGCCCGGCCCGCGCCCAGAACATCGGCGCGCTGATAGATGAACAGACGGTGATCCGGGCTCACGATCAGGTCATTGGCATTGTGCAGCGTGCCCTTGGTGATCACGATGGGCGCATGTTCGCCATAGGCGCGCAGCGTGGTCTGGCCGATCCAGCGGATCTCCTGCGGGCCATCGTCGCGGGTCAGGACGCGGTCGCCGGGGCGCAGCGCCTCGATCGGGCGCTGCTCGCCCGTGGCCATTGTGATATGGGTGCCGCGCGTGAAGGACACGCAGGCAATCTCGGCCAGCCGCGCGCTGGCCCCGGCCGTGTCGATCGTCACCAGCGTATAGCGGATCTTCGGCTTCAGCGGCACCAGCGGCAGGATATGCACCTCGGCCACATCGCCGCCGCCATCCACCTCGACCAGCACCAGAACCTCCGCCGTCTCACCCTCGGGGGTCATGAAGGTCAGGCTGCTGTCCAGATGGATCACCGCGCCGGGCTGGCCCGCCGCCGTATCGGCCGCCACGCGGAACCGCGCAGGCCCGTCCGGATGCAGCGACAGCCGCCGCGTGCGCGCGCCGCGCGCCAGCGCATAGCTGTCATCGGGAATCAGGTCGGCGGCAAAGGACAGCGGATCGCCCAGATTGGCCCCCGCCACCACCTCCAGCGCGATGCCGGGCAGGACGGGCAGCGCAAAGGCTGTTCCGGGCAGGGCAGGCGCGGGGCTGGAATCTGTCATGGCGGTGCATTCAATCCCGGTCAATCGTGAACAAACATGCGGAAACGCGGCCCGATTCCCGGGCACCGCATGGGCTATCCCGCAATGATTAAGATAGGATTGTGGCATGGTCGGGTCAACGTCCCGGCCTTTTGCTGGCATTTCCCCGTGCCGGGATGCTAGCAAGGCCCCAAGGCCATCCGGCCACATCAATCAGGAGGACGCTATGGATCTGGGAATCAAGGGAAAACGCGCGCTGGTCTGTGCCTCCAGCAAGGGGCTGGGTCTGGGCTGCGCCCGCGCATTGGCCGAGGCGGGCGTCGATCTGGTGATGAACGCGCGCGGCGCCGAGGCGCTCGAGGCGGCCGCCGCCGCCATCCGCAACGATTTCGGCGTGCAGGTCGATACCGTGGCCGCCGATGTCACGACCGAGAATGGCCGCACCGCCGTGCTGAATGCCGCGCAGGGCGTGGACATCCTCGTGACCAATGCGGGCGGCCCGCCGCCGGGCCTGTGGTCCGACTGGGACCGCGACGATTTCATCCGCGCGCTCGATGCCAACATGCTGACACCGATTGCCCTGATGAAGGCCCTCATGCCCGCGATGATGGAGCGTGGCTGGGGCCGCGTCGTCAACATCACCTCGCAATCGGTCAAGGCGCCGATCCCGCAGCTTGGCCTGTCGAACGCTGCGCGCACCGGCCTTACCGGCTATGTCGCAGGCACCGCGCGACAGGTGGCGGGCAAGGGGGTGACGATCAACAACCTGCTGCCGGGCATCCATGCCACCGACCGCGCCGATGCGCTGGATGGCGGCGTGGTCAAGGCGCAGGGCATCACGCTGGACGAGGCCCGCACCCGCCGCGCGGCCACGATCCCCGCAGGCCGCTACGGCACCTCGGCCGAATTCGGCGCGGCCTGCGCCTTCCTCTGCTCGGTCCATGCGGGGTTCATCGTGGGCCAGAACATCCTGCTGGATGGCGGCGCCACCAACGCTACGATCTGACAAGATCCTGCTGGATGGCGGCGCCACCAACGCTACGATCTGACAAGGCAGGCACCGCACCCGGCTCTTCTTCTTGCCGGAAATATCCTCGGGGGGGCGGCGAACAGG
>JAMWZG010000456.1 GCA_024304855.1 Paracoccaceae bacterium
ATATGCGGCGCTGCGTGACGCCTTGGGCGGGGAATATCCGTTCGAGGTTCTGGGCAACAACGCGCTGCGGCGGGAGGAGCCGGAGGTTGGACCGCGCGTCGCGGGCGCGATCCTGCATCATCAGGATGGGCATGTGAATCCGCTGCGTCTGCTCAGGTCACTGGCGGCGGATGTGCGGCGGCGCGGCGGGCAGGTGCGGACCGCGCAGACGGTCGAGGATGTGCGGCAGGCCGGGGACGGGCTGCGGGTGATCTGCCAGTCGGGGCAGGTGGTCACGGCCGGGCGCGTTGTGCTGGCGGCGGGGTTGGGGGCGATGGCGCTTGGTCCCAGACTGGGTTTCGCGGCCCCTGTGCGGCCCCAGCGGGGGCAGGTGCTGGTGACGGAAAAGCTGCCGCCGCTGATGCGCCGGCCTTCGGCCACGATCCGGCAGGTCGATGAGGGCGGTCTCCAGATCGGGGCGAGCGCCGAGGAGGTGGGGCTGGATGACCGCGTGACGATCCCCGCTGCGGCCAAGATCGCGGCCGAGGCCGTGGCGGTGATCCCGCGACTGGCGCAGGCGCAGATGGTGCGCAGTTGGGGCGCGCTGAGGATCATGTCGCCGGACGGGCTGCCGATCTATCAGCATAGTGCGACGCTGCCGGGGGTCAGTCTTGTCACCTGTCATTCGGGGATCACGCTGGCTGCGGCCCATGCGCTGCTGCTGCCGCGTTGGTTGGAGGGGGCGACGGATGCCCCTGATCTGGCGCAATTCGGGGAGGCGCGTTTTGGCCTTTCGTGATCTGTCGCCCGCCGCGCCAAGGGTGCGCGTGATGCTGGACGGGCAGGCGCTGGACCTGCCCGAGGGGGCCAATCTGGCGGCGGCCTTGCTGGGGGCCGGGGTGACGGTGTTCCGCAGAACGCCCGTGTCGGGTGCGCCGCGCGGGCCGTTCTGCATGATGGGGGCCTGTTTCGAGTGCCTGATCGAGGTGGAGGGTATCACCCGGCAGGCCTGCATGATGCAGGTGGCGGCGGGGATGGTGCTGACGCGGCCGGGTGGAAAGGGCGGGGCATGAGGACGGTGGATCTGATCGTGATCGGGGCCGGTCCCGCCGGGATGGCGGCAGCGGCCGAGGCGGCGGCGGCCGGGCTTGCCGTGGTGATGCTGGACGAGCAGCCGGGTCCGGGTGGGCAGATCTACCGCGCCGTGACGGGGTCGGGGGCTGCGCGCGGGGAAGTGTTGGGCGCGGATTATCTGGACGGGGCGCGGCTGGTCAAGGCGATGCGTCAAGCCGGCGCCGAGCATCTGAGCGGGGCAGTGGTCTGGGAGATCGCGCCTGCGGCGGAGGGGATCACCGTCACCTATTCGCGCGACGGGCAGGCCGGGCAGATGCGGGCGGCGCGGCTGGTGCTGGCGACGGGTGCGCTGGAACGGCCGGTGCCGATCCCCGGCTGGACCCTTCCCGGTGTGATGACGGCGGGGGCGGGGCAGATCCTGCTCAAGGCATCCGGTTTGGTGGCCGAACGTGCGGTTCTGGCAGGTTCGGGTCCGTTGCTTTACCTGCTGGCGGTGCAGATGGTGCGGGCCGGGCAGCCGCCGGTGGCGATTGTCGAGACTCAGGGTGCGGGCGATGCGCTGCGCGCCTTGCCGCATCTGGTGCGGGGGCTGCGCGGGTGGCGGGTGCTGGTCAAGGGGCTGGGCCTGCTGCTGGCGCTGCGGCGCGCGGGTGTGCGGCGGATCACAGGCGCGCGGGATCTGGCGGTCGAGGGCGAGGGGCGCGCGGCGGCGCTGACCTTCACGGCGGGCGGGCGGGTGCAGCGGATCGCCTGCGAGACGGTGATGCTGCATCAGGGGGTGGTGCCCAATACGCAGATCAGCCGGGCGCTGCGGATGGAACATGACTGGCTGGCCGGGCAGCACGGCTTTGCCCCGCGTCTGGATGCATGGGGCGAAAGCACGGTGCAGGGGGTGTTTGTTGCCGGGGACG
>JAMWZG010000457.1:0-906 GCA_024304855.1 Paracoccaceae bacterium
TAAGTTTCAAAAGACTTGGGAATTCGTTGAAGAAAGTTAGGCGGCGGTCAGTTTGATGTTGGGATCTTCCTTGTCTTCGGCTTTGCCCGGTCCTGTGCTGATCACAGTGACGCTTGCTTTGACGGCAATCCTTGTTGCTATCTCGGTGATAGATTTGCGTCAGTACCGGATCCCGGATGTGCTCAGTTTGCCCTTGATTGGGGCAGGGATCGCAGTCGCCTACCTGCAGCCCAACGTTGCAATCGCCCCTCACCTTATCGGCGCAGGTGCTGGTTTCTTGGTGCTGGCAGTCATTGGCGAGATTTATTTTCGTCGAAATGGAACGGAAGGTCTTGGACTTGGTGACGCCAAGTTGTTCTCTGCTGCGGGCGCTTGGCTTGATTGGACTTCCCTACCGCTGGTCTTGCTTTTGGCAGCGGGAGGAGGGCTGCTCTATGTTGCTATTTTCGGGAGCCTCAAAAAGAGGTCTGGCATCGCCTTTGGCCCCTGGCTTGCACTCGCATTCTGGCTAGTCTGGGTACATAGCGCCATACGTGTGATGTGAGATAAAGGTGTTCCTCATCATTTGGACAGGATTAGGCCCTCTTAAAGCTCGACTTTGCTCCTGCTGATCGGGTTGCGTGACTGCGATTTGCAGTGTCGCATGATCTGAACCCCGCATAATGGGCTGCAGCTGGAGGGTTCTATCGCAAGCTTCCGTGTTGAGCAGGAAAATGGCTCTGATCTCTTTCTTTTAAGCAGCCAGCGCCGCTAACTGGGCAAATGGACAGAATCCGGGTGTGAGCTGGCCCTTGCGGATCATGTTTGCGACCTCATGGGCAACAAGGCGGCAAGCTGAGATGGCAATCTTCGAATACATCAATGGCTTCTAAAATCCGCGGCGGCGGCACTCAGCACTGGGCTGGA
>JAMWZG010000457.1:916-1950 GCA_024304855.1 Paracoccaceae bacterium
GCCCGGTCGCCTTCGAACGAAAAGTGGCCTAAACGAGCACTTGGGGCGGCACAAATACGCGACAGGTCCAACTTCTTCAAAGCCGCCGGATACAAAACCGATTAAACGCGACACGCTCTAGCATTCTGGGGTTAAGATTTGTATTGACGCCTTCTTTTTCTTCGCGGCTGATGCAGCAGCCGAACTTGCTTTGAACTGGAAGCTTTCGTGTCTAGTTCAAAGATGTGTCAGTGGTGGGTGAGACTCTTGCAACAACTCATTGGTCATATTGGCATCGCCGAAGACCGTGGCCCATCACGGCTAATTGAGTTCCTTCCAAAGATATCTCGAGTATCTACTTTGATATGACAAACCGAAGCTCACAACTGACCGGTCTAACGATCAAACGGATGGTCGGGTTAATATTCGTCTTAGCGTTACTGATGTCTCAATCGGTGATGTATGCAGCAGCCTCGCCGGAAGCTAGGGAGCAGGACGGATATCAAGCGGAAGCTTCCTATCAAGCTCACTACTGCCCGATGATGGTTTCACTCTTGCCAGGTGGAGTATCTGAGGACTCATGTGCAGACGATGTAGCCATGGCACATTGTTCCTTTGCAACATGCTTTTTTCATACCGGCGACGGATTGGTAAACGCCAAGCTCTATGGAATTCCGACGGTCCAAAATTGTGCCTTCAAGGGTGACGCTGCCGTCTTGTCGCGCTCCCCAAACCCACACGAGCGACCTCCTCGCCTCGGCTGATCGTTCTTTTGAGCGGCTGGTGCTTTTCAAGTGCTGGCCACCTTTCACCGATTGGAAGTGACCTGCCCTCGCGCAGGTCCATACCGAGGTATCCCATGCGTGGACGATATTCAGCCCTGAGCATACTTGCGGTCGCCGCAGGCGTGGCGGGTGGCATCTATTTGGAACGACTATATCTTAACCCGGCCGATTTGGCCGGAGATGCTGGACCTGAGGTGCTGTACTGGGTGGCCCCCATGGATCCGAATTTTCGCCAACCCGAGCCGGGCAAGTCTCCAATGGGAATGGATC
>JAMWZG010000458.1 GCA_024304855.1 Paracoccaceae bacterium
TGGCGGCAAGAAAGACCGATAGGTCATGAATTTGTTCAACCGTAAGACCCTAAAGCGCCACATCAAATCTGATCCGATCCCATCAGACCATCTGGCTGCGCTGGAAGGGGGCTGATGCCGTGCAGAGACGATTTTTGGGAGTGTTTCAGCCTGCTTGCGGGTCTATTCGCTGACCGCATCGCCCCAGGGGGTCATGGTTTCCGTCGCGCCGCAGTTGCGGCCGTTTTCGCGCATGACGCCCGCTGGCACGGCAAAGGCATAAGGGTGAACCGTCCTTTTCGCCCGGGTCACGGTGCCTAAGGCGGCCAGCGCGTCTACCACGTCTTGCGGCAGGGTTTCGTCCACGACAATCGGGCCGCTGCCTGAGGCGTCAATGCGCGGCGCGTGAAAGGCGGTTTCCAGATCCATGCCGAAATCGGCGATAAAGCTGGTCAGGTTCGCGATGGCAGGCAGGATCTTGCGCCCACCCGAGGCCCCGATCGCAAAGGTGCGCGCCCCGACATGTCCCACCACGGGGCAGATGTTCATCAAGCAGCGCTTGCCTGGTGCCAGCGAGTTCGGCTTGCCCGGCTCGGGGTCGAACCACATGATCCCGTTGTTCAACAGCATCCCCGTTTGTGGCGACAGGGTGTGGCTGCCAAAGATCGACAGCAGGGTTTGCGTGACGTTCACCATGTTGCCATGCCGGTCCACGATCGAAAAGGTGGTGGTGCAGGCAGGGGCCTCCCGGCTTTCGCCGGTATCGCCGGAATTGGCCAGCCGGTCGCGGTAGGCCGCCCCAAGCGCGTCTGCCAGCGCGGCAAAGCTTGGCGCGTTGGGAGCGTCGCCGGGTATAAATGCCTGTTCCATCTGCGCCAGCGTCGCCACCAGTTCGGCCCCCGCCGACAGGCCGGACGGCGCATGAATCACCGCATCTCGGTAGGACACCGTGCGCGGTTTGGCCGCCTTGGCGCGGTAGGCCGCCAGATCCGCGACCGACAGGCTGCCACCCTTGGCTTGCACATCTTCGGCAATCATGCGCGCGATCTGGCCTTCATAAAAATCACGCGGGCCTGCCTTTGCCAGACGGTGCAGGGTCTTGGCGTGGGTTTTCTGATCCAGCCGCGATTCGGTCAGCGCAGTCCAGCCGGAGATGTTGGGCCACTGGCCGTCAACCAAGAACAGGTCAGCGGCATCCGCGTCCTGCGCCAGTTGCCGCGTCGCCGAGGCGATGATCAGCGACGCGTACCAGTCAATCAGCATCCCCTGTTCGGCCAACTGGATCGCGGGCGCAAGCAGGTCGGCCCAGTCCATTGTGCCGTACATCCGATGCGCCAGTTCCATCCCGGCCACCACGCCGGGCACGGCCACGGCGGTGGCGCCATAGATGTTGCGGTCGCCTTCGACCCGCATCCAGGGAAAAAGATCTCCCGCCTTGCGGTCGGGTTGCAGGGGGTAGTCGTCCAGCCGCAGCCCTTGGGGCGCGCGCATCCCGAATTCGATGGTTTCAGCCCGCGCCTCGCCTGCGCGCCACAGGGTCATCATGCCGCCGCCCATCGGGCCGGACATCCAGGGTTCCACGACGCCAAGCGCAAAGGACGTCGCAACCGCGGCATCCATTGCGTCACCCCCCGCGGCAAGGACTGCCGCGCCGACTTCGGCTGCCTTGCGGTGCTGCGAGGCGACGACGCCGCCCTCGGTCCAGATCACATCCTTGCGGGTCGTCTGCGTCTTGGAAAAGTTGCTCATGGTTTTGGCCTCCTTGGGGGGTGTGTCGGGTCGATGCGGGGGGTCATCGGGCGCGCCGCCTTGCGCCCAGCAGCAAGGCCGCCCCTGCAAGGAAAGGGGCAAGACCGGCCAGCACAAGCCCGGTGGCATAGCCGCTGGTCGCGTAGACTACGCCCTGCATCAGCAGCGGGCACAGCACATAGCCGCTGAACAGGATGAAGGTGCCCGCCGAGGTTACCTCGC
>JAMWZG010000459.1 GCA_024304855.1 Paracoccaceae bacterium
TCGCGGGCAACCTGCGTGACATGCTGCGCCGGATCATCCCCGCCAATGACGCGCGCCAGCACCTCAGCCGCGTCGTGCCCTCGCTTCTGGTCGAAGGGATGACCCTTGCTGGCGACTGATCTTGACCTGCTGATCGCAGCCGCCCGCGAGGCAGGCCGCATCGCCACCGGCTTCAGCGGCCCCACCGCCCAACGCTGGGACAAGGCAGGTGACGCCGGCCCCGTCACCGAGGCGGATCTGGCCGTGGACGCGATGCTGCGCGAGCGTCTCACGGGCGCGCGCCCCGATTACGGCTGGCTGTCCGAGGAAACGCCCGACACCGCCGCCCGCCTGACCCGCCGCCGCACCTTCATCATCGACCCGATCGACGGCACCCGCAGCTTCATCGAGGGCACGGCGACATGGGCCCATTCCCTCGCCGTGGCCGAGGATGGCGTGATCACCGCCGCCGTCGTGTTCCTGCCGTTGAAGCACAAGCTCTATACCGCCGCCCTCGGCATGGGGGCGCATCTGAACGGCCAGCCGATCCGCGTCTCGCAACAGCAATCCCTCGCAGGGGCCACCGTTCTGGCCACGAAACCCGTCTATGACCCCGCCAATTGGCGCGACCGCGAGGTGCCCCATCTCGTGCGCCATCACCGCCCCTCTCTGGCCTATCGTCTGTCGCTTGTGGCCGAGGGGCGCTTTGACGCGATGCTGACCCTGCGCCCCAGTTGGGAATGGGACATCGCCGCCGGCGCGCTGATCCTGTCCGAGGCCGGCGCGCGCACGACCGACCGCACCGGCGCCGCCCTGCGCTTCAACAACCCCCACCCCCAGGTGAACGGAGTCCTCGCCGCAGGGGCCACCCTCCACGACGCCCTCTCCCACCGCCTCGCCCCCTGGCCGGGATAGCTGCCATCCTCACCGGGGCGCTCCACTCCCACCCCGCGCACGCCGTCACGCGGGACGACGGCGCATCACCCGTTGCGCCCCTCTCTATCCCCCAATGCCAGCCGCACGCTCACCGACACGCGGGACGTGTCACCGAGACGCGCGGCGGCGCGTGCCGCGCCTTGATTCCGCGCGGGGGACAGAACGACGGGTTCCGTCTCTCCAGTCATAAGCCCACCGCCGCCCCCCTGCCGGCTTGCGACCCAAGGGCCAAAGCCTTACCTTGCCCGCAAACCCCGAAGGGAGAGACCGATGACCCAACGCCTGCACCTTGTCTTCGGCGGAGAGCTGACCCATTCCGGCACGACCGAGTTCCGCGACACCGCGAACCTGCACATCGTCGGCATCTTCCCCGACTATGCCAGCGCCTACCGCGCCTGGAAGGCCGAGGCGCAGCGGACCGTCGATGACGCCCATATGCGCTATTTCATCACCCATCTGCACCGGATGCTGGACGAGCAGACCGAAACCTCCCCCACGCAGGAGATCGGCTGACCCGCCATGCCGCGTTCCATCAGCCTTTCGGCCTATCTGACCCTCGCGCGCGCCGCGCCGGGGCAGGCCCGTGCCATGCCCGATGCGATGGACAGCCTGGCCACCCGCCCGGACGGCGATCTGGTCTGGGGCCACGCCACCAGCGAAACCCGCGCGGCCGCGCTGATCCAGATCACCACCCGCCTGCGCGCCCAGCGCCCCGACCTGCATCTGCTGCTGACCCTGCCGCCCGACCTGCCGCCGCCCGATACGCTCAAGCCCTTCATCCTGCCGGTGACGGTGCCCGATGACAGCCTGCCGCAGATCACACCCTTCCTCGATCGCTGGCGCCCCGACCTCTGCCTCTGGGCCGGGGGCCAGCTGCGCCACGCCCTCATCAACGCCGCCGCCGACCGCAAGACGCCGATGTTCCTGATCGACGCCGACGAATCCGGTTTCGACACAAGCCGCTGGCGCTGGCTGCCCGACCTGACCAAGGCCACGCTGCGCCGGTTCGACAAGGTGCTGGCCAGCAC
>JAMWZG010000046.1 GCA_024304855.1 Paracoccaceae bacterium
CTGAACGTTGTATCCCTGTTCGACAGATCCGGGCTTGAGGAAAGACAGCGCAGTGCAGGACAATATTACCTCCGCTTCTGAGGCGCGTCGCGCGGGCAACCGGATCGTCACGCTGGGCCTAGCCGGGATCGTTGCGATTCTGGCGGTCACGGCCGTGCTGCTGTTCCGCAACCTGCCCGACGCCAATGCCTTCAACATGAAGGTGGAGCGGTTATTCGTCGAAAACGACGACCTGACCACCGAGGCCGAGATCAAGCTGCTGGAGATCCTGGCCCAAAGCGGCACGGCCTTTTCGGAAACCCTCGCCTCCTACCGGGTCGCGATCTTCGTGCTCCTGGTCTTTGCCAGCGCGCTGCTGATTGCGTCGCTGGCCCTTCTGGCGATGCTGGTGGGGCTGAACCGTCGCATGGCGCAGATCGAGAATGCAGGGATTCAGGTGTCCTCCCTGCTGATCAGCCGCGAGGAAAATACCGTCTACCTCAACAACATGGGGTTCAAGCTGACCGAGGCGGCGATGGAGACGCTCTCGGTTCTGGCCGAGGCGCGGCTGGATGACGATGTGCTGAGCGGTGCCGAGATCGAGGCGATCGTGTCAGGCCGCAGCGCCGCAGATTGCGACGAGGCAGCAGGCGCCACCCGGATCAAGCGTCTGCGCGACACGCTGGGCAATCAGATGGTCAGCGAGTTGCTGGTCAAGAACATCGCGCGGCGCGGTTACATGCTGGCGGTGGACAAGGATGTGATCCGGGTGCTTTGAGCGCGGCACCTGTTTCTTCTTGCCTCAAATATCCAAAGACTGCGGCTTGCCATATCGCAGGGCATCAGACCGCATCGCGCCGCCAGTCGGGCAGCCAGTCCACGCGATCACATCCGGCGAAACGGGCCACGCGGTCCAGCTCCGCCTCCAACCGCGCCTGACGGCCCTTGCCCCAGGCGATCCCCGCTTCGGGCCACAGCGCGGTGACGCGCAGCACGCCGTCATTGCGATGGGCCTTCATGTCGATCCGCCCGACCAGCCGCGCCCCTTCCAGCAGGGGAAAGACATAATAGCCGAACTGCCGTTTCGCGGCGGGGGTGAAAACCTCGATCCGGTAGTGAAAGCCGAACAGCCGCTCGGCCCGTTTGCGATCCCGCAGGGCCGGGTCAAATGGGCTGAGGACGCGCAGTCGCCCGGTCGGATCGGGGGCGTTGGTCGCAGCCTCCATCACATCGGGCCGGGCAAAGGCGTGGCGGTGGGTGCCATCCGCAGCCTGCACCGCAATCTCGATCAACTGGCCGGCGCGCGCCTGATCATGGCACCAGCCCCGCGCCTCGGCCGGGGTGACGGTCGCCCAGAAGGCGGCGATTTCGCCGGGCGTGGCAAAGCCCAGCCGGTCCAGCGCGGCGGCGCAGAGCCAATCCACGGTCGCGCCCGGATCGGGGGCCGCCATCCGCAGGGATGCGGGGATCACGCGTTCGGCCAGATCATAGAATTTCTGGAAACCAGCGCGCTTTGTGACCGCCAGATCACCGCAACGCCAGAGATATTCCAGCGCGGTCTTGTCCGGGTGCCAGTCCCACCAACCTCCCGATTTTCGCGGCGCATCCCCGCGCAGATCGGCGGAACAGACCGGCCCATGGCGCGCGACGTGATCCCGCACCGCCGCTGTCCGCGCCAGAAAATCCTGCTTCTGCCAGCGTTGCCAGGGGCCGCGCAGGGTCTGGGCATCGCGGGCAAAGCGCAGTTTCCAATGCGGATAAAACCCCATCGGGATCACGGCGGCATCATGGGTCCAGTGTTCGAACAGCGCCCTCTCGCGTTCCAGCAAACGGTCAAGGTCGGCGGGCCGATAGGCCGGGCGGCGGGCGAAGAGGATCATGTGATGCGCGCGTTCGACTGTGGCGATGCTGTCCAACTGCACGAAACCCAGCCGCTCGATCAGCGCGGACAGGCCCGCGCTTCCTCGCGGGGAGGGCGCGCCGCTCAGCGCATGACGCTCCAGAAACAGGCGGCGGGCCAGATCGTTGGGCAGATGCGGCAAGCTGCTCATCCGTCAGGGCTGACGCAGCGTGTCGCCATGGCTGATCTGGGGCTTCAGCACAACAGAGGTATCCGCATCCTCGCCGCGCGTGCGCGCCACGATGATCTCGGCGGCGCGGCGGCCGATTTCGGCGCGGCAGGCATCCATCGTCGCCAGACGGCGCGGCAATCCCTGCAACAGCTCGACCCCGTTGAACCCGGCCAGGCCGATGCGGTTCGGGATGTCATAGCCCTGCTCCAGCAGCCACAAGAGCCCCCCCGCCCCGATCATGTCATTGGAGTAATAGAGAAAATCCAGATCCGGGCTGCGCGCCATCATGGCTTGCGTCATCTCGCGCCCCTTGGCCAGGGCCGATCCGCCGGAATAGAATTCGTGATCCGCCATCTCGACCCCGCCCTTGGCCAGCGCCTGCGTGAAGCCCTCGAACCGCTTGCGCGCGCGATGGTCCAGAGGCATCTGCGTGCCCAGAAAGCCGATGCGGCGATAGCCCCCCGCCAGGATCGCCTCGCCCATTTCGCGCCCGGCGCGGCGGTGCGAGATACCGACCATCGCATCCACGGGCGTGCCGTCGGTATCCATGATCTCGACCACCGGAATGCCCGAGGCGCGCAGCATGGCGCGGGCGGCATCCGAATGCTCCAGCCCCGCGATGATCACACCCGAGGGCCGCCATGACAGCATCTCGTAGAGGACTTTCTCCTCCTTCTCGGGCAGGTAATCGGTAACACCCACAACGGGTTGCAGGTCGGTATCTTCCAGAACGCGACTGATCCCGGTCATCACCTCGGGGAAGACCATGTTCGACAGGGACGGGATGATCACAGCCACCAGATTGACCCGCTGGCTGGCCAGAGCGCCCGCAATCTTGTTGGGCACATAACCCAGCGCCTTGGCCGCGCGCAGCACCCTGTCCCGCGTCGCCTCGGACACATCGCCGCGATTGCGCAGCACCCGGCTGACGGTCATTTCAGACACGCCCGACGCCTCGGAGACATCGCGGAGGGTCAACGGGCGGTGGTCATTGCGGCTCAAGGGAGAGGTTCCTGAAGGATCAATCCCCCCAACCTTGCGCCAAGCGCCGGACTTGTTCAAGCGCCCAAGCCGGAGTAAGACGCTTTTGCGTGACCTCGTGGCTCAACTGGATAGAGCAGCCCCCTCCTAAGGGGCAGGTTGGGGGTTCAAGTCCCTCCGGGGTCACCATTATCCACTTTCGATGGGCAGCGATGGGGCTGCATCACCGCGGCCCGGTCTTGGCTGTGGCGAAGGGGCAGACGGTCGGGACCGAAGGCATAGTCTGCGGCACGAAAACCCCTGCTCGGGGAGCCTGCCCGCGTGGGATCAGACGCGCGACAGTGGCCAAGCCGCCACAAAGGCCACAAGAAACTGCATTCTACTACGGCCTTGCGGCGCATCTTCTTATCGCAACTACCGCGCTGGTCGCCACCGCTGGTGTTGCTGTCGCAGACGTGAAGGTCTCCGGCTATGCACGTTTTGGTGCTGACTATCTTGAAAACCGCACAGCGACGACCGTTGTGACCGGCCCCGGCGCTGATGGCTTCATCGGAACCGCTGATGATGTGCGTCGCAGCACCACGGCTGCCGATGACGAAATCAACATTGCAAGCCGTCTGCGCTTGCAGTTCGACGCCACCACCGAAACCGATGGCGGTCTGACCCTGGGCGTTCGCACCCGCGCAGAAAGCGAAGAAGGCGGCACGGCTGTGTTCAACGGCGCACGCTTCTTCGCAACCGCCGGGGGCCTGACTGTCGCCATGGGCAACATCCTTGGTGTAGTCGAAGCTGCTCCCGGTCTGTACATGCCGACCAAATCTGCTGGCATGGGTCTGGAAGGCAACGGCTTCACCGCGCTTGCAGCCAACACTGTTTCCAACGGCGGTGCGTTCAACTGGACTGCTTACACCAGCAAGGGCGCTGGCGCACGGGATGGCGTTGAAGTCATCTACAGCATGAACGGCATTGGCGTACACGCGCACAGCACCGACACCAGCTACGGTATCGGCGCAAACTACAAGTTTGCTGACTACACCGTTGCGGTCGCTTACGAAGACTGGACCGACGGCACACGCAAGGGCGACAACATCCTGTTCGCTTCGATCGGCGGCAAATTCGGCGCCTTCGATGCCGGCCTCTCCTATGCCGAGACCGAGTACACACGTCGCAAAGCAGAGAAGTTCTCGCTGCGCGGTGGCTACACTGTGAACGACGCTCTCTATGTCTATGGCTTCGTTGCTGATGAAAGCGGCGTTGTCGCAGTAGACGAAACCTACGGTCTGGGCGCGTCCTACGCTCTGGGCGGCGGCGCTTCGGTGGAAGCAGGCTGGACTACTCTTGAGAACGGCAACAACCAGGTTTCGGCTGGTATCTTCTTCTCGTTCTGATCCGGAACAAGACGATGAACACGGAAGGGCAGGTCTTCGGACCTGTCCTTTTGTTGCTTTAGCGCAACAGTAATGCCGCGATCGGCGCTGTTCGGGAATTTTCCTGAACGATTTATTCAAATCTTCCATACAGAGTCTTTTCGCTGACGGGCGCTTTCCTTTTGCAAGGACCGGCCCGCCTGCGGAATAGGTTTTCGATTAACGGCAGATCGGTATGGTCATGATTTCAACGCCCCTCATCCGCACATCTTATCCAAGAATCATGGCACTTCTAATACCGCTATAGTATAGTTCTATAGGGTTATTCTGGTGTCGGGGTGTTTGCCTGAAGGAAACTGGATCGGAGTGACGTGAATGTTCTGGAGAAAGAAAGACACGAGTATCGCGACGGCGATAACGATGAATGCGTTTTTCTTCGATCACTATCTGCCAAATGCGATTGTCACCAAAAAGCGGGGGCCGGATGATCGCCTGACCTATATCAAACACATTGCCGATGACTTCGGAGAGATTCCCCTTTCGGATATAAATTCGCGCCTTGTGAATGAATGGCGCAATAAGCAGGTGGAGAAGGGTCTGAAAAACTCCACCATCAACAAGCACATAGATTTTCTGATGAATATCATCAAATTAGCCTATGTCTGGGGCTTTCTGGAGGAGCAGCTTCACGTCAAGCTGGATGTCAGAAAACTGCCTGTCGGCAATTACACGCAGAAATTCCTGACGCCATCCGAGATTCGGCGTCTTTTGAACGGATGCAAGATCAGCCCGCATCCCTATCTTTATTTCATCGTGAAACTTCTTTTGCTGACCGGCGCGCGGGTTGGTGAGTTGCGCAATGCGCGCTGGTCGGACATTGATGACCAAAGGTCGATCTGGATTGTGCCCGTGTCGAAAAACGGTCGCTCACGCGAGATTTTTCTGAGTTCCGAAGCCATTTCCACATTTCACAAAGTCCGAAAGACCGCAGCTTTTCTGGGCGTGGGCCACCTGCCTGAGGGATATGTTTTCACAAACCCACGCAGCAAGACGCGATATGACAGCTTTTACGCGGCCTGGTACAAGGTAGTGAGAGCGGAAAAGCTGGAGGATGTGCGTATTCACGATCTGCGGCACACCTATGCCAGTCTTTTGATCAATAATGAGGTCAGTATTTATGAGGTGCAGCGGCTTTTGGGGCATTCGAATATCACGATGACCCAACGCTATGCGCATCTGCTGCGTGACAAGCTGCATGAGCGGACCGAAGTGGTATCGAAAAGCATCAGCGGCGCCTCGACCTGAGGCGGCGGGGGCAGAGGTCAGGTCACGGCGTCCGGCTCGTTCCACGTGCTTGCCATCCGGGCGGCAATCTCGACCACCAGCTCGACCGCCAGCGTGTCGGGGCTTTCCAGCCAACTGGCGCAGAAGGACAGCGGCGGCATGGTGACTTCGGTCTGGATGCGCTCCAGCTTGCCTTCGCGCAGTTCTGCCTCGACCAGCTCGTGCGGGATCACGGCGATGCCGATCCCTTCGGTCGCCAGATGCACGACTGTCGCCATGGAGGCGCTGGCGTGGAGGTTGATGGGCGGCAGATAGGGACGGTTGAACAGGGATTTCACCTGCTCATAGGGCTGCGTCTTGCGGGCGAAGGTGATGAGCGGAAAGCGCGCCAGATCGCGCACATCGGCCGGGTTGGGCACCTTGAGCGCGGGGCTGGCGATGAAACCCACGGGGTATTCGCAAAGCAGGCGGTTGCGCAACAAGGGGGCGGAGAGCGGGCCGAGGAGGAAAGCGATGTCGATCTCCTGCGCCAGAAGGCGGGCGCGGAGGGAGGGGGAAATGTCCACCTCGATCTCGATCGAGAGATTGGGATAGATGCGGTGCACTTCCTTGATGAAATCGGGCAGCCATGTGTGGACGATGGTTTCGGCCACACCGAGACGGATCACGCCGCGCACGGCTTCGGCGTCGCGCAGGCTGGCCAGCATCTCGGCGCGCATGGCAAGGATCTTTTCGGCATAGACCAGCAATTGCCGCCCGCGCAGCGTGGGGGCGACGTTGCGCGTCTCACGGGTGAGGAGTTTCGCGCCGACCTCGGACTCGAGCTGGGCGATGCGGTGCGAAATGGCGGGCTGCGTGGTGTTCAGCTTTTGCGCCGCACCCCGGAAGCTGCCAAGTGCGGCGACCCAGAGGAATGTTTCAAGCCCCTTGAAATCTACCATGGCTGCGGTCCCCTCGAGCCTGTCCCTGCCCTAGCGAGCCTTGCGCGGCGGGCCATGTCAAGCCTGCCTTGCGCGGGCGCGCCCGGCCATCAGGGTCATCACGACTGTGGCCAGAATGGAGGCCGCGAGCGCGAGGACAAAGGCCGGGCCTGCGGGCAAGGCGGCCAGCAGGAGCGCAAGGCTGAGGCAGAAAGTGGCAAGGCTGGCGAGGCCGGTCAGCCCGGAATAGGCGGTCTGCCCGGCGAAGGTGCCGCCGTGATCGAGATGGAGGGAAATGGCGATGACGGTAAAGCCGATGGGAAAGGCCATGATCGCGCCCGACAGCCCTGCCCCCAGATATGGCGCGCCAAGCGTGACCGCGCCGACCAGAAGCCCCGCCAGAAGGCCGCGCAGGATCAGGAGGCCCCAGTTGGTGCGGGCGGCCTTGGCATCCCGCGCCGTGACCCAGCGCCGCCCGATGCGTTTGGCGACAAGCGTGACGGCGGCAAAGAGCAGCGCACCAAGGAGCGGCGGATGCGGGATCATGCCCAGCGGCAGCGCGCAGGCCAGCCAGCCCAAACCGGCCCCGGCGACGGAGTGCAGCACGCCTGAGCGCCCGGCAAGGGCGACGAAGACCAGAAGGAAGACCTGCGTTGCCGAGAGCGAGAAGAGCGCGCCCGCCGCGGCATCGGCCACGAAAACAGGCGAATGGTCCAGCAGCATGAAGCCGAAGCCCGGAGCCAGCACGATGGGCAAGCCTACGATCACGCCGCCGATGGTGGGCCCCATGCGCACCGCGATCCATGAAATCGCGATGACGACAAAGGCGGTCCCGGCCATGCGGATGGCAAATTCGCCCCAGAGCAAGGCGTCGGTCACGAGATCAGCAGCGCCTCGATCCGCTGAGCGATGTGCAGCACCTGCCAGTCCTGACCACCGGGGGCAAAGATCATCAGCCCGGTTGCCAGCCGCTGCGCGCGCTGCATCGGGACGGTCGCGGCGCAGCCGTCAAGGAAGTTGATCGCAGAGGGGTTGCGCAGCATCAGCGCGTTGAGGCGGTCGAAATCATCCTCGACCTCGGTGATCAGGGGGGCGACGGTGGGGATGGTCGGCAGGATGAAGGCGTCTATTCCCTGAGCGAGGGTCTGGAACGCGGCCACGGCGCGGGCGCGGTGAGCGAGCTTGTCGGTGTAATCGGTCGGCGCGAAGCCTTCGGCGGCCTTGATGCGGCGCAGCACGCGGGCATCGCCTTCGGTGTGCAACCCGTCGAGGTGATGGGCGTGGATGGCATGAGCCTCGGTCGCGACGACGATGCGGTTCACTTCACCGAACCCGTCCAGTTCGGGCAGTTCGGCGTCGATGATCTGATGCCCCGCCGCGCGGAGCGAGGCCAGCGCCGCGTCGAAATCCGCCGTGACCTGCGCATCCATCCCCTGCATCAGCGGACCCTGAAGGATCGCCAGACGGAGGGGGCGGTCGGCGGGTGCGTCGGGGGCCGTTGTGCCCGAGAGGACGGCATGGACAGCGGCACAGGTCGCCACGCGCAGGGCGAGCGGGCCGATGCTGTCGAAGGTCTGCGACAGGGGGAAAGCCCCGTTCAGCGGCACGGTCGCTTGCGTCGGCTTGAACCCGGCCAGACCGTTGAGGGCAGCGGGGATGCGGACAGAGCCGCCGGTATCGGTGCCCAGCCCCATGTCGGCCAGACCAAGCGCCACGGTCAGCGCCGCGCCGGAACTGGACCCGCCCGAGATGCGCGCGGGATCGCGGGCATTGCCGGGGTTGCCGGTATGCGGGTTCAGGCCGACACCGGAATAGGCGAATTCGGACATGGCCGTGCGCCCGCAGGGCACTGCCCCCGCCGCCTTGAGCCGTGCCACAACCGGCGCATCCACGGGCGCGGCGGGCGCACGGCGCAGGATGGCGGAGCCTGCCGCTGTCACCTGCCCCGCTTCGTCAAAGAGATCCTTGATCGAGACCATCATCCCCGCCAGTGGCCCCGCACGACGGGTCGCGTCGGCATCCAGCGCCTGCGCCGCCTGCATGACGCGAACTGCATCGAATTGTGTGTAGATCCGCGACATCACGGATGTCGGCATCTCCATCGCGCGGTCGATGACGTGGCGGGCGCGATCCTCGGCCCGGAAGGTGATCCGTCCGCAGGGTGAGGTCAGAGGGGAATGGGTCATGGTGTTCCTTGGGGTTCAGGCAATCACGGGAAGGTTGACCATGGTATAGACATGTTCGATCCGGCGTCCCAGATGATCGTCGATCATTTCCATCCTGAATTCCGCCGCCGGGCGCACCCCGCCCGACAGGACGGCGAAAGTGCCGCACATCATCGCCGTGCCGGCTTGCAGCCGCGTGCCGCCATGGGACATGGGCGATCCGGCCACCAGGTCCATCAGCGGGCGGATGGAGCCGATCTTGCCCTCCTGATAGGGCACCCAGGCACCGCCTTCGCGGATGAAGGACCGGATGCGGATGTCGTCCAGATGGCCCGCCACGTCATCGAAATCCCACAGCACGGGGGCCATGGGCTTGGGGCAGATCTGCTTGGAATGCGCGACGGAATAGGCCTCGAGCTTGCGATCGGTGTGATCCGAGCCAAGCCCCAGATAGAGGCGGGTGCCGTCGTCGATCAGCGTCGGCTCGGCCTCGCCCGAAGAGGTGTCGTCAAGAAATTGGATCACCGGCGCGGTGGTGAACATCAGGTCCGAGGCGCGGTAATATAGCGGCACGGTCGAGGGCGCGGGTACGCCGATGGCGGCCAGTTCCTCGATATGATGCTGCACCGCATCGGCATTGCGCCCGGTCCAGCCGGCGATGACACCGTGGTTGATCTCGATCTCGAGCGGCCCGTGGCCCGCCCGTTCAAACATGATCCGATTGCCCATTGGAATGGTCTTCTCCTTGAAGTCTATGTCTTTTTATCCGGCCGGCGCGAACAGCAGCGCGATGGAGGGGAAGGCGATCAACAGACCCACCATCACCAGCATCACGAAGACGAAGGGGATGGCGCCGACCATCACATCGCTGAGCCGGCCTTCCTTGCGCGCGCCCTGCACGACATAGAGGTTGAGGCCGACCGGCGGGGTGATCAGGGCCATTTCGATGAGCACGATCAACAGGATGCCGAACCAGACCTTGTCAAAGCCAAGGCCGATCACGATGGGCACGACGATGGGAATGGTCGCGATCATCAGGGCCAGCGTCTCGATGAAGAAGCCGAGCACGATATACATGAGCACGATGATCAGCAGCATTCCGTAGGGGCCAAGGCCGAAACTTTCCAGAAAGCCCGAGAGCGCGCGGTTGAGGCCGGTGGCCCCCAGCGCGAAGTTCAGGAAATAGGCGCCGACGATCACGAACATCACCATCGAAGTGGTGCGGATCGTGCCCAGCAGGGCGGCGCGCATGTTCACCCATGTCACCGCGCCATACCAGCCAGCGATGCAGAGCGCCATGACCACACCGATCGCCGCCGCCTCGGTCGGGGTGGCCCAGCCGGTGTAGATCGAGCCGATGATGATGGCGAAGACCATGAGGACGGGGATCAGATGCGGCAGGCCGGCCATGCGTTCGGCCCAGGTGAAGCTGCGGCTGGGGCCGCCCCATTCGGGTTTGATGGTGCAGATGATGGCGGTGATGATCATGAAGCCCAGAGCCATCAGAAGGCCCGGCACGATCCCCGCCATGAAGAGTTGCGGGACGGAGGTTTGGGTCAGGAAACCGTAGACGATCAGGTTGATCGAGGGTGGCAGAAGGATGCCCAGCGCACCCCCCGCGGCAATGGCCCCGGCGAAGAGGCGCTGGTCATAGCCCTGTTTGCGCGCCTGCGGCATGGCGACGGTGGCCACGGTCGCGGCCGTCGCAACCGAGGAACCGGAGGTCGCGGAGAACATGGTGGCAGTGCCGATATTGGCATGGACCAGCCCCCCCGGCAGCCAGGAAAACCATGTGTCCAGCGTGGCATAGGTGCGTTCGGCGATACCGGCGCGGACCAGGATCTCGCCCAGCAGCACGAAGAGCGGAATGGCGATCAACAGGAAGCTGTCGGAGGAGGAATAGACCATCTGCCCCAGACCGCGCATGAGCGGCATGGCCGAGAAGAATTGATCCAGCCCGAAACCAAGGATGAAAAGCGCAGCCCCGACGGGCACTGACAGGGCCAGAAGAACGGCAAGGCCGACCGAGACATACCAGATCATTCGACTTCTCCTGTCTCGACGGGGATCGAGGCGATTTGTTCGACCAGTTCGAAGCGGCGCAAGGCGGTGAGCAGCACGGTCAGGGCCATCAGAAGCCCCGAGGTGATGACCATCCAGGCCCAGCCGCCAAACCAGACGATCTGCGGCATCCAGAGCGGCACGCCCAGCGGCGTGTTCGAGCGCGAGCCGCGCGCCAGCGATTTGGCCAGCACGTCATAGGCGTGCCAGGCGACCAGAACCGCGACCAACAGGACCGAGGCGAGCGCCACGATGTCCAGCAGGGCGCGCCCTGTCGCGGGCAGGCGGTTGTGGATCAGGTCGATGCGCACATGGGCGCGTTCGACCAAAGCGTAGGAAAAGCCCCATGTGGCAATCGCCGCCATCACATAGCCGGACAATTCATCCGCGCCGCCGATCCGCATTGCGGGAAACTGGCGGCCCAGAACCTCGGTCATGATGAGGGCGACGGCCGCCATGAGGACCATGCCACAGAGCAGGGCAAGCCATCGGTTGACGGTCCTGAGGGTCTGCGCGATGTGCATCGCCGTCCCGGCCAGTCTGTCTGAACCTGTCATCTTGCCCTGCTCCTATTCAATTTGTCACGAATTGCGATCAGTTCGCGATGCTGACGCCAAGTGCTGCGCCAACCGTCTCGTTCCAGCGGGTCGCCCAGTCGCCACCGGCACGTTCGGCCCAGTCGGGCAGGATCGAGGATTCCAGAACCTCGACCGCGCGGGCCTTGTCGGCATCCGACAGCTCGACCAGTGTCATGGACGCGGCGGCCCCTGCGGCGCAGTCGCCCGAGCCGGTCAGGCAGGCGATGTCACGGGCCAAGGCACCGGCGGCATCATCCCAGGCGGGGTCTTCGAAGCCGGTTTTCACCTGTTCGGTCAGGAAAGCCTGCACGGCGGGATCAAGACCTTCCCAGACATCGAGGTTCACGGCGGTGATGACCGGATCCCAGCCACCCAGCGGCAGGTTGACCAGATGGGTCGAGGATTCGAACCAACCCGAGGCATAGCCGGAACCGGCACCCGTCACGGCGCAGTCGATCACGCCACGTTCCAGCGCGCCCGGCACTTCGGAGAAGGCCATGGTGATGCCCTCGGCGCCCAGCGCCTCGAGGAAGAGGGTGGTCATGCGGCCGGAGCCACGGATCTTCTTGCCGGCCAGATCGTCAAGGCTGGCGATTTCGGCGTTGCAGAACACGATCTGCGGCGGATAGGGCGCAATGGCCAGCATATGCGCGTTGAAACGGTCGCGCATGATGTCGGCGACCATCGGCTTGGCGGCATCGGCCATCTTGCGGGCGCTGTCGGCATCGGTGGCCAGAAGCGGCACGTCGAGACCTTCCAGCTCGGGCGCGTCGGCCACGGTATAGTCGCCAACCGTCATGCCCACATCAAAGACGCCATCGCCCAACATGCGGAACACGTCGCCACCGGCCACGCCCATCTGGTTGAAGGTGGTCATGCTGATCGTGATCTTGCCGCCCGAGGCTTCGGGGACGGTTTCTTCCCAGAACTTCTTCTCGAAATTCTGGTAGAGGGGCAGGTTGCTCCAGCTGCCGACGACGGACAGCGTGGTTTCCGGCAGATCCTGTGCCGCAGCGGCGGCGGCCAGCGGCATCAATGCCACGGACGCCATGAGGGAACGAAGGGCAGGTTTCATGAGTGGTCTCCTTGTTGATGTCGGTTTTTGGTCTTGGAACGCGGGCAGGCGGTGCCTGTCACGCGTCGGTCGGAAGGTCGGTGACAAGCATGTGGCCGGGCTCGTGCATGATCGCGATGGCGGGCCGTGCCTTGCGGATCGCCGATTGCGGGGTCACGCCACAGGCCCAGAATACTGGCACATCACCGGGTTCAAGGATCGGCGCATCCCCGAATTCGGGCGCGTGGATGTCGCGGATGCCGATGGCGGCCGGATCACCGAAATGCACCGGCGCGCCATGCGCCTGCGGCATCTGCGCCGAAAGCACCATGGCACGGATCGCGTCGCTTGTCGAAAATCCGCGCATCGAGACGACCATCGGCCCGCCGAAGGGGCCGGCGGCATGGGTCTGGATATTGGTCACATACATCGGCACGTTGCGCCCGGCGTCGATATGGCGGACCGGGATGCGCGCCTGCAACAGGGCGGTTTCGAAGGAAAAGGAACAGCCGATGACGAAGCTGACGAAATCATCCTGCCACAGATCGCGGATGTCGGTCAGTTGCTCGGCCGGTTGACCGTCGCGGAACACGCGGTAGCGAGGCACGTCGCTGCGGATGTCGATACCGCTGCCCAGCATGGGCAGGGACGGATCGCCGGGTTCGGAGACGCCCAGGATCGGCGCGGGCTTGGGGTTGACCACGCAGAACCGCAGGAAATCGGCGGCCAGATCGCGCGGCAGGATCACGACATTGCCCTGCTGATAGCCTTTGGCCTGACCGCTGGTCGGCGCGGCAAAGCGCCCCTCGCGGCAGGCCAGCCGGAGGGCGGCGGCGGTGTCAAAGGGGGCGGTGGTGTCGGACGGTGTATCCAGCATGGTCTTGCAATCCTCGGGCAGCGGAGCGGGCCGTCTGGCAGACCGGCCCGCCCCCTCAGTAAGCCCGAGATGTGAAAATTAGTCGAATTTTAAGTTTTCATCGGTTTCGATCAATTTCACTTATCGCAAAGATCATCAAAAGATGTTGGACCGTTCATATTGCACCGGCCATGTGACGTTCTGCGCCTTGAGCGCATTCGCGGCCTTGAGCGGCCAATGCGGATCGGCCAGCAAGCCGCGCCCGAGCAGCACCAGATCGGCATCGCCATTGGCCACGATGGATTCCGCCAGATCCGGCGCGTTGATCAGCCCGACCGCCCCGGTGGGCAGACCTGTCTCGGCCCGGATGCGGCGGGCAAGCGGCACCTGATAGCCGGCATGGATCGGAATCTGCTGGCGCGGATCATTGCCGCCCGAGGAACAGTCGATCAGATCGACATCGCCGCGCGCCTTGAGGATCTGGCAGAGCGCCACGCTGTCATCGACGGTCCAGCCGCCTGTCACCCAGTCGGTCACGCTGAGGCGGACAAAGAGGGGCAGATCGGCGGGCCATTCGCTGCGCATCGCCTCGAGCGAGTCGATGAGGAAGCGGATGCGGTTGTCGAAACTGCCGCCGTAATCATCGGTGCGGGCATTGCTGAGCGGGGAGTAGAATTGATGGATCAGATAGCCATGCGCGGCGTGCAGCTCGACGATCTGAAACCCTGCCTCGCGGGCGCGGCGGGTGGCCTGGGCCAGCGCGTCAAGCTCGGCCTGGATGCCGTCGCGGTCCAGCGCGGCGGGCGTGGGCCATGTGTCGGCATAGGGAAGGGCCGAGGGGGCAACCGTGTTCCACCCGCCGTCAGACGCGGGCACGGGGATGCTGCCCTCCCACGGGCGACCGACCGAAGCCTTGCGCCCGGCATGGCCAAGCTGGATCGCGGGCACCGCGCCCTGGGCAGAGACGAAGCGCACGATCCGCGCGAGGGCGTCACGCTGGGCATCGTTCCACAGGCCAAGGTCATGGGGCGTGATGCGGGCATGGGGGCTGACGTGGACGGCTTCGGTGCAGACGATCCCGACGCCACCCGTGGCCCGCGCACCGAGATGGGTGAAGTGCCAGTCATTCGGCATCCCGTCCTGCGCGGAATACTGGCACATGGGCGAGAGCATGATCCGGTTGCGGGCCGTGACCGAGCGGAAACTGATCGGGCGGAACAGATGCGGATTCGGATCGCGGCGCAGGATGCGGCGGGCATTTTCGCCGGTGACGCGGGAATCCGTGGAGGTGCTGGAATCGGTCATCGTTTCTCCTTGGGTTGCGGGCGGGAGCGCCTGTGCCATGCGGCAGGTCCGGCGCAGGCAGGGCATGGGCCGTCGCATGGGTAGCGCGGCACGGGGGCATAAGTCGAATTTTTAGAATTTATCTGGTGTGATCAATCCGGGTGATCATGTCGGGCGATCACGCGGGCAGATCCATCACCCAAGGGGATAGCGGGTATGTGATCGGGCAATCCGGGCCGGTATCGGTGATGATCACCATCTCGCCCAGCGCCGCACCGCCGCAGCCGGGCAGGAAGAGGTTGGGGTGCAGTTCCAGCACCATGCCGGGTGTGAGGGTGCCGCCTGCTCCTTCCGCCCGTGCGGGCGTCGTCGCGGTGCCGAAACCTTGCACGAAGGCATCGGTGAGGATCGGGTCTTCGTAAGACAGGCCCAGCCCGTGACCGAAGCGGAACCGCTGCGCGGCGGTGAGGTCGAGGCCCTTGGTGCCGGCGGTGAAGGCCGCCTCCATCGTGTCGGCAAGCGCTGTCACCGCGACGCCGGGGCGGGCCATTGCAAGGCCCGCACGCAGGCAATCGGCCACGATCTGCATCAGCCGCTGATGATCCGGGCGCATCGGACCGACAGAACCCATGCGGATGCCATGCGCCCAGTGACCATCAACGGTCAGGGCAATGCCCATGAGAACCTGATCGCCCTGCGCTGCAATCGCGGTGGCTTCGGCGGGCCAGTAGCGCGGGCGGTCCGCCTGCGCCCGGATCGTGAGCCATGTCCGGCAATAATCAGCCCCGAGGGACAGGGCCATCCCCTCGAGTTCGCGCTGCACCAGGGCGGCGGAGCGGCCGGGGCGGATGAGAGGGGGCAAGGCGGCGAACAGCGCGTCGCAGATGGTGGCCCCGGCGCGGTGCAGGTCAAGCGCCGGGGGTTCCTTGATCACGCGCATCCGGTTCAGCGCATCGGTGGCGGCGGGGTCTGCCATGATGGCGGGGCCGAAAGCCTGCGCGGTGGGCAGGGGCATCTCCTCGATCCCGATCACGCCGGTCGGCGCGGCTGGCAGATGCGGGCGCACCAGCGAGGGCCAGGCGGCGGGTGGCGCGTAGAGGGGATCAAGCTCTGGCAGCAACTCGGCCGCCAATGGCTGCATGAAGGGGCTGGCGAGGATGAGGCGCGCACGGTCCGGTGTCAGCAGGAGCAGGGAGGCGGATTCATGCCCGTCCCAGCCGGTCAGATGGCGCAGCGCGCCATGCGATTTGCTGCCCGCGCCCAGTGCGCTGCCCATGCCGAAGACCAGAAGCGGACGCCCGACCCGCGCCAGCAAGGTGGCGCGGCGCTGCTGATGCAGGCCGGGGGCGATGGCGGCCAGTGGGCGGATCGTCGCCCGCGCCGCCTCGGCCCCGGTCATCGCTGGCCGTCCCGAGGGCGCATTCAGCGCAGCCGGTTGGGGCAGGAGAGCAGTTGCGCGTCATACATGACCGCGCGATCCTGCACCGTGCCCGCGATCCGCACCAGCCAGCTTTTCGCGTTGTAGGAGCCGCGGGCAAAGCCGGTGTGCCCTTCGTGATAGGCGAGATACTGATTGCGCGCGTCGGTCAGGGCGATGCCGTTGCGTTCCCGCGAGCGGTTCATATACCAGCCCATGAAATCGGTCGCGTCATCAATGCGGTCGCGCTTGGCGCTCATCCGGCCCTGATCGACCTGATACTCGCGCCATGTCGCATCCAGCGCCTGACTATAGCCATAGGCCGAGCTTTGCCGCCCCATGGGAATGACGCCAAGCGTATACTGGAACGGGGTGCGCGCGTTCCCGATGAATTTGCTTTCCTGATAGATCGTGGCCATCTGCACGGCCACGGGGATGCCCCAGCGACGCTCGGTCGCGCGCAGGGCTCTTGCGTAGTTCGGGCGCTCGCTGAGGATGGCGCAAGCGTTGTCCAGATTACGCGGCGCCGAAAACTCGGGGCTGCCACAGGATGCAAGAACCATCAACAGGATCAAGGCTGTCTCTTAT
>JAMWZG010000460.1:0-253 GCA_024304855.1 Paracoccaceae bacterium
AAGATAGATCATGAGTTACGCAACAGAGCACATCGCAGAGTCGCTCAAAGCCGCGCGGGAACGCAAGGGGCTCTCTCAGCGCGCGCTCAGTGCGAAGGCGGGGGTTCCACAGAGCCACATCTCCAAGATCGAGAGCGGGGCGGTCGATCTGCGTCTGTCCAGCCTGGTCGAGCTTGCACGTGTACTTGATCTGGAATTGACTCTGGTCCCGCGCAAGAAGCTGCCTGCCGTTCGGGCGATCATTCGCGGTGAT
>JAMWZG010000460.1:263-1931 GCA_024304855.1 Paracoccaceae bacterium
CGGCCTATCGTCTGGACGGTGACGATCGTGGCTGATGTAAGTGTCCTTGAAGTCCTGCTCTACGGAGAGCCGATAGGTACGCTGACGCGGGTCAGCGGTGATACCTCGCTCTTTGCTTTCTCTGAAGGCTATGTCGCCGATACGGGCAGGCCGGTTCTGAGCCTCGGCTTCAAGAATGAGCTTGGGGAACTGACCACTGATTTCGGTACTCAGAACATGCACCTGCTGCCCTTCTTCTCAAATCTTCTGCCCGAAGGTCACATGCGGGACTATCTCGCCGAGCGCGCTGGCGTGAAGCCCGTCCGCGAATTTTTCCTGCTCTGGGTTCTCGGCGAGGACCTTCCCGGTGCGGTCACTGTTCGGCCCGTCGATGGTGAGGCTTGGCCCCCCGATGCTGATGATGGTGAAGATCATCACGATGATCATCGAGATCAGGCGCTGAGGTTCTCGCTGGCAGGCGTTCAGTTGAAGTTCTCGGCTTTGGGAGACAAACAAGGCGGTCTTGCGATTCCGGCCAAGGGGGTCGGCGGCTCCTGGATCGTCAAGTTACCAGCGCAAGGCTTCGATGCTGTCCCCGAGAATGAATTCTCGATGATGACGCTCGCGCGTCTCTGCGGCATGGATGTTCCGCCTATCAGGTTGATCGATGTTGCCGACATCGGCAATCTTCCAGAAGGCATGGACAAGGTCAGCGGTCAGGCGCTGGCTGTCGAACGATTTGACCGTCTGAGTGATGGCAGTGCCGTCCACATTGAAGACTTCGCGCAGGTCTTTCGCGTTTATCCCAAGGACAAGTACGAGAAGGCAAGCCAGCGCAACATCGCACAGGTACTGGCCGCTGAATGCGGAGAGGCCGACATCGCCGAGTTTATCCGGCGGCTGACTTTCAATGTGCTGATCGGCAATGCCGACATGCACCTCAAGAACTGGTCGCTGATCTATCCGGATCAAAGGCAGGCGGCGCTCGCGCCGTGCTACGATTTTGTCTCGACTATTGCCTACATAGACGACGACAAGGCGGCGCTCACCTTTAGCCGCACCAAGAAGTTCTCCGGGTTCTCGAAGGACGAGCTGTCGCACCTGGCTGCAAACGCCGGTCTATCCGAGAAGCTGGTTCTGGGAACCGCACGCGAGACTGTCGCGCGCTTCCATGAGCACTGGCAGGCCGAAAAGGGAAACCTGCCGCTGACTGCGGATGCGATCAAGGCGATTGAAGCCCATTTGCACACAGTGCCGATAGCGTAGGGGATTGGCAGAATGGCAGAGAGTTTTTCGAACCGGCACGGCTACCGCAGCCCAGACGCGGAGATTACCGTTCACGAGGACGCGCCCGAAAACCTGCGCTATGCGATCCCGCTGATTGGGCAGGACATCGGCATGAGCCCGTCCGCCATGCGCCGGATCATCTGTCAGGTGTTGCTCGTCCCGCCTGACCGGAACAACTGGTCGGAGCACCCCAACATCTGGGACGAGGTCGTCGGGCTTGTTGCCGACTGTCCTTGGTACAAGGTCTATGACATTGCTGAAGCGTTCCATACGGCACTCGCGCAAGGGTACAACGACAATGCAAGCAGGTTCGATGACCGGTTGAACCAGTTCTTTGTCGAGAACGGCATCGGCTGGCATATGAACGACGGCCAGATAGTCTATCGCGGCTCCGAAGCATTT
>JAMWZG010000461.1 GCA_024304855.1 Paracoccaceae bacterium
GGGTGAAGTGTTCGGCGCAGGGTAGCGCCCAAAGGCAAGGAACGGGACGACATGGAAGGCTTTACCCTTATCGACGGCGTGGTGGCGGCGGTGATCGTCGTCTCGGCGCTGTTGGCCTATAGCCGCGGCTTCGTGCGCGAGTCGCTGGCCATTGCCGGCTGGATCGTCTCGGCGCTTGTGGCCTTCATGTTCGCGCCGCAGGTGCAGCCGCTGGTCAAGGAAATCCCGGTGGTCGGTGCGATGATCGCGGATAGCTGCGAATTGTCGATCATCGCGGCCTTTGGCGCGGTCTTTGCGCTGGCGCTGGTGGTGGCATCGCTGTTCACGCCGCTGTTTTCCAATCTGGTGCAACGCTCGGTCCTGGGCGGGCTGGATCAGGGGGCGGGGTTCCTGTTCGGGGTGCTGCGCGGCATCGTTCTGGTGGCGGTGGCGTTCTTTGCCTATGAGACCGTCGCCTCGGCGCAGCAGATCGCCATGGTGGATGACAGCCGCTCGGCCCGCGTCTTTGCCAATCTGACGGGCCAGATCGGCGAGCGGAACCCCGATGAGGCGCTGAGCTGGATCGCGCAGCAGTATGAAAACCTGGTCGGTGTCTGCGAAGCGCCGCAGTAAGCCTTGCGGCAGAGCTGGCAGTAAACTTTCGTGACAAGGACTGGCAGAGCCGCAGGGTCAGATCTTATGTGATCCTTTCGTGACACTGCTGCGCTGACCCCGTATGAGGGGGCAGACGCACGCCATTCGGATTCGGAGCTTGCCTTGTCCAAACTCATGCCCCCCTCCCATCCTTTCGATTTCGACGCCTGTGGCGACGATGGCGATGACACACTGCACGAGGAGTGCGGCGTCTTCGGTGTCCTTGGTGTCACGGATGCGGCGAATTTCGTGGCCCTTGGCCTGCACGCCCTGCAACATCGCGGGCAGGAGGCGGGCGGGATCGTCGCGCATCACCCGGAGCTGGGTTTCAACTCGGCGCATCGGTTTGGCTATGTGCGGGACAATTTCACCTCGCAGACCTTGATGCAGACATTGCCCGGCCCGCTGGCCATCGGGCATGTGCGCTATTCCACCGCCGGATCGAAGGGCGCGGTCATTCGTGACGTGCAGCCGTTTTTCGGTGAATTCTCGGTCGGCGGGGCGGCGATTGCGCATAATGGCAATATCACCAATGCCGATGCGCTGCGGCGCGAATTGATCGAGCGCGGGTCGATCTTTCAATCCAGTTCCGACAGCGAATGCATCATTCACCTGATGGCGCGGTCGCTTCAGCGCAATATCGCGGAGCGGATGGAAGATGCGCTGCGCCGGGTGGAGGGTGCCTTTTCCGTGGTCGCCATGACCCGGACCAAGCTGATCGGCGTGCGTGACCCGCTGGGCGTGCGCCCGCTGGTGCTGGGCCGCGTCGGCGATGGCTGGGTGCTGTCATCGGAAACCTGCGCGCTGGACATCATCGGGGCCGAGTTCATCCGCGAGATCGAACCGGGCGAGATGGTGGTGATTGATCACAAGGGGCTGGAAAGCCGCTTTCCGTTCCGCAAGCAAAGCCCGCGTTTCTGCATCTTCGAACATGTCTATTTCTCGCGCCCGGACAGCATCATCGGGGGGCGTTCCGTCTATGAGACGCGCCGCCAGATCGGTGTGGAACTGGCGCGCGAGGCGCCGCAGGAGGCGGATCTGGTCTGCCCGGTGCCCGATAGCGGCACCCCGGCGGCGATCGGATTTGCCCATGAAAGCGGCATCCCCTACGGGATGGGGATCATCCGCAATCAATATATGGGCCGGACCTTCATCGAGCCTACGGAAAGCATCCGCAACATGGGGGTGCGACTGAAACTGAACGTGAACCGCGCGCTGATCCGGGGCAAGCGGGTGATCCTGGTGGACGATTCGGTGGTGCGCGGCACTACCAGCCGCAAGATCAAGGAGA
>JAMWZG010000462.1 GCA_024304855.1 Paracoccaceae bacterium
CCGGAAATATCCCGGTCATTACATTGCGATGTTCGAAAGCGGCGTGTCGGTCAATCGCAATGCGGAACTGGCGGCGGCCGCGACGCGCGCGCGCGATGTGCTGGAAAGTGCGGCGCGCGACCTGAGCCAGCATATCCCGCCCGACAAGCGCCCCCCCGCCAGCATGTTCTCGGCCCATATCTGGGCGATGTCGCATGGCGTGGTGGAGTTGTTCGCGCGCAATTCGCCCGGCGCCGCCTCACCCTTTCCGCCCGAGGATCTGCTTGAGTCGGGGATCGGCATCTATCTGCGCGGTCTGGGTCTGATTCCGCCTGACAAGTGACCTCTGATCGTCGTGACTGCCTGATTTTTGGGCAAAGTCAGGGATGCTGACCCTTTTGCTCTGGTCGCTGTGGACGTTCTTTCTGCGACAGGATTATGACAATCGTAACGGCAATGCTGCATTGCCGCATAAGGACGATTGACAACGGAACTCCACAAGCAGAAAGATTGCGTTGATTGTTACATCATAACAAGTGCCAATCCTGTTCCCCTTGTGGACCATGGTGCCAAATAACTGAAAACCAACAAGAATACAGACCGAAGGGACATCACATGAAATACATCCTTCTTGGCGCAGGCCTTGCCATGCTGCCTTTTGCTGCGACTGCACAGGTCACGATTTCGGGCGGCGCGGCCGTTGCGACCTCCTATGACCTGACGACCGACAGCAATACCGAAGCGGAATACCCGCTGTCCTTCTACATGCAGGCCGAGAAGAACGGCTTCTACGGCCAGCTGTGGTTCGGCACCCTGCCCTCCGGCTTTGCACCCGACAAGGTCGAGATGGATGTGATTCTGGGCTATGCCACGGAATTCTCGAACGGTCTGGGTCTGGACCTGTCCTATGCGGCCTATTTCTTCGACGACCCCGGATATGCCACCGCCGAGCTGATTGCGGCGCTGTCCTATGGTCTGACCGACAGCCTGGGCGGTTCGCTGGAAGTCGGCTATGATGTCGAGATCGAGGAAAGCTATGTCGAAGTCGGTCTGGACTATGCGCTGACCGATGTGTGGTCGTTGCAGGGTCTGGTCGGGACGGAATCCCTGACCGAGTCGGTTTACTACGAGTTGGGCGTCACCTATGCGATCACCGACGAGGTCGCCTTCAACATCCTGTATGAGGATGATGACACCACCGGCAACGATGGCCTGATCACCTTCACCATGAGCTATGATTTCACGCTCTCCGGTAACTGATCCGCGCCCTCGGTCCAGATCCGGTGAAGGGGTGCCCGTTTCGGGCGCCCCTTTTTTCATGCGCAACGCTCAGGTGATGCAGCAGCTTTGGGCTGTATTCCGTTGATGCAAAAGAAAAGGGCCGCCCGAAGGCGGCCCGTTCCGTAAAGCTGAAAGCCGGATCAGCGCTTGGAGAACTGGAAGCTCTTGCGCGCTTTGGCCTTGCCGTATTTCTTGCGTTCCACCACGCGGCTGTCGCGGGTCAGGAAGCCTGCTGCTTTCAGAGCGGCGCGCAGGCTGGGATCGTAAAGCTGCAACGCTTTCGAGATGCCGTGCTTGACGGCACCGGCCTGACCGGACAGGCCGCCGCCGGTCACGGTGGCCATCACGTCGAACTGGTCCACCACGCCTGCGATGCTGAAGGGCTGACGCAGGATCATCTGGAGCACGGGACGCGCGAAATAGGCGGCCATTTCCTTGCCGTTCACCACGACCTTGCCGGAGCCCGGCTTGATCCAGACGCGGGCGACCGCGTCTTTCCGCTTGCCGGTGGCATAGGCGCGGCCAAGGGCGTCACGGACGGGTTCACGGGGGGCGGCAACCGCCACGGGGGCTGCGGCGGCGCCGGTTGCGGCGCCCAGCTCTTCGAGGGAATTGATTTGATCAGCCATCATTACACCCGCGTATTCTTGGAGTTCATGG
>JAMWZG010000463.1 GCA_024304855.1 Paracoccaceae bacterium
TGTTCCTGGCCTCGCCCGGCGCGTCGATGGTGAACGGGCATGCGCTGGCGGTGTCGGGGGGCGAGATATGAGCGCCTCGCCCGACATCCGGCCTGCCGAGCAGGGATCGAAGCAGCGGTTGCGCCTGTGGCTGCGCTTGCTGGGCGTGACGCGCAAGATCGAGGCCGAGCTGCGCGAGCGGATGCGGGTCGAGTTTGACAGCACGCTGCCCCGGTTCGACGTGATGGCGGCGCTGAGCCGGCATCCGCAGGGGTTGCGGATGAGCGCGCTGTCGGGCGTGCTGCGCGTGTCGAACGGGAATGTGACGGGGATCGTGGACCGGCTGGCCGAGGATGGGCTGGTGATGCGCGTGCCCGTGGCGGGCGACCGGCGGGCGACGCTGGTGCGGCTGACGGCGCGGGGGGCGGAGGTCTTTGCCCGGCAGGCGGCGGAACATGAGGGCTGGATTGACGGGATGCTGGCGGAGTTGAGCGGCGAGGAGGCGCGGACCTATGCCGCGCGGCTGCGGACGCTGGCGCAGAGACTGGATGACAAGGGAGCGAGCGAATGAATGCGATGCGGAGCGATGTGAAGCATTTTCAATGCAGGATCGAAGGGGGGATCGCGACGATTGCGTTGGACCGGCCCGAGCGGAAGAACCCGCTGACCTTCGACAGTTACGCCGAGTTGCGCGATTGGTTCCGCGATCTGGTCTATGCGGATGATGTGAAGGCGGTTGTCTTCGCGTCGAACGGGGGCAATTTCAGCTCGGGCGGGGATGTGCATGACATCATCGGGCCGCTGACCAAGATGAGCATGAAAGAATTGCTGGCCTTTACCCGGATGACCGGGGATCTGGTCAAGGCGATTGTGAACTGCGGCAAGCCGGTGATTGCGGCGGTGGACGGGATCTGCGTGGGGGCGGGGGCGATCATCGCCATGGCATCCGACCTGCGGATCGGCACGCCCGAGGCGAAGACGGCGTTTTTGTTCACGCGCGTGGGGCTGGCGGGCTGCGATATGGGCGCTTGTGCGATCCTGCCGCGCATCATCGGGCAGGGGCGGGCGGCAGAGCTGCTTTATACCGGGCGCGTCATGACGGCGGAGGAGGCGGAACGCTGGGGCTTTTTCAACCGGCTGGTGCCCGGTGATGAACTGGCTGCGGCGGCGCAGGAGATGGCGGCGCGCATCGCGGCGGGGCCGAATTTCGGGCATATGATGACCAAGACCATGCTGGCGCAGGAATGGTCGATGTCGATTGATCAAGCGATCGAGGCCGAGGCGCAGGCGCAGGCGATCTGTATGCAGACGCAGGATTTCGTGCGGGCCTATGAGGCCTTCGTGGCGAAAGAAAAACCCGTGTTTGCGGGGGATTGAGCGATGGAATTGAGTATTTATGGCAAGATGAAACGGGGGGCGGCGCGTCATGGCTGATCGGTCGTTTCTGGACTGGCCGTTTTTCGAGGACCGGCATCGGGAACTGGCGGGCGCGCTGGATCAGTGGTGCGGCGCGCATCTGGGGGCGGTGGATCATGGCGATACCGATGCGGCCTGTCGGGCGCTGGTGGCCATGCTGGGGCAGGGAGGCTGGCTGACACATTCGGGCGCGATGGAGGGGGTGCTGGATGTGCGCAGCCTCTGCCTGATCCGCGAGACTTTGGCGCGGCATGACGGGCTGGCGGATTTCGCCTTTGCGATGCAGGGGCTTGGCACCGGGGCGCTGTCGCTGTTCGGGACGGAGGCGCAAAAGGCCGAATGGCTGAGCCGGACGCGGGAGGGGCGGGCGATTTCGGCCTTTGCCCTGACCGAGCCGCAGTCGGGGTCGGACGTGGCCAATTCCACGATGGTGGCCGAGGCCGATGGGGATGGGTTTGTTCTGCGCGGCGAGAAGACCTGGATTTCCAATGGCGGGATCGCGGATGTCTATACCGTCTTTGCC
>JAMWZG010000464.1 GCA_024304855.1 Paracoccaceae bacterium
CGGGATAGTCCATCAGTCGAAGCAGCGCCTCGAACACCGCAAGATCGACGACCTGACCACGCGCAATCCCTTTTTCCCGGGCAAACAGCGCGATCATGATCCCCAAAGCACCCATCAACCCTGTCGTGCTGTCGGCCGCTGGAAATCCGGGGTGCATCGGTGGCCCGTCCGCAAAACCAGTCAGATGGGCTAGGCCACTCAACGCCTCTGCCGCGCGCCCGAAAGCGGGCACGTCCCGCATCGGGCCGTCCTGACCGTAACCCGAAACGCGCAGAATAACTAAATCCGGGTTCCACTTATGCAGGGTTTCAGGCCCGACACCCGCACGTTCAAGCACGCCTGGCCGGAAATTTTCAACAAGTACGTCGGCGCTTTCAACCAGTCTGCGCAGGATGTCCCGTCCTTCGCCCGACTTCCAGTCGAGGCTCAGAATTTTTTTGTTGCGGCCCAGAGTTTTCCACCAAACGCCAACTCCGTCCCCGGCCTTTGGTCCGAGATCGCGCATCATGTCCGTCCGGTTGGGTGCCTCAATCTTGATGACGTCTGCCCCAAAATCAGAAAGCAGCGAGGTCGAGAGTGGTCCAGCAATAACATGACCGAGTTCGATGATTTTCAGCTGATGAAGTGGGGAGGTCATATGATCTCTTCGCTAATAATCTAACAGGTGTTAGATTATTAGCGAAGAGGCGGACCAAATTCAAGCCGTGAGTGCGATTCGAATGGCTCGGGAAAGGGTCAATGATTGCTGTCTTTTAGAAATTTGCGGTCAGACAGAGAGAATGTTAACCCACAAAGTCGTCACCTTAATCACGTGATATCGACCAGTTCGCAAAGTCAGGAAGAGGTCACCTTCGAATGCAACGTGGCTGGATTCATCTCCCGCCTCGGAGGACGGATCCGAAAGAGGAGCGCGTAAAGCACCGGCACGGCCACCAGCGCTTCTCGGAGCGCCGGGTAAGAACTGGTCGGCACGGCTTGATCGGGCGTTGCTGATCGCATCCTGCGGCTTTTGGGGGAGCATACCTGCATACCGCTGGAAGACATCGCGGCTCTGAGTATTGCTCCTGACCCCTTGGCCCGGCTGCGTTTGCCCCTGCGGGCGCCTCAGCAGAGTTGCGCACCAAGGATTCAGGCGACCTGGCTGCAATTCTGCCCGGCCTGTCTGGCGGAAGACGAAACGCCCTATTTTCGCCGAGACTGGAGCCTCGCGACACGCGTTTCTTGCTCTCACCACGGTTGTCGGCTTCGGGACAGGTGCCCATCTTGCGAAGGTGGACTGGCTCCGTTCAGCCAGAAGCGTCTTGTACCGCATCAGATCTGCGCCTTGTGCGGCGTGGCGCTCTGCAAACGCACCCGTCCTGCCACCAATGGGGTTCGGCGTCTTGAGCTACTGATCGACGATCTGCTTCATCTGCATGCAGCAGGGCATCGAATGGCAGAGGGGCGATCAGTGCCGGACCTGCTTAGATCACCGGCATCCCTTTCCCCGCATCAAGCCACGCGGCAATCTGGCTGGAGTCGAGACTCGGCAAAGCCTGACCCAGACCCTTGACCGACACCGGCCGCTCCACAGCGCGCCGCCAGGCAATGTAGGGTTCGCCCGCTGGGCCGGGCAGATCGCCGGGACGCAGAAGGTGCGCCGCATCGCGCAGCTCCGCTGCCCGCTCCCGTCGGCCAGAAAACGCAACACTAGCCTCAGCTGCGCGCAGCGCAAGCCGCTCCCGCAACAAGCCTTGGGGCACCTCCGCGCGTCCCAGCACAACATGCAGGTGGTTCAACGCCGCGCCCGACAAAAACGCAACATCTTCAAGGGTTTCAGCGTGCGCTGAGGTGACCCAGTGTCGCGTTGCCCTTAAATCGGCTCTGCCTCACTTTGTGTGGCGGAACTATCCTGAAACTGGAAAATTCAGGAGG